>DATFEI010000234.1:0-7204 GCA_035251315.1 Burkholderiales bacterium | reverse complement strand
CCCCGCTGGTCACCGTAGCCGTCGATTGCATGGGGGGCGATCACGGCCCCCGCGTGACGGTACCCGCCGCGCTGGAGTTCCTGGCCCGGCAGCCTGAGGTCGCCCTCGTGCTGGTGGGCGCCGCCGATGCCATCCAGGTCGAGCTCGGCCTCGAGCGCGTCGCTCACGCCGACCAGCACCACGTCGACCTCGGGCACCCGCGCCTGGAATTCGAGCGCAGCCGGGACCGTCACATGGGGGCCGTGGTCGCCGCCCATGCAATCGACCGCGACGGTGATCAATGCGGCTACTCTTCTTCGCGAGTCCTGATGACCTTCTTGCCGCGATAAAACCCGGTCGGGCTGACGTGGTGGCGCAGGTGCGTCTCGCCGCTGGTCGGCTCGACCGCGATCGCGGGCGCGCTCAGGTGATCGTGCGAGCGGCGCATGCCGCGCCGGGACGGCGACTTCTTGTCCTTGTGAACTGCCATCTGTACGACTCCTCTCTAGATCAGTGCTTGTTGTGCATCAGCCCGCGCAGCCCAGCGAACGGCGAAGTCCTTTCCTCCCGGTCATCCTTCCGGCCCGCGGTGCAGCTCTCGTGCCGCGGAGCATACGGCACCGCGAGAATCAGCTCGTCCTCGATCAGCTCGCGCAGCGCCATCTCCTTGCCTGCGACCACCCGGTCCGGGCCGTGCGCGTCGGCCGGCTCGCCGTGGATCTCGGCGAGCGTGGCGGCGAGCACCAGCGTTTCGTCCGTTTGCACCTCGAACGCCATCGGCTCCAGGCAGCGCTGGCAGCGCAGCGTCAGCGTGCCGCTCACCTTAAGCCGCAGGCCCGGCCGCCCATGCTCATCGCGCACTCCGCTGATCTCGTACGCCACCTCGCCCGCGTCGGCCGCGAGCATGTCGCGCAGGCGCGGAAAATCGCTCAGCGGCCAGACTCCCTGCTGCTTTGCGCCGGCTGCCGCGAACTCGAAGCCGTCGATGCTCGGCTGATGCGCCGGCGGTTGCGACATAAACGCGCGATGATATCATCGCGGTAAAAGCCCCGTCAAAACAAAGCGATGGAACAATCCCGGCGACTCGTGCTGGCGTCCGCCTCGCGCTACCGAAAGGCGCTGCTCGAGCGGCTCGGGTTGCCGTTCGAAGTGTTCTCGCCCGAGGTCGATGAAACGCCGCTCGGCGGCGAGCTGCCCGCCGACACTGCTCTTCGTCTTTCGCTCCTCAAGGCAGCGACGGCTGCGAAGCGCGGCGGGCTCATCATCGGAGCCGACCAAGTCGCCTCCTGCCAAGGCCGGCGCTATGACAAGCCGGGTACCTACGACAACGCCGTGCGCCAGCTGCGCGAGCTGAGCGGCAGGACGGTCGAGTTCCACACTGCCGTAACGCTGCTCGATTCGACGAAGAAAATCCACGAGTCGCAAGTAGTCCCTTGCCGCGTTGTGTTCAGGCCGCTGGATGAGCGCCGGATCCAGGCCTACGTCGGGCGCGAAAAGCCCTACGACTGCTCGGCGAGCGCCAAGGCCGAAGGCCTGGGCATTGCGCTCATCGAGCGCATCGAGACCGATGATCCAAGCTCTCTCATTGGCTTGCCGCTCATCGCGCTGACCGGGATGCTCGAGCGCGCCGGGATGCCGGTGCTTTGATCCTCTATGCCATACCGACGCCTCTCGGCGGCTCGCCGGAAGCTGCTTTACCCGCGAGCAGTATCGCCACCGTCCGTTCCCTGCGTGATTTCGTGGCTGAAAATGCGAAAAGCGCGCGCGCCTTTCTGGGCGCGCTCGGCATGCCGGTGCGCGAGTTGAACATCCGGGTGATCGATGATGAGCCCGACCCGCTCGCGCCGCTCAGGGCGAAGCGCTCCATGGGCCTGCTCTCCGAAGCCGGCTGCCCCGCGATCGCCGATCCGGGCGCCGCGCTGGTAGAGGCCGCGCATCGCGAAGGTTTCCGAGTCGTGCCGCTCGTCGGCCCCTCGTCCGTGGTGCTCGCGCTGATGGCCTCCGGGCTAGAAGGGCAACGCTTCGCGTTTTGTGGTTATTTGCCTCGGGAGAATCCGGATCGAAGCCGGAAAATTCGCGCGCTCGAGCAGCGCTCGAAGCGGGAGAAAGAAACACAGATCTTTATCGAGACGCCCTATCGTAACGACGCGCTCTTCGCCGCGCTGCTCGAGTCATGTGCTGCCGGCACGCGGTTGTGCGTCGCAGCCGACCTCACGCTCCCCGGGGAAAGCATCTCGACGAAAACCATCGGCGAATGGCGCCGGGCGAAAGCCGCGATCGGCCGGCGCCCCGCGGTTTTCCTTCTGCTAGCGGATTGAAGCGCGCAGCAGCGCGTCCACGATCGAGTTCGCCGCGGCCGCGCCGAAGCGGCGCGCGAACTTCTCGGCGATTCCCTCGCTGATCGTATAGTCCCGGATGTCCTCGGCCTTGATCACCTCGCGCGCCACGTATTCAAGGCTGCCGAAGCCGTCGGCAAGGCCGAGGTCGACGCTGCGCTCGCCGGTCCAGATGAGGCCGCTGAAGATCTCGGGCGAATCCTTGAGCCGCTTGCCGCGGCCCTCGCGCACCACGCTGATGAACTGCTGATGGATCTCGCCCATCAGCTTCTTCACGTGCTCTGTGTCCTTCGGGTCCTGGGGTGAGAACGGGTCGAGCATGCCCTTGTTCTCACCCGCGGTCACCAGGCGTCGCTCGATGCCGAGCTTCTCCATCAGGCCGGTAAAGCCGAAGCCGTTCATCAGCACGCCGATCGATCCGACGATGCTCGCCTTGCCGACGTAGATCTGGTCGGCGCCGACGGCGACGAAGTACCCTCCCGAGGCGCAGATGTCCTCAACCACGGCGTAAAGCGGAATGTCGGGGTATTTTTTGCGCAGCCGCTTCATCTCGTCGTAGATCGCCTGCGCCTGCACCGGGCTGCCGCCGGGCGAGTTGATGCGCACGATCACGCCCTGGGTATTCTTGTCCTTGAACGCCGCTTGCAGCGCGCTCGTAATCTTCTCGGCGCTCGCATCCGCGCCGGGGGCAATGAGCCCGTTCACTTCGACCATCGCGGTGTGCTTCTTGCCGCCGGAGACGTCGGCGCTCTGCCAGTCCACCGCCAGCAGCAGAATGACCGCGACGTAGGCGAAGGCGAGGAGCTTGAAGAAGATACCCCACAGCCGTGCGCGGCGCTGCTCCTTGAGCGCCGCGGTAGCGAGCTTGGCAACGAGCTCGCGTTCCCAGTGACCACCGTTCTCAGTCATCTTCGAATCCCATGAAATAGACCTCGCCGTTGCGCTCCTCAAGGCGCAGCTTGACGAGCGGGCTGCCGTTACACGGTCCGCCGAGGCAGTGGCCGGTGGCAGCGTCGTAGGCGGCGCCGTGCGTCGAGCATAGCAAATCGCGCCCTTCGGCATCGAAAAACACGCCTTCCTGCCAGTCGAGCTGCATCGCAACGTGGGCGCAGCGGTTCAGGTAGCCATGCACCTTGCCGCCCTTGCGCACCGCGAACGCCGGCGCCGGCTCGCCGAAGTACTCGACCTCGAAGCGCACGCCGCGGCCGGCCTCGGTTAGCGCCGCGCCCTCGCAGATCAGCCGTTCGCCCTCAGCCATGCCTGGAGCTCCTCCACCGTGGGAAAGCACCCGAGCGGCGCGCAAGCGCGCAGGCCGTCCTCCGGATGCGCGCCGTAGGTCACGGCAAGGGCGGCGACACTGGCGGCACGCGCCATTTCCAGGTCGTGGGAGGTGTCGCCAATCATGAGCGCCGCGTCGTTTTGCACTGCGAGCTCCGCCATGAGCTCCACCAGCATTGCCGGGTGCGGCTTGGGCTGCGTCTCATCGGCGCAGCGCGAAGCCGCGAACAGAGCCTTCAAGCCGTGGAACTCGATGTCGCGGTCGAGCCCCTGCCGGCTTTTCCCGGTCGCGATTGCCAGAAGATGCCTGCCGGAAAGTTGCTCTAGCAGCTCCCGCATGCCCGCGAAGAGCTGCATGGAGTGCTTGCGCCCGAGGAAGTGCTTCCGATAGCTCGCGACGAACTCCGGGTATCGGCTGGCCGGCAGCTGCGGTACGACGATGCGCATCGCGTCCTGCAGGCCCAGCCCGATCACGTGGCGCGCACGCTCGAGCTCGGGTACTTCGAGAGAAAGATCGCGGCTTGCGTCGCGAATGCATTCGGCGATCGTGGAGGCGGAGTCGATGATGGTCCCGTCCCAGTCGAACACGAGAAGCCGGTATTTCACGGCACGAACGCCTGCATTGCGGAAGACATCGGCGACTCGAGCCGCAACGGCTCGCCGGTCAGGGGATGCCGAAAAGCAAGCTTCGCAGCGTGCAAGAGAAGCCGTTTGGCGCTGCCGCCGCCGTACTTTTCGTCTCCAAGGATCGGGTGCCCTACGTGGGCGAGGTGCACCCGGATCTGGTGGGTCCGGCCCGTAAGGAGACGCACTTCCAGCAGACTGAGCTCGGCCGCTCGCTTAAGGACTTTCACGCGTGTCGCGGCGGACATGCCGCGCTCGGTGACCGCCACGCGCCGCTCGCCCGAGCCGGTAACGTACTTGTGCAGCGGCGCGCGGATCTCCGGCGGCCCCTTGTACTCCCCCTTCACCAAGGCGAGGTAGTCCTTTTCCACCTCGCCCTCACGCAGCATGCGGTGCAGCTCCACCAGTGCGCTTCGCTTCTTCGCGAGGATGAGAAGCCCCGAGGTATCGCGATCGAGCCTGTGGGCAAGCTCCAGCACCTTTGCCTGCGGCCGGGCCGCGCGCAAGGATTCGATGACCCCGAAACTGACGCCGCTACCGCCGTGTACGGCGACGCCGGCGGGCTTGTCGATCACGAGTATCGAGGCATCCTCATACACGATCGGGAACTCATGCGGCCGCGCCGCGGGCTTCTTATTGGAAACCCTTATGGGTGGCACGCGGATCCGGTCTCCGGCGCGCAGCCGGTAGTCCGGCTTCACCCGTCCGCTGTTGACGCGCACTTCCCCCCTGCGCAGCACGCGGTAGACGTGGCTTTTCGGGACTCCCTTCAGCGCGCGCAACAGAAAGTTGTCGATGCGCTGCGCCTCGCTTTCTTCGCCGACTTCCACCCAGGTCGCCCGCGCCTTGCTTAAGTCATTCATTTTCCGTATGATCTTTTCGCCGCTTCGAGTTGCGAGGCACAGGATCCCGGCAGTGCCGGAACCTGCAACCCGCCTCCTGCCCGGCCGCAGCCGAGCCTGAAGCGCTGGTTAATTTCGCTCACCGGAAGTAGCGATACTACTAGTAGCGCGCGCAGGGGCTTTCCCACAGAAGTCTCAGGCGACCCAGAGGTCATCCCAAAGAGGAGATTTTTTAGCCGGCTGACACTCTCTCCTGCGCGCGCAGGAGAACAAAAAGTGAAGCGCATGTTGTTTAACGCGACGCAGCAGGAAGAGCTGCGCGTCGCGATCGTCGATGGGCAGAAGCTCGTCGATCTGGACATCGAATCCGCAGCAAGGGAGCAACGCAAAAGCAACATCTACAAAGGAATCATCACCCGCATCGAGCCGAGCCTCGAGGCCGCTTTCGTCGACTACGGCGAAGAGCGGCACGGATTCCTGCCGTTCAAGGAGGTTTCCCGCAGCTACTTCAAGCCCGACATCGACGTCGGCCGCGCCCGCATTCAGGATGCGTTGCGCGAAGGCCAGGAGCTGATCGTCCAGGTCGAGAAGGACGAGCGCGGCACCAAGGGCGCGGCGCTCACCACCTTTATCAGCCTCGCCGGCCGCTACCTCGTCCTCATGCCGAATAACCCTCGCGGTGGCGGGGTGTCGCGCCGGGTGGAGGGGGAGGACAGAAACGAGCTTCGCGACACGCTCGATCAGCTCCAGCTCCCCGACGGCATGAGCGTCATCGCCCGCACCGCGGCGATCGGCCGTTCGCTCGAAGAGCTGACCTGGGATCTGAACTACCTGCTCCAGCTCTGGCGCGCGGTCGAAGGCGCGTCGCAGGACCAGTCGAAGAAGCCCTTCCTCATCTATCTCGAGTCGAGCCTGGTGATCCGCGCGATCCGCGACTACTTCCAGCCCGACATCGGCGAGATCCTGATCGACACCGAGGAGATCTACGAGCAGGCGAAGGCATTCATGCAAACGGTGATGCCGGGCAACGTCGGCAAGGTGAAGCTTTACCGCGACGACATCCCGCTCTTCTCGCGCTTTCAGATCGAGCACCAGATCGAAAGTGCCTATTCGCGCCAGGTCGCCTTGCCCTCGGGCGGCGCGATCGTGATCGACCATACCGAGGCGCTGGTCGCCATCGACGTCAACTCGGCACGCGCGACGCGGGGCGGCGACATCGAGGAGACTGCGTTCCGCACCAACCTGGAAGCCGCCGAGGAGGTCGCGCGCCAGCTGAGGCTGCGCGACCTGGGGGGGCTGATCGTCATCGACTTCATCGACATGGAGTCGCAGCGAAACCAGCGCGAGGTGGAGAACCGGCTGCGCGACGCGCTCAAGTACGACCGCGCGCGCGTTCAGATCGGCAAGATCTCGCGCTTCGGCCTGATGGAGCTTTCGCGCCAGCGCCTGCAAGCGTCGCTGGAAGAAACCGCGCATATCAGCTGCCCGCGCTGCAGCGGCACCGGCTTTATCCGCGGCACCGAGTCGACCGCGCTACACGTTTTGCGCATCGTCCAGGAAGAGGCGATGAAGGAGAATACCGGCGCGGTGCACGCGCAAGTGCCGGTCGACGTGTCGTCATTCCTGCTGAACGAGAAGCGCGCCGAGATCCAGAAGCTGGAGGCTCGGCTGAAGGTGAACATCGTGCTCGTGCCGAACCCGCACCTCGAGACGCCGCACTACAAGGTGCAGCGCCTCAAGCACGACGAGCTGAACCAGATGGAACATGTGCCGGCGAGCTACGAGCTGGTCGAGCGGCCCGAGGAGCCGAAAGCGCCGGGCGCCGAGGAAGAAACCAAGCGCGAGCGCCAGGAGGCGGTGGTCAAAGCGATTACCCCCTCGCAGCCCGCGCCGGTGGTCGATCACTCGTTGCCGCGGCCCCAGCCGGTCGCGGAAGCCCAGCCCGTGACGCAGCCAGCCGCCGAGGGAAGTTTCCTATCGAAGCTTTTCGGCCTGTTCAAGCCGGCCACGCCGGCCATGCAGCCGCAAGTTCCCACCCCGCCGGCGGCACAACCGGCGCCGCAGCGCGAGCCGCGCCGCGATCAGCAGCCGCGCCGGGAGCACCAGCCGCGCCGCGACCGCGGCGAGCATCGCGGGGAGCGGGAC
>DATFEI010000093.1:0-6129 GCA_035251315.1 Burkholderiales bacterium | reverse complement strand
CGTCATCGTGCTCGACTACATGCTCGGCCGCGGCGACGGCCTGGAGTGGCTGAAGGCGCTCAAGCGGCGCGACGACTGCCCGAAGGTCCTGTTTCTGACCGGCGCCGGCAACGAGATCATCGCCGTGCGCGCGATCAAGGCCGGCGCGGACGACTATCAGCGCAAGCAGGAGCTCACCCGCGAAAAGCTGATTGCCTCGATCCGCGAGCTCACCGCGACTCCGGTGGAGCGCACCGTGTCGCCCGACCTGGCGTCACGCATGGAGGGCCAGAACCTGCGCGTCAAGGTGCGCATCCCGGGCATCAGGATCCTGCACCTGATCGGCGAAGGCGGCACGGCCCGGGTTTACCTCGCCTCGCGCGAGGACGACGACGAGCCGCTCGTGGTGAAAATCCTGCGCCAGGACGCCGTGGTCAACCGCAAAGCGATGGAGCGGTTCATGGAAGAGTTCGCCATGGTCGAGCGGATCCAGAGCCGCCACGTCGCCCACATCCTCGGGCACGGCAGGTACGAGAACAACGTCTATCTGGTGATGGAGTTTTTCGAGGGCGGCGACCTGAGCAAGCGCCTCGGCAACCGGCCGGTGCCGCCGGTGGAGGCGCTGAAACTCTTCCGCGAGCTCATGTTCGCGCTCGGCGACATTCACGAGAAGGGTATCCTGCACCGCGACCTCAAGCCCCAGAATCTGATGTTCCGCCGCGACGGCACGCTCGCGATCGTAGACTTCGGCATCGCGAAGAACATCGCGGCAGCGGACCGCACCGGGGCCGGCGAAGTGCTCGGCACGCCGCGCTACATGAGCCCGGAGCAGGTGCAAGGGCGTGCGCTCGACCTGCGCACGGACATCTACAGCGCTGGCGTGCTGCTCTACCAGATGCTCACCGGCAGGCACATGTTCGATGGCGAAACCGCCATGGAGATCGCCATGCACCACTTGAACACCGTTCCGCCGTCGTTGCCGCCGGAGCTCGCGCAGTACCAGCCTTTGCTGGACAAGCTGGTGGAGAAGGACCGCGATGCCCGGTTCCGCAACGCCGACGAGGTCATCGGCTTTCTCGCGCGCAAACTTGAGCAGCAGCCTGTCGTCGACACGGGCAACCTGCACTAGGAATTCGGGGTCAGGGTCGAGATTCGCTTTTACGTACGTGAAAACTGAATCTCGACCCTGACCCCGAATTCCTTCAGGGCAGCGCGGCCCAGATCGCGCGCAGCTGTTCGGGCAGGTCCTTGGGCGAGAACGGCTTCGAGATGGTCCCGGCGGCCCCGAGGTTTTTTAGGTCGTCCAGGTCGCGCTGCGAGGCGCGGGCGGTAATGAACACCACCGGCAGGCTGCTCGTTTCCGGACGCAGCTTCATCTGCCGGAATAGCGTCGGGCCGTCCATCACCGGCATCATCCAGTCGAGCATCACCAGGTCGGGGCGAAACTCGGCCATGGTTTCGATCGCCTGGGTTGGATCGCCGACCACCGCGACGGTCATCTTGCCGACCCGCTCGAGCGACATGCGCACGATGCGCTGGATATCCTCGTCGTCCTCGACGTAGCAGATGCGGTTGAGAGGCCGGTCTGGCATGGGGTCTCCGATCTCACGCGCTGTGGCGCGGCAGCTCGAACCAGAATGTGGTGCCGCCGCCCGGGCGGTCGTCAAAGCCGATGCGGCCGTGCATCAGCTCGACCAGCCGCTTGCAAATGGCGAGGCCGAGGCCGGTGCCGCCCTTCTGCCGCGTGGCGGTCGAATCGGCCTGGGTGAAGCGGCCGAAAATGCGCGCGCGGAACGCTTCCGGGATGCCGCTGCCGCGGTCGTGAACCGAAACGCGCACGCTCGGCCCCATGTCCGCGGTGCTGATCTCTACCACGCCGCCCTCGGGCGAGAACTTGGCCGCGTTCGAGAGCAGGTTGGTCATCACCTGGAGCAGGCGCTTGCGGTCGGCGTACACCCGGCTGTGGGACATCCCGCCGTGCGCCTCGAAGCGCACCTGGAAGCGCTCGCCGAAGGCCTTGTTGAGCACCATCGACTCGCGCACCAGCTCGTCGAGCGCGATGAGCTCAGGCGCCAGGGTGAGCTTGCCCGATTCGATCTTCTCGATGTCCAGGATGTCGTTGATGAGATCGAGCAGGCGCTGACCGTTGCGCTCGGCGACCACGGTGAGCTCGGCCACCTCCTTGTCCACCTCGCCCATCACGCCGCTATTGATGAGCTGCAGCGAGCCGATGATCGAGGTGAGCGGCGTGCGCAGCTCGTGGGAAAGGGTCGAGGTGAACTCCTTCTTCATGCGCTCGGCCTCGAGCTGCGCGGTGATGTCGCGCCCCTGGGCGATCACCGCAATGACCTCCCGCTGGAAGTTGACGAGCGGGGTGACGGTCCATTCGCAGATGATCTCGGCGCCGTCGCGGCGCGGGTTGCGGATCTTGAGCCCGGCCACCGATTCGCGCGAAGTGACGAGCTGCTGCCAGGTATGGTCGAAGTCCTCGTGAAACTTGGGCAGCACGAGCTTCTTCACGGGACCGCCGACGAGCTCGGCGGCCGCGTAGCCGAATAGAATTTCAGCGGCGTGGTTCACCTCCACCACCGTGCCGTCGGGCTCCAGCTCGAGCACCGCAATCGGCGCGCGCTCGGCGAAGAGCGCGAGCTTGCGGCCGCTCGCCTCGACCTGGCGCCGCGCCTCCTCGAGCTCGACCAGCTGCCGCTCGAGGCGCTGGTTGAGCTGGCGGTGGTCGCGGGTAAGCCTGCCGTAGGCGTGCCGCAACCGGTAGCCGGAGTGGAACACCTGCGTTAGCCGGTAAGCAATGACGACGTTGATCGCATAGAAGAGCGGCACGAGCAGCGCGATCTCTACGAACAGGCGATTGCCGAAGGTGAGCAGCACGTAGAAAAACGGGCCCAGAATGCCGGCCGCGTAGAGAGCGAAGATCGGCCACGACGCGGCGTACACCGGGATGCCCACCGAAGCCATCCCGGCGAAGAGAAACGCAAGAAACACCTGCTGCTCGTCCGACAGCGAGCGGAAGAACACACCGCCCGCAAGCCCCCAGCTTGCGCCGTTGCCGAGCGCCGCAATCCCGAGCCAGCGCAGCCACTGCGGCGCGCTCGCGACCTTGTCCGGGCTTCGGTAATACGCATAGAGCAGCAGGCTCGCCGCTGCAGTGAAGGTGACGACGATCGCCCACCATATCAGCACAAGCTCCTTCAGCCACCGGCCTTGCAGCTCGAAGGTGGCGATCGCGCCGGCGATGAAGGTCGCGCCGATGGCGATCGGCATCTGGCGGTAGAGCTGGGCGACGCGGTCGGCGAGAACCTGCTGTGGGTCGGCGCGATCGCGGATCTCGGCCTCGACCGCATTGGTCGAGACCTCCAGTCGGGCGGCGCTGCCGTCTGCGGTTGTAGTGTGATTCATCGGCGCGGGCCTGGGGCCAGCGCCATTCTAAGAGGTCTTAGAGGGCCTTGCCGTTGCGTATTACGCCAACGGCGGTTCCTTCAATGGTGAGCGGCTCACGCCGCAGGTCGATCTCGATTGGCTTGTAATCCGGATTCTCCGCTTCGAGCTCCACCGTATGCCCGCGCCGGCGATAGCGCTTCACGGTGACCTCGTCGGCGAGCCGGGCGACAACGATCTGCCCGCTGCGCGCTTCGCTCGTCTTGTGCACGGCGAGCAGGTCACCCTCGAGGATTCCGGCGTCGCGCATCGACATGCCGCGCACGCGCAAGAGGTAGTCGGCGCGGGGCGTGAACAGATTGGGATCGACCTGGTAGCGGCCCTGCAGGTTCTCCTCGGCGAGGATCGGGCTGCCCGCGGCGACGCGGCCGACCAATGGCAGCTCGAGCAGCCGCCCGAGGCGGGCGGCAGGGCGGCCATCGCGCACCCGGATGCCGCGCGAGGCTCCCGAAGAGATTTCGATCGCGCCCTTTTTCTCCAGCGCGCGCAGGTGTTGCTCGGCAGCGTTCACCGAGCGAAAGCCCATGCGCTCGGCGATCTCGGCGCGGGTCGGCGGAAAACCCGAGACCTCGGTCAGCTCCCGGACGAGGCGCAGGATCTGCGCTTGCCGCTCTGTAAGTCCGTCCATTAGTGGCAATATATACAGTATGCGCCGGGTTGTCCATCTGGACATGGACGCGTTCTACGCTTCGGTCGAGCAACGCGACCAACCGGAACTGCGCGGGAAGCCGGTGGCGGTCGGGGGCCGGCCGCAGGCGCGCGGCGTGGTGGCGGCCGCGAGCTACGAGGCGCGCGCGTTCGGCGTGCGCTCGGCGATGCCGATGGCGCGCGCGCTGAGACTCTGTCCTGAGCTCATGGTCGTGTCTCCGGACTTCGAGCGCTACCGGCGCGTGTCGAGCCAGGTGATGGCCATTCTCCGAGCTTGCACGCCGCTGGTGGAGCCGCTGTCGCTCGACGAGGCTTATCTGGACGTCACCGAGAACGCCTGGGGCGAGGAGTTCGGCAGCCGCGTCGCCCGACGGCTGAAGCAGCAAATCGTCGGGGAGACGGGGCTCACCGCTTCGGCGGGCGTCGCGCCGAACAAGTTCCTGGCCAAGATCGCCTCCGGCTACCGCAAGCCCGACGGGCTTACCGTGATCTCGCCTGAGCGCGTGGAGAGCTTCCTCCAGGAGCTGCCGGTGGAAGCGCTGTGGGGAGTGGGGCCGGTGACCGCCCGCAAGCTGCGCGGGCTCGGGATAGAACGGCTGGTGCAGATCCGCACCGCGGATGTGCAGCTCCTGCGCGACACCGTGGGCAGCCTCGCCGACTGGCTGCGCCAGCTCTCGCAAGGCGACGATCCGCGGCCGGTGGTGCCGGACCGCGAGTCGAAGTCTTCCAGCACGGAGAATACGTATGCGCACGATCTCGTCGACGCGGATGTCATCCGCGCCGAGCTCGATCGCATGGCGCGCGAGAACGCCGATTGGCTCGCGCGGCGGCGGCTCGCAGCGCGCACCGTGACGATCAAGGTGCGCTATTCCGATTTCAAGACGGTGACGCGCAGCCATACGCTGTCGCGCCCTACGTCGGATGCGGACCTCATTGCCTCGTGGGCGGTGGAGCTCGCCGCGCGCACCCAGGCGGGAACGACGGCGGTGCGGCTCCTCGGTGTGCGCGTGCAGGGATTAGTCGAACAGGCCGCGGGCTAGCTCGACCGGCTCGATCATCTCCGGCGAGTCGTTCGCCGCCTGGTTTACCGCCATGCTGACCGGATGAGCGCGCAGCTCGATCTCCGGCGCTGATCGGAGGATGGTTTCGTCGCCGTGCAGCCACGCTTGGTAAAGGCTCCTTGGCACCACGAGGGGCATGCGATCGTGAACGGCGCGTACCACCGGGTTCGGATCCGTAGTAATGAGCGAGCAGGTATCCCGTTCCCACAGAGCGGCGAGCGCGAGCAGCGCATTGCGCGGGGGCCAAAAATAGTAAGGCTGCTTGCGCCGGCCTTCGGCTTTCCATTCGTAGAAGCCGCTCGCCGGCACGAGGCAGCGGCCGCTCGCTCCGAATCTTGAGAGCACGGTTTCCGCGCGCAGGTTGACGAACCGGCCGCGCAGGCCCCAGCGCGCGCGCGCCGCAGCCCCGGGCCGCACTACGAGGATTTCAGCCGCGGGCGCGATGTTGTAGCTCGGCCTGAATTCGGGCACCGAATCGAGCCCGAACTGCAGCGCCAGCACCTCGGGATTCGCATGCAGCGCGTAGCGGCCGCACATGCCGGCAGGATAACCGCCCCGGGTACAATTTGCGCGCAATGATCATCCAGTCGCTGCTCGACACCGACCTTTACAAATTCACCATGATGCAGGTCGTGCTGCACCACTTCCCTGGCGCGCAGGTCGAATACAAGTTCAGGTGCCGCACCGAGGGCGTGGACCTGCGCTCCGACCTCGACCGCATCGAACGCGAGCTCGCCGAGCTCTGCCGCCTGCGCTTCCGCGACGAGGAGCTTGCTTACCTGCGCGGCTTGCGTTTCATGAAGTCCGACTTCGTCGACTTCCTGGCGCTGTTCCAGTTCAACGAGAAGTACGTTCGCACGGGACTGGGCGAAAAGCCGGGCGAGATCGACATCACGATCCGCGGCCCGTGGTTGCATACCATTCTCTATGAGATCCCGGTGCTCGCGATCGTGTCGGAGCTGTACTTCCGGCGCACGCAGCCGCGCCC
>DATFEI010000202.1:0-11715 GCA_035251315.1 Burkholderiales bacterium | reverse complement strand
CGGCGCGGTGGTCGCGCCGGTGAGCGCCGCGAGCCGCTGCGTCGCCTCGTGCGAATCGAACGAGTGCGACACGCCGCGCGCAAGCGGCGCTGCGGCGCCTTGGGTGGTCTTGTCCGGAGCGTGGTCCATCTGCCGCGAGCGCGTCACCGACTGGCCGAGCACCACGGTGGTGGCGCGCGTGTCGAGCAGCTCGGGTTGCGTCCCGCTCGCGAGGCCAGAGGGCCGCCCGGCCTGCGTCGCGGTCACCGGAGCGCTGAGCGCGCGCTCGCATTCGCGCAGGTCTTTCGCCACCTCGCGCGCGTCCTGGTAGCGCTCTTCCAGCGGCTTCGACAGCATCTTGGCAACCACAAAGTCGAGCATCTCCGGCACGTGCCGGTTCACCTCGCTCGGCGCGGGCGGCGCGAAATTCACGATCTGGTACATCAGCGCGGTGACGTTCTCGCCCGCGAAGGGCGCCGCGCCGGTCAGCATCTCGTAGAGGATCACGCCGAGCGAGAAGATGTCGGAGCGGTGGTCGGCGCGCTTGCCGATCACCTGCTCGGGCGACATGTACTTCGGCGAGCCGAGCATCACGCCGGTCTGGGTAAGGTCAGCGGAGGCCCGCATGCGCGCGATTCCAAAATCGGTGATCTTCACCGGTCCATCGGATACCACCATGATGTTGGCCGGCTTGATGTCGCGATGCACGACTCCCCGCTGGTGGGCGTAGCCCAGACCTTCGGCGACCTGCGCCGCGATCGAGATCGCCTGGCTCACGCCCATTGGCTGGCTTTCGACGAGGAGGCTACGCAGCTCGACGCCTTGGATGTACTCCATCGCCATGAACACCACGTCGCCGGCCTTGCCGGCGTCGTAGACGGTGACGATGTTCGGGTGGTTGAGCGCGCCCGCAGCGCGCGCTTCCTGGTAGAACCTCGCCTCGTACTTGTCGGCGTGATCCTTCTCCATCGCCATGTTGACGGTCTTGACCGCGACGGTTCGCTGCAATACCGAGTCGGTCGCCTTGAACACGACCCCCATGGCGCCGCGCCCGATCTCCGAATCGATGATGTAGCGGCCGAGCTGCGGTTGCTCCATTGCCCCGCAGTCTACCGGCCTTTCAACGCGCCTTACTTGCCGGCTCTTAGTGAGCGGAAGATTGGTCCCCAGACCGGGTGCCCGGCTTCGGCCGGCGCGAGGTCGAGCGCCGGGTCTGCCGCGAGCGCCTTGCGGAATTCGTCGCGGCATTCCCGCTCGCGGCTCCACGAGCAGTGAATGAACGCGAGGTGCTTGTGCGCGTTGGCGCGCTGCTTGTCCGGCACGCCGAGGTCGATTGCTTCCTGCAACTTCTTGGCCGATTCCTCGTAGTAGCCGTCCTCGTAGTGCTTGAGCGCCGCGCCGAGCGCAGAGGTGCCGCCGAAAGCCGGAGCGCCGCTCACCGCCTTGAAGGTCGGCCCCCAGACCGGGTGCCCGGCCTCGGCAGCGTCGAGCTTCATCGCCGGATTTGCCGCCAGTGCACGGCGGAACTCTTCCCGGCACGCACGCTCGCGGCCGGCGGTGCAGTGGATGAAGGCGAGATGCTTGTGCGTGGTGGCGCGGTCTTTCGGACTAAGTCTCATCCCGAGCGCGCGCGAAAGCGTCTTCGCCGCGGCTTCATGATTTCCAGAATCGAATTGACGCAATCCCTCGATCATCTTGACGTGCGCCTTGGTCGTGTCGACCAGCTCGCCGAACTGCGCGCAGCCGGTGCAGGCGGCGACCAGAACGAGCGCGCGCGCGCAGCGCATCAGCGGAAGCGGTACTGGATCCTTACTGCTTCGCCCGGCTTGACTTCGACCCGCGCGACGTGCGCGGGGAAGGTGGAGTTGCGGATCTCCACCGTGTGGCTCCCGGGCGGAAGGTCGAGCGCGCGCAGGGGCGGGCTGATGCCACGGCTCTTGCCGTCGACGAGCACCTCGCCCCATGGCGCGACCGCGAGTTCGACGCGGCCAGCGGGCTGCGGCTTTTCGGCCGGCTTGCCCTCCGCGCGCGCCAGGACCAGCTTCTTCTTCCTCTCTATGACCGCGGCGCCGCCTCCGGCGGCGGGCGCGGGCGATTTGGCGGCCGGGGCGGGATCAGCCGCGGCGACCGGAGCGGGAGGCGGGGGTGCGGCCGGTGGCAGCGCCGGCGCGCGTTGCACCGCCTGCTTGGTTACCGCCGCGCCTGGCTTCGACGCGCTCGCCTTGGCGGGAGACCCTTCGGGCAACATGGCGCGCGCGCCGACTCCGCCCGCCACGATGAACATGAAGAGAACCGGCGCCACCACCAGCGAAGTGCGCCGCAAGCCGAGCGGGCCGGTACCCACGAGCCAGCCGGCTGCGCCAGGCGGGACGCGCGCGCTGCGGGCGTGCGCTTCGTCCAGGCGCCGCGGAGTCGGCGTGGCGCCGACCACGGCATATACCTCGTGCGCGCGCACATGCTTGTCGGTGCGCGAGCCCTCGTGGCGGAAAAGATTGGCGTAGTCGCGCGACAGGCACGACACCACTTCGTAGAACGAGCGTGACACGAGGAGCTGCCCGGGGCGGGAAAAGCTCATGACGCGCTGGGCGACGTTGATCCCGTCGCCGATGATGTTCATCTGCCCGTTCAGGTCTTTCACCAGCCGCACCGGGCCGAGATTGACGCCCAGGCGCACCGGCACCTTCGCCGACAGGTCGCGCATCGCCATCGAGGCGAGCAGCGCGTCCTCCGGGTCGCCCATGAAGGTGATCGCCGCGCCGTCGCCGGTATCGAGAATCACGCGGTCGCGCGCCGCGACCTGCTCCAGCGCCACCGCGAGGGCCTGGTTGAAAGCCTGCTTCAGCTGCAGCTGCTCGGCGACCGGCTTTTGGGAATAGTCGGCAATGTCCAGAAACAGGACGCTGCAGACGAGCGTGCGGCCGGCGCTCTCCAAAGCGAATCTCCCCTAAGCGGCTGTCGGGCCGTGACGGTTCATTTTACGCGCATGCCCGGCCGGGCCCCGGAATCGGGCGAGACGAGGAAAATCCCCGGCCCGTCTCCGGACGCGGCGAGCACCATGCCTTCGGAGATCCCGAACTTCATCTTGCGCGGAGCGAGGTTCGCGACCAGCACCGCGAGCCGCCCTTCGAGCTTGTCGGGCGCATAGTCGGCTTTGATCCCGGCGAACACCGTGCGCGTCGCATCGCCGAGGTCGAGCGTCAGCTTGACCAGCTTGTCGGCGCCTTCCACCCGCTCGGCGCGCGCGATGCGCGCCACGCGCAGGTCGAGCCTGTTGAATTCCTCGATCGTGATTTCCTCGCCCATGGCGTGCTCTTTCGTGGCGTGCTGCTGCTTTTCGGCGTGACGCTGCGGCGCAGCGGGCTGAGGCACCGACTGCGCGCTAAACAACTTGTCCAGCTGCCCGGGCTCAACGCGCGACATCAAGTGTTGATATGGCCTGATCTGGTGACCCTCCGGAAGCAGCTTGCCCGAATCTGACCACGTCAGGGCGCTTACACCCAGGAACTTCTCAACTTCCTGTGCCAGAGTTGGCAGGACCGGCTTCAAAAAGATTGTCAGCAAACGGAACATATTGATCGCATCCGAGCATACGCGATGCAGCTCGAGCTCGCGGGACGCCGACTTGGCGAGCTCCCAGGGCTTGTGCTGATCGACATATTGGTTGGCGAGATCCGCCAACGCCATCACGCTCTTGAGCGCCTTGCCGAGCTCCCTCGCCTCGTAGTCCGCGGCGATCTGGCTTGCGTGCTCGAGAATCGCGCGCGTCGTGCCCGCCGGCCGGCTCTCGGCCAGCCGCCCGCCGAACCGCCGCGTAAGGAAGGGCGCGCAGCGGCTAGCGATGTTGATGTACTTGCCGACGAGATCGCTGTTCACCCGAGCGAGGAAGTCGTCCGGGTTGAAGTCGAGGTCTTCGACGTTGGCGTTCAGCTTGGCGGCGATGTAGTAGCGCAGCCACTCGGCATTCATGCCGAGCTGGAGGTAGCGCAGCGGATCGATACCGGTGCCGCGCGACTTGGACATCTTGTCCCCCGACACGGTGATGAAGCCGTGCACATACACGTGGTCGGGCACCTTGTAGGGCCGGCCCGCGAATTGCAGCATCGCAGGCCAGAACAGCGTATGGAAGTAGATGATGTCCTTGCCGATGAAGTGGATCTGCTCGGTTTTCGAATCCTCAAGGAATTGGAAGAACGAGCGGTTTTCGCCTTTGGCCTTCGCTCTTCCGCTGCAAAAGTAGTTCTTCAGCGAGGCGAGATAGCCGATCGGCGCGTCGAGCCAGACGTAGAGGTACTTCTCTTCCGGGATGTCCGGGATGCGAATGCCGAAATAGGGTGGGTCGCGCGAAATGTCCCAGTCGGCGAGCGCCTTGTCTGCAGTGCCCTCGAGCCACTCCTTCGCCTTGTTGACCACCTGCGGCTGCAGCCGGCCGGGCTCCTCCAGCCAGCCCTTGAGGAAGGACCTGCATCTGGGGTCGGAGAGACGGAAAAAATGGTGCTCCGAGCTCTTCAGCACTGGCGCCGCGCCCGAGAGCGTGGAATACGGGTTCTTGAGCTCGGTCGCGGCATACACACTGCTGCAGTTCTCGCACGCATCGCCGTACTGATCCCGGGCGCCGCAATTCGGGCAATCGCCCTTGATGTAGCGGTCGGCGAGGAACATCCGCTTGACCGGGTCGAAAAATTGCTCGACCGGCTTGGAGTACACGAGGCCGGCGGCTTTGAGCCTCCGGTAGATGTCCTGGGAGAGCTCGGTGTTCTCCTGCGAATGCGTGGAATGCCAGTTGTCGAAACCGATGTGAAAGCCTTGGAGGTACGCCGCCCGGCCGCTCTGGATCGTGGCCACGAACTCCTCGGGCGTCTTGCCGGCCTTCTCGGCGGCGAGCATGATCGGCGCGCCGTGCGCGTCGTCGGCGCCCACGAAATGCACCAAGTGGCCTTGCATGCGCTGGAACCGCACCCAGATATCAGCCTGGATGTATTCCATGATGTGGCCGATGTGGAACGGGCCGTTCGCATACGGCAACGCGGTGGTGACGAAGAGCTGGCGTGGGGCCATGAGGGAGGGCGATTTTAGCTTACACTTCAAGCATGTCCGTCACTGAAGCGAGCGTCCAGGCGGCGCTTTCCAAGCTCGTCGATCCGAACACCGGCAAGGACTACGTGAGCACGCGCGCGGCGCGCAACATCAAGGTTTCCGGCGACGACGTATCGCTCGAGATCGAGCTCGGCTATCCCGGGAAG
Source organism: Burkholderiales bacterium (assembly GCA_035251315.1). GTDB lineage: Bacteria > Pseudomonadota > Gammaproteobacteria > Burkholderiales > SG8-39 > SCGC-AG-212-J23. Next base: position 6,496 of record DATFEI010000202.1, on the reverse strand, counting down.
AGCCAGCACGAGCCGATCCGGCGCGAGGTGGTTCAGGCGCTGAAAGCGGCCAGCGCGGGAAAGGTGACCGTGAAAGTGTCGTCCCGGGTAGTGCCGCACGCCGTGCAGCGCGGCGTGAAGCTCGTGCCCGGGATCAAGAACATCATTGCGGTTGCCTCCGGCAAGGGCGGCGTCGGGAAGTCCACCACCGCGGTCAACCTTGCGCTTGCGCTCGCCGCGGAAGGCGCGGCGGTGGGCGTGCTCGACGCCGACATCTACGGTCCGTCGCAGCCCATGATGCTCGGCATCGCCGGGCGCCCGGAGTCGCACGACGGCAAGCACCTCGAGCCCATGGCGGGGCATGGTTTGCAGGCGATCTCGATCGGATTCCTGATCGACATCGACACGCCCATGGTGTGGCGCGGCCCGATGGTGACTCAAGCGCTCGAGCAGCTCCTCAAGGACACGCGCTGGCGGGACCTCGACTATCTCGTCGTCGACCTGCCGCCGGGGACCGGGGATATCCAGCTCACGCTCGCCCAGAAAGTGCCCGTCACCGGCGCGGTGATCGTCACCACGCCACAGGACATTGCGCTTATCGATGCGCGCAAAGGCCTCAAGATGTTCGAGAAGGTCGGCATCCCGATCCTCGGCGTGGTGGAGAACATGTCGTTCCATGTATGCCCGAAATGCGGCCACCAGAGCCATATCTTTGGCTCCGGCGGCGCGGAGAAGATGTCACGCGATTACGGCACCGAGCTCCTCGGGCAGCTGCCGCTCGACGAGGCGATCCGCAGCCAGGCCGACTCGGGAAAGCCGACCGTCGTTTCGGACCCCGACGGGCCGATCGCGGCGATCTACAAGAGGATCGCCCGGCGCTGCGCGGTGAAGATCGCAGACCTCCAGCGCGACATGACCTCCAAGTTCCCAAACATCGTGGTCCAGAACACCTGATTCAAGCGGGGGCTCCTACCGCTCCTAGGTCGGGACCTCGCCGAGCACCGTACAGCGCCGGATGACGCGCGGTTGCGTCGCAGCGTCGTAGGCCGTCGCTCGATGCAGCACGCAGCGATTGTCCCAGACGATGAGCTCGCGTGGCGTCCAGCGGTGCTCGTAGGTGAGCTCCGGATGGACGGCGAGGCTGTTCAACTCCTCTATCAAGGCACGTCCCTCGTCGTAAGGCATGCCGACGATGTACTCGGCGTGATCGCCGAGGTACAGGCACTTGCGGCCAGTCTCCGGATGGGTGCGCACGACCGGGTGATCCACCGGCGGCTTTGCACGCCGCTGCGCCTCGGTCAACGGATCCTCGCCATGGCGCCGATTGCGCGAAAAATCCAGGTTGTGCACGGCACGCAGATTGGCGATGCGCGCCTTCCAAGTGGTGTCGAGGCGTTCATAGGCGCCGTACATGTCGCAGAAATGTGTCTCGCCGCCGCGCTCGGGCATGACTTCGCCGTAGATGATGGTGGCCTGACCGGTCACGCGTTGCCAGGAGCCGTCGGTGTGCCAGGCGAGAGTGCCCTTGTCCGGGTGGCGCCCGCTTGGCCTCCCGTGCTCGTCGAGGTTCGACAGGCGGTAGAGCTCGGGATAGCCGTCGGCGTGATACTGGTTCATCACGTGGATCTGGAGCTCGCCAAAGCGCCCGCCGAACGCCACCTGACGCGCCGGGGACAGGTCCTGCGGCGGGAAGAGCAGGACCTGATAGCGCAAGAAGGCGCAGTACAAGGCGCCAAAGAGCTCTTCCGAGATGTCGCTCGTCAGATCGACGCCCGATATCTCGGCGCCTAGATGCGCAGACAGCGGCCGCACGGAGAATGGCCAGGACATAGAATCAAGTCTAGTCCAGCGGAGAAATAATGGCCCTCAAATCAGACCGATGGATCCGACGCATGGCGCTAGAGCGGCGGATGATTGAGCCGTTCGAGGCAGGGCAGGTGAAGGAGGTCGGCGGAAAGAAAGTCGTGTCCTACGGCACCTCGAGCTACGGGTATGACATCCGCTGCTCCACCGAATTCAAGATCTTCACCAACATCAACTCGACCATCGTCGACCCGAAGAACTTCGACGAGAAAAACTTCGTGGACTACCGGGGCGAGGTGTGCATCATCCCGCCGAACTCCTTTGCGCTGGCGCGCACGGTGGAGTACTTCCGAATCCCGCGCAACGTGCTCACGATCTGTTTGGGCAAATCCACCTACGCGCGCTGCGGCATCATCGTCAACGTTACGCCGCTCGAGCCCGAGTGGGAGGGGCACGTGACGCTTGAGTTCTCGAACACGACGCCGCTACCTGCGCGCGTCTACGCCAACGAGGGCGTGGCGCAGGTCATCTTCCTGGAGTCGGACGAGGTGTGCGAGACCTCCTACCGCGACCGCGGCGGCAAATACCAGGGGCAGAAGGGCGTCACGCTTCCGCGCATCTAGCGCCGCCGCGAACGGCCGAAAAAACCTGCCGAAACCCTTGACAGGCGGGGTCATGTCCCTATACTCCGCTCAAGTTTTTTTCTTTTTGGATTCAGCGAGGAGAAGGAGTTCGTGATGTTCGCCGTCCACGTTTGCGTCCGGGATATTCCCGAAACTTAGTGCTCGACCGTCACGAGGAGATACTTTGATGGGGGAACGCAGTAGCATCACGCGCACGAGACAATCCGCCGCAGCACTCAAGCAGCCGCCGCAGGAAGCACTTTTCGACACGCACGCCGAAGTCAGCCTCGACTTCGAAGTCGTGCGCAAGGCAGCACGTCAGAGCTATACCCGGCCTTTCCTGATCCTGGACACCGCAATCGTGCGGAACAAGATCCGGCGCTTCCGCGCGGCCATGCCACGCGTGCGCCCGCACTACGCGGTCAAGGCGAACCCGGACCGGCGTGTGCTCAAGGTGCTGGTCCAGGAAGGCGCGGGCTTCGAGATCGCCTCGACCGTCGAGCTCGATCTGCTGCTCCCCCTCGGCGTGCCGGCCGCGGAGATCTTCTTCTCCAACCCGATGAAGTCGCGCGACGCCATCGCTTATGCGGCAGCCAAGGGCGTGCAGTGGTACGTCGTCGACAGCATTGAAGAGCTGCGGCGCGTGCACGAGATCAAGCCCGACGCAAAGCAGTACCTGCGGATCGCCACGCCCAACATCGGCGCCGACTGGCCGCTCTCGGGCAAGTTCGGCTGCGGCGTCGCCGACGCGCGCGAGATCATCGCCGCCGCGGCGAAGCTAGGCGCTGACCTCGCGGGGGTGACCTTCCACGTGGGCTCGCAGTGCCGCAACCCGGAAAACTGGCGGGTTGCGCTCGAGAAGTCCAGGGTCCTGTTCGACGTGATGGCGAAGGCGGGCCTAAGGCCGCGCCTTCTCAACATCGGCGGCGGCTTTCCGGTGCGTCACGTCAAGCCAATTCCCTCGATCGAGGTCATCGGCGAGGTGGTGAACGAGGCGCTGAAGGCCTTTCCGGAGGAAGTCCAGGTGATCGCCGAGCCGGGGCGCTACCTGGTGTCCGATGCCGGTTACTTCGTCTGCCGCGTGCTCGGCACGGCGACGCGCGCTGGCAAGCGCTGGATGCACTGGGACGCGGGCCTGTTCGGCGGCGTGATCGAGTCGAGCGAGGGCCTGCGCTACCGCGTGCGCACCGACCGCTCCGGCCCCGATGTCGCGTGGACCGTGGGCGGCCCTACGTGCGACTCGGTAGACGTCGTGATGCGCGACGAGCCGCTGCCGTCGGACCTGCAGGAAGGCGATTTCATCTACATCCAGAATGCCGGCGCCTACACCACGGCCTATGCGAGCCAGTTCAACGGCTTTCCGCTGCCGGAGGTGCGGGTGCTCGAGAGCGCAAGCTAAGCTTCTCTTTCGTACAGGACGTAGTCGAAGCGCGTGCCGTCCGCCGCGGCACGCGTTTCGCGCTGCGTTTCACGCCATTGCGAGCGGTCCCACTGGGGGAACCAGGTGTCGCCCTGATAGTCGCGGTGGATCTCGGTAAGGACCAGCCCCGCGGCGATTGGAAGCGCCTCACGGAACAGGCTCGTCCCGCCGATCACGAAGGCGACCGGCTCGCCGAGGCACATGGCGAGCGCAGCTTCGAGCGAACTGGCGACCGCGGCGCCCGGCGCCTCATATCCCGCTGTCCGAGTGACGACGATGTTTTCCCGTTGGGGAAGGGGAGCTTTCAGCGATTCCCAGGTGCGCCGTCCCATGACGACCGGGTGGCCTAGCGTCAGACGCTTGAAATGCTGCAAATCCTCCGGGATGTGCCACGGTAGCTTGCCGCCAGCACCTATGATTCCATTGGCAGCAACTGCCGCGACCAGATACACATGAGGGTACTGCGGGGGCCCGGCGCTCTGTGACATTGGTCCTCGCTGGCGGCAGAATTGGCCGAAAGTATAAGGACATGGCGTATCCGCGATCGTTTCTCGGTCTGTGCCTGGCGAGCTTCGTCCTCGTCGCCGTGCCGCTGGTGGCCGCGCTCGCGTATTCCGCGTGGCACAGCGAGCGGCTCGCGGATCGCAGTCGCAGCGCCGTGTTCAACGCTTCGCAAGCGGCGCGCGCGAGCCGCACGCTCGTCAACCGCATCAGCTCGCTCGAGCGTCTTGCGACGCTCAACGCGCCGGGGCTCGACGCCGATCTCGGCCGGGTGCACGCGAGCTTCGGCCAGGTCGCGCACGAGCTGCTGCAGCTCCCGCTCGAGGAGGACCAGCGCGCCGCCCTGCGGATCACCATGGACCGGGAACAGGGCCTCTACGATCTGCTCACCGCGCCTGAGCGCGCCGACCGCCGCCACGTCGCCGCACTCGCCGCCGACCTCGCCGAGAACGCGTCCGAAGTGCTCGCCATCAGCACGCGGCTCGCCGACCGTGAGGTGATGCGGCTGCGTGCGGACGCCGAGTCGGTGCAGCGCCAGCTCGTGCTCCTCGTCATCTTCAGCACCGCGGTCGCGCTCGGTCTGGCGCTCGCGCTCACACGCCATATCGCGCGTCCGATCGCCGAGCTCGACAGCGCCATCCGGCAGCTCGGCAGCGCCGACTTCGAGCGGCCGATCGCGGTGCGCGGCCCCGAGGATCTGAAGACCCTCGGCGAACGGCTCGATTGGCTGCGCCGCAGGCTGGTCGAGGTCGAGGACGAGAAAAACCGCTTCCTGAGGCATCTCTCGCACGAGCTCAAGACGCCACTTACCGCGCTGCGGGAGGGCGCCGAGCTTTTGTACGACGAGGTCGGAGGCAAGCTCTCGGATTCCCAGCGCCGCGTGGTGGCGATCATGAAGGACAACAGCATCAAGCTGCAGCGGCTTATCGAGGAGCTGCTCGACTACCAGCGTGCGGTGCACGCGGCTGCGGCGCTCGAACCTCGCAAGCTCTCGCTCGATGCGCTGGTGCGCGACGTGGCAAGTTTGCACGAGCTTGCGGCGCAGGCCAAAGGCCTTCATATAGCCGTCGACGCCCAAGCGGCGACCGTGGTCGCCGACCCGGAGAAGTTGCGCTCGGTGGTCGACAACCTGATCGGCAACGCGGTGAAGTTCACCCCGTCGGGAGGCAGCGTCTCGGTGCTCGCGCGCTCGAGCGGCGACGAGGCGCTGATCGACGTCATCGATTCCGGCCCCGGCGTCCCGGCCGAGGAACGCGACTCGATCTTCGACTCCTTCTTCCGGGGCCGCGCCAAGGCGAGCGCTCGCGTGGAAGGCAGCGGCCTCGGACTCGCCATTGCGCGGGAGTTTGTAGAGGCTCATGGAGGCAGCATCAGCGTGCTCTCCGAAGAGCACGGGGCGCATTTCCGGGTCGCACTTCCCCGCCGCAAGGCCGCATGAGAGCGGCGGCGCCCGTCCTTCTCCTCGCCCTTGCCGGATGTTCGGCATTACAGCCCCTCGTCAACCCCGTGGATGCGATCGTCGCCGAGGCCATGGCCGCTGCGCGCGCGCCTGCCGCCGAACAGGCAGCCGCGCTTGCCCGCGCGGAGAAGGAGGCTGCGCGTCCGGATGGCGCAACCCCAGCCGAGCGGCTGCGGCTCGCCACGCTGCTCGCCACCCTGCCGCCGCCGCTGCGCGACGATGCGCGTGCGGCCGAGCTCCTCGCTCCCCTGGCCGATTCGGACGCCCCGAGCATAGGCCGCTTCGCCGCGCTCCTCGCCACGCAGGTCGGCGAGCGCCAGCGTGCGGTCCACGAGCTGGAGCGGGTCTCGCGCGAAGCCGAGCGCGCGGCGCGCGAGCGCGAACGAATCGACAAGGAGCGCGCACAAGCCGACAAGGAACGCGCGCAAGCCGATAAAGAGCGCGACAAGCGCGAGGAGGGGCTGAAGCACCAATTGGAGGCCCTGCGCGCCATAGAACGCGGCATACTGGAGCGGGAGGAAAACATGCGCAGGAAGCAGAAATGACCCCGGCGACGCGCGATCGCGGACCCGTTCTGCTGGTGGACGATGACAAGGACCTGCTGCAGCTGATAGCGATGCGGCTGACGGCGTCGGGGTACGCGGTGACGGCGGTGGAGTCTGGGGAGGCGGCGCTGGCGTCGCTGGCGGTGGCGCGGCCCCAGGTGGTGGT
>DATFEI010000140.1:0-9421 GCA_035251315.1 Burkholderiales bacterium | reverse complement strand
CCGCATCAAGGCGTCGACCTCGGCTTTCGGGCGGTTCCAGTTCTCGCTGGAGAACGCGTACAAGGTCAGCCACGAGATCCCGATCTCGCGGGCGGCGCGGGTCACCGCGCGCACCGCCTCGACGCCGGCGCGGTGCCCGGCGATGCGCGGCAGGCGCCGGCGCTGCGCCCAGCGGCCGTTGCCGTCCATGATGATGGCGACGTGACGCGGCAGCTCGGCGGCGTTCGGGATTTCACGGGTGGAGCTCGGCTCCCCGGGCGATTGCGTCATACCGCGAGCAACTCCTTCTCCTTGTCCTGCAGCAGCCGGTCGATCGCGGCAACATGCCGGTCGGTCATCTTCTGCATCTCATCGAGCGCGCGCCGCTCGTCGTTCTCCGAGACCTCGTGCTTCTTGAGTGCCTCCTTGAGCTGGTGGATGGCGTCGCGGCGCAGGTTGCGGACCGCCACGCGCGCGTTCTCGGCCTCGTGCTTGACTACCTTGATCAGTTCCTTGCGCCGCTCCTCGGTGAGGGGTGGCATCGGCACGCGCACGGTTTCGCCGCTGGACGCGGGGTTCAAGCCGAGGTCGGAGTCGCGGATCGCTTTCTCGATCGCCTGCGCCATCTTCTTCTCGAACGGGGTGACGCCGATGGTGCGCGCGTCGATCAGCACCACCTTGGCGACCTGGTTCAGCGGCGTCTGCGTGCCGTAGTAGTCGACCGTGATGTGATCGAGCAGCCCCGTATGCGCGCGCCCGGTGCGCACCTTCGCCAGGTCGGCTTTGAACGCCTGGACGCTCCTGTCCATCTTCTGCTCCGTCGTCTTCTTGAGTTCTGCAATCACCATCGCGACCTCCCCGCCATCATACGTGAACCAGCGTGCCCTCGTCCTCGCCGAGGACCACGCGGCGCAGCGCGCCGGGCTTGAAGATGCTGAATACCGCGATCGGCAGCTTCTGGTCGCGGCACAGCGTGAGCGCTGTGGCATCCATCACGCGCAGGTTGCGCGCGATCGCCTCGTCGAAGCTTATTCTTGCGTAGCGCTCGGCGCGCGGATCGCGCTTCGGATCGGCGGTATACACGCCGTCGACTTTCGTTCCCTTGAGCACGATCTCGGCGCCCATCTCGCTGCCACGCAGCGCCGCAGCGGTATCCGTGGTGAAGAACGGGTTCCCGGTCCCCGCCGCGAAGATCACCACCTTACCCTCCTCAAGGTAGCGGATCGCCTTGCCCCGGATATAGGGCTCCACCACCTGCTCGATGTTGAGCGCCGACTGCACACGGCTCGCGATCCCGGCCTGGCGCATCGCGTCCGAGAGCGCGAGCGCGTTCATCACGGTGGCGAGCATCCCCATATAGTCGGCGGTCGCCCGGTCCATGCCCGCCGCGCCGGGCGCGATGCCGCGAAAAATGTTGCCGCCGCCGATCACCACGCCGAGCTCCACGCCGAGGCGCGACACCTGCGCCACCTCGCCCACGATCGTCTCGATCGTCTGCCGGTTGATGCCGAACGGGTCCTCCCCCATCAGCGCTTCCCCCGACAGCTTGAGCAGAACCCGTTTGTACTTGGGAGTCAATGCGCCTTTCCGGCCTGCGCCATCACCTCGGCGGCGAAATCGGTCGACTTCTTCTCAATCCCCTCGCCCACCACGAAGAACGCGTAGCCGTGCACCTTGGCCTTATTAGCGACGAGCATTTTCTCCACCGTCTGCTTGTCATCGCGCACGAAGGGCTGTCCGAGCAGCGTTTTCTCGTTGAGCGCTTTGTTGACCGCGCCCTCAACGATCTTCGCAATGATGCCGGCGGGCTTTCCGGACTCCTTCGCGCGGGCCTCCTGGATTCTCCGCTCGTCCAGAGCAATCTCCTGAGGGACCTGGACCTTGCTGAGATACGCCGGTTTGGCGAAGGCGATATGCATCGCGACGTCCTTGCCGACGTCCTCCGGGCCCTCGTAATCGACCAGAACCCCGATTTTGCTCCCGGCGTGGATATAGAGTGCGAGCTTGCCCCTTGCCTCCATTCGCTTGAAGCGGCGGATGGTCATGTTCTCGCCGATCTTCTGGATGAGTGCCTGGCGCCGGGCTTCCACCTTGCTACCGAGAAGATCGAGCAAGTTCAGCTCTCCCACGCTGGACGGATTGCGCGTGCCTACGATCTCGGCAAGCGAGTTCGCGAAACCAATGAAATCGTCGTTCTTGGCGACAAAGTCGGTTTCGCTGTTCAACTCCACGAGCGAGCCGACCTTCCCATCGGCCGACAGCCAGGCACCGATCACGCCTTCGGCAGCAATGCGATCGGCTGCCTTGGTGGCCTTGGCGCTGCCCTTGATGCGCAGCAGCTCCTCGGCCTTTTTCAGATCGCCGCCGGTCTCGGCGAGCGCTTTCTTGCACTCCATCATCGGAAGCCCGGTGCGTTCGCGCAGCTCTTTCACCAGGCCTGCACTGATCTCTGCCATTGCCTTACGCTCCTTCGGGTTGAAAAAAAGGGGCCGAAGCCCCTTTTACGGATATGCATGCGAGCCAATCTACTTCGCGGCCTCATCGTCTTCCACCTCGACAAACTCGTCGCGCGAGGCGGCGACGACCTCCTCCAGGGACTGGGTGCGGCCCTCGAGCACCGCGTCCGCGATGCCGCGGGCATAGAGCCGAATCGCGCGGCTCGAGTCGTCGTTTCCGGGAATGACGTAGCCGATTCCCTCGGGGTTATGGTTGGTGTCGACCACACCGATGACCGGTACGCCCAGCTTGTTCGCCTCGGCGACCGCGCCTTTCTGGTAACCGACGTCGATCACAAAGAGCGCATCGGGTAGCGCGCCGAGATCCTTGATGCCGCCGAGCGAACGCTGCAGCTTGGCGAGCTCGCGCGTGAGCCCGAGCGCCTCCTTCTTGGAGATGCGTTCGAGACTGCCGTCCTGCTGCATCGCCTCCATCTCCTTGAGCCGCTTGATGGACTGCTTCACGGTCTTGAAGTTGGTCAGCATGCCGCCGAGCCAGCGGTGGTCGACGAAAGGCATCTGGCAGCGGATCGCCTCCTCGCGCACGATATCGCGCGCCTGGCGCTTGGTGCCGACGAACAGGATCGTTCCCCGGTTCGCCGCGAGCTGGCGAGCGAACTTGAGCGCGTCCTGGTACAGGGCCAGGGTCTTTTCCAGGTTGATGATGTGGATCTTGTTGCGGTGGCCGAAGATGTACGGCGCCATCTTCGGGTTCCAGTACCGGGTCTGATGTCCGAAGTGGACCCCGGCTTCCAGCATTTGACGCATCGTCACCGACACTCACTTCTCCTTAGGGTTGGGTCTGCCGCGCGGCTCTGCCCGGACATCCGGGACCCTTTTCGAGCCTGCGGGAAGATTTTGAGCGCGAAATCATAGCATAATCAGTCTGATGGCCGTAGTCGTGAAGAGCCCGGAAGAGCTGGAGCGCATGCGTGTCGCTGGCCGGCTCGCCTCCGAGGTGCTCGATTACATCACCCCGCACGTGCGACCCGGAGTGACCACCGGGAAGCTGAACGACCTTTGCCACCACTACATGGTGGACGTGCAGGGGACCGTGCCCGCGCCGCTTAACTACGCGCCGCCGGGCTACCGGCCGTTTCCGAAGTCGATCTGCACCTCGGTGAACCACCAAGTCTGCCACGGTGTGCCGGGCGAGCGCGTGCTCAAGCCAGGTGACATCCTGAACATCGACATCACCGTCATCAAGGACGGCTTCCACGGCGACTGCAGCCGCATGTTCTACGTGGGCGAGCCGAGCATCCAGGCGAAGCGCCTCGTCGAGGTGACCTTCGAATGCATGTGGCTGGGCATCCGGCAGGTGCGCCCGGGCGCGCGCCTGGGTGACGTCGGCGCCGCAATCCAGAGCCACGCCGAGAGGCACGGCTTCTCCGTAGTGCGCGAGTTCTGCGGCCACGGCATTGGGCGCAGATTCCACGAAGAGCCGCAGGTCCTGCACTACGGTAAGCCGGGCGTCGGCGTAGCGCTCGAGCCCGGCATGACGTTCACGATCGAGCCGATGATCAATGCCGGCAAGCCCGGGATCCGCGAGCTCGCCGATGGCTGGACCATAGTCACGAAGGACCACAGCCTTTCGGCGCAATGGGAGCACACCGTCGCCGTCACCGGGTCCGGCTACGAAGTCCTGACGAAGTCCAACGGCACTCTGGGGCCACCGTGAAGTTCGATTTGCGCGCCGAGGTGGCAGCCGAGCGGCAGGCGCTGCGTGAAGCCTACCTGCGGCGCCCGAGCCCGCGTGTGCTACTCGCGAAGCACACCCAGCTCGTCGACCGCACCGCAAAAACCGTCTGGGGCGAGGCCGCAGTGGGGACCGAAGCCGCCCTTGTCGCCACCGGCGGCTACGGCCGCGGGGAGCTCTTCCCTAGCTCCGACATCGATCTGCTGGTGCTGCTTGGCGCCGATCCGAGCGAAGCCGAGCGCGAAGCGCTCGAGCGCCTGATCGGTCGGCTGTGGGACATCGGTCTGGAGATCGGGCACAGCGTGCGCACGGTGGAAGGTTGCGCCGAGGCGGCGGCCGGCGACGTCACCATCCGCACCACGCTGCTCGAGTCGCGGTTTTTGGTCGGCAGCCGCGCGCTTTTCCGCCGCCTCGAGCAGGCGCTTGCGTTCGACCCGGTCGCGTTCTTCAAGGCGAAGAAGCTCGAGCAGGAGCAGCGCCATGCCAAGCACCAGGACTCGCCCTATTCGCTTGAGCCCAACCTGAAGGAGGCACCCGGGGGACTGCGCGATCTCCAGATCATCCAGTGGATCGCCAGAGCGAGCGGGATGGGCCGCCGCTGGACGGACCTTGTGGCGCACAAGCTGATCCAGCGCGACGAGGCGCGGCAGCTTTCGCGCCTCGAGCGCCACCTGCACGATCTCAGGATCCGCCTGCATTACCTCGCCGGCCGACGCGAGGACCGCCTCGTATTCGACCTGCAGACGGCACTCGCAAAGCAGCTCGGGCACGAGGACACGCCGGCGCGACTCGCAAGCGAAGCGATGATGCAGCGCTACTACCGGACTGCGCAGGGCGTCACGCAGCTCAACACGATCCTCCTGCAAAACCTCGAGGCGCGGCTTGCGCCGCGGCCCGACACCGCGCCGCGCCCGCTGAACGAGCGCTTCGAGGTAAGAAGCGAGCTTCTCCACATCAGGCAGGAAGGGACGTTCGCGCGCGCGCCAAGCGCGATTCTCGAGTGCTTCCTGCTCATGATGCAGCACCCCGAGCTGCGCGGAATGACGGCGCGGACGCTGCGCGCGCTGTGGCGGGCACGCAGTCTGGTCAATGGAAAATTCAGACGGGATCCAATCGCAAGACTATTGTTCCTGCACATCCTGCAGCAGCCGCGCGGGATCGTGCACGAGTTTCGCCGCATGAACCAGTACGGCATCCTCGGGCGCTACCTGCCCGAGTTCGGCCGTATCGTTGGGCAGATGCAGCACGATCTGTTCCACGTCTACACGGTGGATCAGCACATCCTGATGGTGGTGCGCAACCTGCGGCGCTTCACCATGCCCGAGTTCGCGCACGAGTTCCCTCTGTGCACCGAGCTCATGGCGGGGTTCGACCACCGCTGGCTCCTCTACGTCGCGGCGCTCTACCACGACATCGCCAAGGGTCGCGGCGGCGACCATTCCGAGCTTGGCACGAGAGACGTGCGGGCTTTCGCGAGAAACCACGGGCTGGCGGAACAGGATCGCGAGCTCGTCGAGTTTCTCGTCCAGCGCCACCTTGCCATGTCGCATGTGGCCCAAAAGCAGGACGTCTACGACCCGGAGGTGCTGCGGGCGTTCGCCGATCTGGTGCGCACCGAGCGGCGGCTCGTGGCTCTGTATCTCTTCACCGTGGCCGACGTGCGCGGCACGAGCCCCAAAGTCTGGAACGCGTGGAAAGGCAAGCTTCTCGAGGATCTGTTCCGCGCAACCCGGCGCGTGCTCACCGGAGAGCCGCTCGCGCGCGATGCCGCGCTTGCCGAGAAGCAGGGCGAGGCCGCGCGGCTATTGCGGCTCTATGCGCTTTCGGACGCCGTCAAGGAAAAGCTCTGGGCGAGCGTCGACACGGCGTACTTCCTGCGCCACGATGCGCAAGAGATCGCCTGGCACACGCGCAACCTGCATTACCGGGTCGACACCGACAAGCCCGTGGTGAAGGCGCGGCTCGCGCCCTTCGGCGAAGGATTGCAGGTCATGGTCTACACGCGCGACCGCGAGGCCCTGTTCGCGCGCATCTGCGGCTACTTCGAGCGCGCCGGCTTCAGCATCGCGGAAGCGAAGGTGCACACGACACGCACCGGCTACGCGCTCGATACCTTCGTCGTCATGGGCGAAGGGCGCGACGCGCACTATCAGGACCGCATCGCCATGATCGAGACCGAGCTTGCCGCCGAGGTGCAGTCCGGCGCTCCCCTGGGCCCGCCGCGCGGCGGGCGCCTGTCGCGCCGGGTGCGCCATTTCCCGATCTCGCCGCGAGTGGACGTGCGCCCCGACGAGCGCGGTGCCTACCACGTGCTCTCGATCGTCGCAGCCGACCGGCCGGGCCTGCTCTACGGCGTCGCGCGCATTCTGGCCCGTAACCGGATCAACCTGCAGACCGCCCGCATCAACACGCTCGGCGACCGCGCGGAGGACGTGTTCCTCATCTCGGGCGAGTCGCTTGGCGACTCGAAGATGGTGTTGCAGCTCGAGCAGGACCTGCTCGAGGAGCTGCAGATCTAGCCGCGCGCCTGCTGCGCGCGGTAGCCGGCGAGCTCGGCGCGGCGCTTGCGGGCCATCGCGTCGAGGGTCTTCTTCCAGTTCGCGCGGCGCTCGCGCAGCGCCTCTACGATCGATTCCGCGATAACGAGGTTGCGGTACCACTTGGCGTCCGCAGGTACGATTGTCCAGGGCGCATGCGGGGCCGCGGTTTTCGAGATCGCGTCCTCGTAGGCCTCGGTGTACTCGTCCCAGTACTCTCGCTCCTTCCAGTCGTTCGCGTTCAGCTTCCAGGCAGCCTTCGGATCGCTCTCGCGTTCGAGCAGGCGCTTCTTTTGCTCCTGCTTGCTGATGTGGAGGAAATACTTGAGCACGATCGTGCCGTGCTCGGCCAGCAGCTCCTCGAAGTCGGCGATATGGTCGTAGCGCTCCTTCCACAGCGACCGCGGAACGAGTTCGTGGACCCGTACGACGAGCACGTCCTCGTAGTGCGAACGGTTGAAAATGGCGAACTCGCCGAGCCGGGGAGCGTGCCGGTGAACCCTCCAGAGGAAGTCATGCGCGCGCTCTTCCTCGGTCGGAACGCCGAACGAAACCACGCTCACGCCGCGCGGGTTCAGGCAGCCGGCGACGTGCTTGATGGCCCCGTCCTTGCCGGCACTGTCGCGTCCCTGCAGCACCACCATGACGCTGTTTACCTTGGCGCCCCACATCCCGTCCTGCAACTCGAAGAGCTCCGTGCCGAGCGCCGCGAAGCGCTTGCGCGCGGTCTGCTTGGTGATCGCGGCGGGCGGATCGGTCGGGATCTTGTCGAGGCGTACTTTCTGACCGTGCCTGCTGAAGACAGCCTGGCCCATGGCCTTAGTCTTCCGGCGGCAGGTTGGCGCCCGGGAACAGCGCCTCATTGAACCCGAACTTCGTGAGGTCGCGGATTCGCATCGGGTAGAGAATGCCGTCGAGGTGATCAACCTCGTGCTGCACCACGCGCGCGTGGAAGCCTTCAACGTCGCGCTGAAATCTTCTGCCGCGCTCGTCGTAGCCCGAGTACCGCAGCTTTGCGAAGCGCGGCACCCAGCCGCGCATGCCCGGGACCGACAGGCAGCCTTCCCATCCCTCCTCCTCTTCGCCCGACAGCGGCGTCAGCACCGGGTTGATGAGGACGGTGTCGGGCACCGGCTCGATGTCCGGGTAGCGCGGGTTGGCCGTGACCCCGAAGATCACTACGCGCACCGGCACGCCGACCTGCGGCGCGGCGAGCCCGGCGCCGTTCAGGTGCGCCATGGTGTCGCGCATGTCCTGCAGCAGCTCATTCAGCTCCGCGGTGTTGAACTCGCCGAGCGGCCGGGATTTCTGCCAAAGCCGCGGGTCACCCATGCGCAGGACTGGCCGGATCATGGCTCGCAGAGCTTCTCGATGATGCGCCGCACGCGCCCCATGGCTTCTTCCAGCACGATCTCGATCCGGTCGAGCGGCACGGCGCGCTGGCTGTCGCCGCGGCCGGCGGCGTAGTTTGCCACCACCGCGATCGCGGCGTATTCAAGCCCGATCTCGCGCGCGAGAGCAGCCTCGGGCATCCCGGTCATGCCGACCACATCGGCGCCATCGCGTTCCAGGCGGTTGATCTCGGCGGCAGTTTCCAGACGCGGGCCCTGGGTCGCGGCATAAACGCCGCCGTCCATGATGCGCTCGCCGGCGCCCGCGGCGGCCTCAAGCAGCCGCAGGCGCAGACGCCTCGAATAAGGCTCGGTGAAATCAATGTGGTTAACGGGGGCTCCGGGACCTTCGAAGAACGTGCCCGAGCGGCCCCAGGTGTAATCAATGATCTGGTGCGGGAGCAGCAGTGTTCCGGGCCAGATATCGTTGCGGATGCCGCCCACCGAGGCGACCGACACGACCTCGCCCGCGCCCGCCTGCTTCAGTGCCCAGAGGTTGGCGCGGTAGTTCACTTCGTGCGGCGCAATAGTGTGACCGTAGCCATGGCGCGCGAGAAACAGCACCGCGCTCCGCCCGATGCGGCCGAAAGTCACCGGACCAGACGGTTCGCCGTACGGCGTGCGCGCGACCTTGCGCCGTCCGATCTCCAGGCTGGCGAGCTTCGTCAGTCCGCTGCCGCCGATGATTGCGAGCACCGCTATTGCCTTATGGCGCGAATCTCCGGGAGATTGCGCCACAAGCCCCTCGCGTCCATGCCGCAGCCGAACACGAAGCGGTCGGGAATGCGAAGGCCGACGAAGTCGGCGCTCGTCGGCTTGCGGATCAGGAGGTTTTTCTCGACCAGCACGGCCGCGTACACGCTCCGCGCGCCCAGCTCCGTGAGCCCCTTGCGAATCGCGCTCATCGTCTCGCCGTGATCGAGGATGTCGTCGAGCACTAGCACGCTGCGCCCTTTGGCGAGCCCGGGAGGCCGCACGCGCCACTCGACATCCGCGCCGCGTGTTGCCGCGCCGTAGCGCGACGCATGCACATAGTCGAAGTCGAGCGGGAAGCGAAGCAGCGGCAGAATCTGGCCCGCGAATACGACCGCGCCACCCATCACGGCGAGCACCAGAGGATAGCGTTCGCCGAGGGCGCCGCCGATCTCGCCGGCGAGCCGTCGCACGGCCGACTGCACCTCCTCGGCGCTCGCGATGAGCTCGGAGTCCTCTAGGAAGGCCCAGGCGGCGCGGGCGTCAGGCATCCTGACGCAGCTTCAGGTAGCGCGCGAACTGCTCACCGGTCTCCGGATGTCGCAGCCCGTACTCGAGCGTCGCCTGCAG
>DATFEI010000205.1:0-6098 GCA_035251315.1 Burkholderiales bacterium | reverse complement strand
GGCATGCGCCATTACTACGCCGAGTGGTCGCGGCGCATGGGGCGGCCGGCCTACGATCCGTACCGCGAGGGCAAGCCCGAGCCGGTTCGGGCTGCGGCCTGAGATGAAGACCGAACAAAGGCAGGCGGCCGAGGAGCTTGTTTACCGCTCCTGCCTCGCGCTCGACGCGAGGGACTACAAGGCGTTCCTCGCCCTTTGCGACGAGGATTTCCGCTACACCATCTCGACCTATAGCCCCGAGATCCGCAAGGAGATGGTGTGGCTCGACCACGACCGCAAAGGCATGGAGACGCTCTTCACTAACCTGCCGCGCCACAACAGCGACCACTCGCCCCTGACGCGGCACGTGACGGTCTACACGGTGGATTCGAGTGCGTCCAATGACCTGTCCGTGGTTTCCGCGCTTCAGGTCTTCAAGACTGAGCTCGACGGCGGGGCGACAGAGCTCTTCGCCGTCGGACGCTTCTACGACACGGTGAAGGTCAACGGCGCCGGCCCCAAGCTCGCGCGCCGGGTGGTGCGGCTCGACACGCGGCTCCTCGGCTACGGGTACCACGTCCCGTTCTAGAAAGATGCGTATCCAGGTGAACGCGCGCAACCGCGGTTACGATTTCGACGCCCTTCCCGGCGAGCGCGTGCTCTACGCCGGGCTACGCGCAGGAATCGACCTGCCCTACGAGTGCGCCACAGGCACCTGCGGCACCTGCAAAGCGAAGCTTGTCTCGGGCCGCGTGCGCGACCGCTGGCCCGGGGCGCCCGGCAGGAAGTACGTCAAGCCGCAGGCGGGCGAGTTCCTGATGTGCCAGGGCGAGGCCGAGGAAGCGCTCACGCTGGAGGTTTCGAGCTTCGTCTACCCGCTTGAGCCGGGGGCTTGCGTGCCGCAGTCGTGCAGCGGGACCATGCGCAACGTGCGCGCGCTTACGCACGACGTGACGGCGTTCGCGCTCGACCTGGAGCGGCCGCGCGACTTCGACGCCGGGCAGTTCGTGCTGCTCGCGCCCGAGGGCATCGACGGCTACCGCGCTTACTCGATGTGCAACTACGCGCGCGGCGGCCGCAGCCTGGACTTCGTGGTCAAGCGCAAGGCCGGCGGCGCGTTCTCGGAATGGCTGTTCGGCGCGAACCGCGACGGCGCGCGGCTCGACGCCTTCGGTCCGCTCGGAAAGGCGACCTTCGAGCCCGGCCTCGGCAAGAATCTGCTGTGCATCGCCGGGGGCTCGGGGCTCGCCGGCATGATGTCGATCCTCGCGCGCGCCGAAGCGGCGAACTACTTCGAGCGCCACCAGGGCTGGGTGTTCTTCGGCGTGCGTACCATGCGCGACGCTTTTTTCCTCGACGAATTGAGCAACTTCAAAAACAACAACCTGGACATTACGGTCGCCCTGTCGGAAGAAGACGTTCCGCGGACGAACGAGTGGCCGAAGCTCAGATTCGAGCAGGGCCTGGTGCACGAGGTGGCCAAGCGCGCCATGGCGGGCAGGTACCAGAACGTGCGCGCCTACGTCGCCGGACCGCCGCCGGCGGTGGACGCGGCGATCCGCGTGCTGCTGCTCGACGCCAAGCTCACCACGGACAACATCCGCTACGACAAATTCAGCTGATGGCGAAGCGCATGGTTTGCCGCGTGGCCGACGTCCCGGAGAACAGTCTCAAGGAATGCGAGGCCGAGGGCGGCCTGAAGCTCGTCGTCGCCAACGCGGGCGGCGAGTTCATCGGCTTCCAGGCGGTATGCCCGCACCAGGATGTGCCGCTGTGCGAGGGCCTTTTCGACGGCCAGACGCTCACCTGCCACATGCACCTGTGGCAGTGGGACGTGCGCAGCGGCGCGCCGCTCGGCATCGCCGAGGCGCCGCTGCAGCGCTACCCCCTCGCCCGCGAGGGCGATGCGCTCTACCTCGGCGGCGAGTCCACGGCGCTCGACGTCGGGGAGCTCTTCAACGGTCTGAATTCGTCCACTCTCGAGAAGCTGGCGACGCTGGCGAAGCGCGAAAGCCATCCGTCGGGCGCGCTGCTCTATCGCCCCGGCGACCCGGCCGAGGACTTCTTCGTCCTCGACGCGGGGCGTATCGAGTTCCTGGTCGGACGCGGCGACCGCGCTGCCCCCGGCGGCTTCATGCTGAGGAAGGGCGAGGTGTTCGGCTGGGCTGCGCTGCTGGAGGGCACGCCGGCGCGCATCGCCAGCGCGCGCTGTCTGGAGGATTCGTCGGTTCTGCGCATCAATGGCAGGGCCGCGCTCGGCGTGCTCGAGGGCGATCCGGCGGCGGGCTTCACGGTCATGCGCCGGCTGGCCGCGCTGATCGCGCGTTATCTCGCATCATCCGGAGCTAGGTGAAGGTTAACCGAGGAGAGAGGAGGCAGTCATGAACAGGCGCCATTTCATCGCAGCAGCGGTTGCGGCATCGCTCAGTCCATGGGCGCTTGCTGCGGATATCGATTACGGGAAACCGGGCTCGCCCGTGAATCTGGTCGTCGGCTACCAGCCGTACTACACCCAGGCGTGGTCCGGCGTGGTGATGCGCGGCAAGAAGTTCTACGAGAAATACCTGCCCAAGGGCTCGAACGTCGAGTTCCAGATCGGCTTGCAGGGCGCGATCATCGTCAACAACATGCTCGCCGGCAAGCAAAACATCGGCTACTACGGGGACATGCCCGGCATCGTCTCGACGACCAAGACCGAGGTCGCTGACATCCGGCTGGTGGGGGTCCTCGGCCTCGCCTGGGATCAGTGCAACGCATTCCTGGTGCGCAACGACGCACCGAAGTTCAACAGCGACCAGGAAGCGATCAAGTGGCTCGACGGCAAGACCGTCGCAGTTCCCAAGGGAAGCTGCACCGACCGCTTCGCGCAGGCGACCTTCAAGAAGTTCAAGATCCAGCCGCGCGAGTACCTAAACCAGAACATCGAGGTGATCACCTCCAACTTCCGTGCCGGCAAGCTCGACGCGGCGGTGATGTGGGAGCCGACCACCTCGCGCCTGGTGGGCGACGGCCTCGCGCGCCTTATTGCTACCGGCAAGAGCGTGCAGGAGAACGACGGTGGCCTGCTCGGCATGCGCTACGACCTCATCCGGCAGCGGCCGGACGTGGTGAAGGCCTGGATGCAAGCCGAGCTCGACGCGCAGTTGTTCATCGCCGACCCGAAGAACGCGCCCGAAGTCATCAAGATGGCCCGCGAGCAGACCACCGGCTTCTCCGAGCGGGTGCTGTGGACTTCGCTCTACGGCAGGCATCCGGACAGCGCTGGCGGCGGCGACGTGCGCAACATCATGCACTACACGTTCACGCCCGAGGCGCGCGAGCTGATTAGCCGGGCGGCCACGTTTCTGCACTCGATCAAGAGCATCAACACGCCGCAAGTGCGCCCGGAGGCGATCGACGCCCGCTGGACTGAAGAGGTTCTGAAGGAGCGCGGCCTTAAGGCGCCGATCGCAGTGGTGAAGTCGCTGCCGGCCTCGCAGGCGCCCGGCAACTGATGGCGGCGGCGATTCCCGTCGGCGCGACCGACGCCGCGGTCGCCGCCTTGCGCGAGAGCACGCCGTTCGGGGAAGCTCCGGGGCCACTGCTTGCGCGTATCGCGGCCATCGCGCGCGCGGCGTGCTACGAGGCCGGCGAGCGCATTTACTCCGCTGGCGATCCCGCCGACGACATCTTCGTCGTGGTTTCGGGACGCGCCGACCACGTCTTCGCGCCCGAGGTCGGCGCGCGCGAGCCGCTCAAGCGCGTGACGCGCGGCGGGGTGTTCGGCTGGGCCGGGCTGCTGCTCGGGCAGACCAAGCGCCTCGCCACGGTGACCGCCGCCGAGCCGACCGAGGTACTACGCATCGACACCGAGGCGCTGGTCGGCGTGCTCGAGTCCGAGCCGCTGGCGGGCGGCCACGTCATGGATCGCTTCGTCACCCTGATCCAGCGCGAGTTCACGGCGCCGACACTGCTCGCGCAGGTGCGGCGCCTGTCAGGGCCGCTCACCGAGGAGATGTCGCGCCTCGGCCTCACGATGTACCGCCTGTCGCTGTGGCTGAAGAGCCCGCGGCCGTACCTGATGCTCGTCGGCTTCGCGCTGTTCCTCGGCTTCTGGTATCTCGCGGTCGAGGTGTGGAAGCTGCCGCGCTTTCGCGAGATGCCGGGGCTCACGGCGGTGGTGAAGGAGTGGATTTCGCCGAACCCGACCTATGGCCTGTCGCTCTACACCGAGGAGTACTACCAGCACATCATCGTGTCGATCTGGCGCGTCACCAAGGCCTTCGTGCTGGCGACGATTCTCGGCGTGGGCTTCGGCCTTCTGCTCGGCTGGTCGCGCTCCTTCAAGGAGTACGTATTCCCGGTGTTCGAGATGCTGCGGCCGATCCCGATCCTCGCCTGGGTGCCGCTCGCCATCGTGATGTTCATCGCCACCGAGTCGGCGGTGGTCTACCTCGCGTTCCTCGCCTCGTTCTTCGCCACCGCGCTCAACACGATGCTCGGAGTGGAGTCGATCGACGAGTCCTACATCCGCGCCGCGAACTGCCTCGGCGCCGACCGCTGGCAGGTGTTCCGCCACGTCATCATCCCGGGCTCGCTGCCCTTCATCTTCACCGGCCTGCAGATCTCGATCGGCGTGTCGTGGTTCTCGCTGGTCGCCGCCGAGATGGTGTCGGGGCAGTACGGCTTGGGCTACGTGATCAATACCTCCTACGTCATGGTGCGCTATCCGACGATCGTGATCGGGATGGTGACGCTCGGCATCGTCGGCTACGTCACGAGCGCCATGGTGCGCATCGCAGGCGACTACCTCATGGAATGGCGCGTGCGCGAGCTCGCGCTGGCCGAGCGATGAGCCGAGGGCAGATCTCGATCCAGGACGTGGTGAAGGTGTACGAGCCGGAAGGCGCGGCCGTGATGGCCGTCGACCACTGCTCCCTTGATATCGAGCCGGGCGAGATCTGCATGATCGTCGGGCCTTCGGGCTGCGGCAAGACGACGCTGCTCAACGCCATCGCCGGGTTCCACGAGATCACTTCCGGGCGCATCGTCATGGACGGCGAGGTGCTGTGCTCGACCGACAAGCCGAAGTCCACGCCCGGGCCCGATCGCATCGTGGTGTTCCAGAACGGGGCGCTGTTTCCCTGGAGGTCGAATCTCGAGAACGTGATCTTCGGCCCGGTGATGCAGGGTCGCCTCGCGCGCAAGCGGGCGATCGAGAAGGGCCGGGCGATGATGGCCGACGCGGGACTCTCGGGGGTCGAGCACAATTATCCTGGCGAGGTGTCTTCCGGCATGCGCCGGCGCGTCGAGATCGTGCGCGCGCTCATGAACGAGCCGAAAGCGCTGCTGCTCGACGAGCCCTACCGCGCGCTCGACTCGCTCACCAAGAGCGTGATGCACGAAGCGCTGCTCGAGATCTACTACAAGAATAAGGTGACGATCTTTTTTATCACCCACGACCTCGAGGAGGCGATCTTCCTCGGCCACCGCGTCGCCATCATGACCACGCGGCCGTGCAAGCCGAAGAAGGTTTTGGCGGTCGACATACCGCATCCGCGCGACTACAGCGTGCTGACCTCGAAGCGCTTCCGCGAGCTGATCGAGGAAACCAACGATGCGGTGCACGAGGAAGCGCTGAAGGCTTTTCAGGCAGGGGAAAAAGAGGGATGAGGAAATTCCTGTCGAGTCCGGCTTTCTGGCGAGGAGCCCTTTCCATCGTTGTGTTCCTCGTCCTGTGGGAGATCGGTGCGCGCTCGAAGCAGTGGATGACGCCGGAATTCTTTCAGCCCTTCAAGGAGCTGCTCGGCGCGATGGGCTTCAAGAAGGACTACCTGCCCTGGATCGGCGCGGTGCCGGCGCCTTCCGGCGTCCTCAAGGCGTGGGTTGCGGTGCTCGGCCAGCACGGCTACTGGCAGAGCTGGTACATGAGCTTCTTCCGCGTGATGGGCGGGTTCGTGGCGGCGATGCTCATCGGCATTCCGTTCGGCCTGCTGCTAGCGGTGAGCCGCGTCGCGCACGGCATCGGCTTCCCGACCTTCGAGGTGCTGCGGCCGATCCCGCCGCTCGCCTGGGTGCCGGCGTCGATCATCTTCTGGCCGACGCAGGAGCTCGCCATCACCTTCATCACCTTCCTCGGC
>DATFEI010000285.1:0-15724 GCA_035251315.1 Burkholderiales bacterium | reverse complement strand
TCGCGCTGAAGTCCTATGGAAGCGAGCGCGCCCAAGGGCTGGATCTTCTGCCGACTCGTTATGGCGCCGTCGCTGCCGCCCTGGGTGCACACGGAGCGGACGTCACGCGGTTCGAGCAGCTCGCTCCCGCGCTCAACCGTGCACAAAAGGCGGGCAAGCCCGCCTGCGTCAACGTGCTGATCGAGCGCCGGCCGGCGCCGCGCTACTAAACTGCGCGTTGCAGGAAATCAAGGAGCAGCGCGCAGACCCGTTCCGGCTGCTCCTGCTGCACCCAGTGCCCGGCGCCTTGCACGAAGTGAGCGCCACGGAAGTCGGTGCAGACCTCGCGTTGCATGCGCTCGAGCTCGCCGGGCTTCTGGTAGATGCCCCAGTCGGCTGCGCCGGCGATGTACATCGAAGGAATATCGATCGTCTTTCGCTCGGCCCTGGGCGCAAGCTCGGGGTTGGTCGCGGCGCGGTACCAGTTGAGGCCGCCCTGGAAGCCTGTGCGCTCGAAGGCCTGGGCGTAAACCGCGAGCTCCTCGTCGGTGAGCCACGCGGCGGCGGTCGCGGGCATGTGGGGGGCGACGGTTTCAGCCATGCCCTTGTCGAGCTCCATGATGTAGTAGGTCGGCATCTTTGCGAGCTCGGAAGCAGTCCAGCCGGCGAGCGGGAAGGGGCGGTTGCCGGGCCAGTCGGCGCTCTTGTGGTAATAGTACGCGCGCAGAAACGCGTGTACGCCCTGCGGGCAGCGGCGCAAGTTTCCATCCGCCTCGCGCGTCGAGTAATACCACTGGTAATGCTTGCGCCCGATCGCGGCGAGGTCGTCGTGGATCGAGCCCGCGCGCCCGCCGACCGGCGCGCCGCCAAAGGGCGCGCTCATCAACACGACCGAGCGAAACCGATCCGGCCGTGTCAGCGCCGCGTACCCGGCGACCGGCGAGCCGAAGTCATGGCCGACGAGGTGTGCCTCATTGATCTGCAATGCGTCGAGGAGGGATACAGAATCCTGGACAAGATTCGTCATCCGGTATTGCGAGAGATCGCAATCGAAGCCGCCGTCCCAGCCCGTGGTAAGGCCGTAGCCGCGCTGGTCGGGCGCGAGCGCGCAGTAGCCCGCCTCGGCGAGCGCCGGCATGACCTTGCGCCAGCTGTAGGCGAGCTCGGGAAAGCCGTGCAAGAGCAGCACGCAGGAGCGCGCCGGATCGCCTGCCTCGAGGACGTGCGCCGAGAGTCCGTTCACGCCGCCGACGCGGCGCGAGCGAATTACAGCCGGAAGATTCGCTGGGCGTTCCAGCCGCGCACCTGGTGGCGCACCGTGTCGGGCAACGCGTCCACCCGCGAGAGGCACCCGGCCATGTCGCCGATGGTGTGCGGGTAGTCCGAGCCGTAGAGGACGTTGTCCGGGCCGCACACCGCTACGCACATGTTGAGGACGTCCTGCCGGAACACCACGCTGTCGACATAGATGCGGCGCATGTAGTTGCGCGGCGGCTCGGCGGTCTTCGCGCGCGCCGCCGGGATATTGTCCCAGCAGATATCCAGACGCCCAATCAGATAGGGGAGCGCGCCCCCGCCGTGCGACGCGATGAGCTTCAAGTTGGGATAGCGGTCGAGGAAGCCGTCGTAGATGCAGCGCGCGATGGCGAGCGAGGTATCGAACGTGAAGCCGATCGGGGCGGTGAGCTGGAACTCGTGCAGGCCGAGCTGCGCTGTTCCCGGCGGCGCCGAAGGGTGGACGAGAACCGGCAGGGCGCGCCTGTCGATCTCTTTCCAAATGGAATTGAAATGGGCATCTGTAAGAGCTTTTCCGGCGATATTGGCCAGCACCATGACGCCGACCGCGCCGTTATCGCAAGACCTTTCGAGTTCCTGCAAAGCGAGCGATTCGTGCTGCCAGGGCAGGGACGCAAACCAGCGGATGCGGTCGGGCCAGGCCCTCTGCGCTTTGGCCATGTCCTCGTTCGCGACCCGTGCCGCCTTCAGGCTTACCTCCGCGCTGCCCCAATAGACGTTCGGGCAGGTAAGCGACGTGATCGCGATGTCGACACGCGCCTTGTTCATGTTGGCGATACGCGCTTCCCAGTCGAACATGTTCGGCACCGGAGTCATGAACGGCGCGCCGTCGAGATGGATCGCGCGCAGGCCGCCGGCAACCGTCTTCAGCGTGTAGGAGGGCCTGCCGTGGCTCTCGAGCAGCGACACCCACTCGTTCGTGAGCATGTGGGTGTGGACGTCGATGACCGGGCTGCGCATCATTGGAGCTTGATGTTCGCGGCTCTAACCACTTCGCCCCACTTCTTCGTCTCGTCACGGATCATGGCCGTGAACTCCTGCGGCGAGGTGGGGAACGGCTCCGCGCCCGCCGAGAGCGCGCGTTCGCGGACGTCAGGGGCCGAGAGCGCGTCTTTGATCCCGGAATTGAGCTTGTTGATGACATCGGCTGGCGTGCCCGCCGGCGCTACGGCACCGAACCAGCCGATCGCCTCGTAGCCGGGCAGGCCTGCCTCCTCGAAAGTCGGCACATCAGGCGCAGCGGAAATGCGGCGCTTCGTCGTAACCGCGAGCGCGCGCAGCTTTCCTGCTTTGACGTTCGCGATGGCAGAGGGCACGTCCACCACGCCGAGCGGCACCTGGCCGCCCAGCACGTCGGCCGACACCGGGCCGCTGCCTTTGTACGGCACCGCCTGGATCCTGATGCTCGCCATCATGTTGAGCAACTCGCCCGCGAGATGCATGGTGGAGCCCTGGCCGCCGTGACCGTACGACAGAGCACCCGGCTTCGCTTTGGCGCTTTCGATCAGTTCCTTCAACGAAGAAGCTTGCGAAGGGTGCGCCACCAGGAAGAACGGGATCATCGCCAGCATCGAAATCGGCGCAAGGTCCTTTTCCGGGTGGTACGGCATGCTGGGATAGAGATGGATGTTCGAGGATAGCGCCCCGGCTGCGGCGAGCCCGATGACGTAGCCGTCCGGCGGCGCCTTGGCGATCGCGTCGACGCCGATCATGCCGCCTGCGCCCGCGCGGTTCTCGACCACCACCGGCTGGCCGAGCTTCTCGCTCATGCGCGGCGCGATCGCGCGCGCGATGAGGTCGGAACTGCCGCCCGGCGGGAAGCTCACGATGAACCGGATCGGTTTGGATGGATACGGTTGCGCCGAGGCAATTGCTGCCCAGAAGACCAGGACCGCTGCCGTCCACCTCATGGTCAATCTTCCCCGATCGTGTTCTCGAGGATGCCCACCTTGTCGATCTCGACCTCGACTTTATCGCCAGGCTTCATCCAAACCGGCGGCGTGCGCCGCGCGCCGACTCCGCCTGGCGTGCCGGTGACGATGACATCGCCGGGCGCGAGCGTCGTCCAGGTCGACACGTACTCGAGGATTTTGGGGATCTTGAAAATCATCTGCTCGGTCGTGGCGTGCTGCATGCGCTCGCCGTTTAGCCGGCACGAAAGCGTCATCTTGGTGCCGGGCGGAATCTCGTCGGCGGTCACCATCCACGGGCCGAAGCCTCCGGTGCGCGCGAAGTTCTTGCCCGCGGTCCACTGAATGGTGTGGCGCTGCCAGTCGCGCACCGAACCGTCGTTGTAGCAGCTGTATCCTGCAATATGCGACCACGAATCTTTTTGGGAGATGCGTCTTCCCGCGCGTCCGATGATCACCGCGATCTCGGCCTCGTAGTCCAGGTTCTTCGACTCGCGCGGACGCAGGAGCGGCTGCTTATGGCCGACTTGGGACTCCGGCAGCCGGATGAAGATCGCCGGCTGCTCGGTGTTGTCGCGGCCGGTCTCGACCACGTGCTCCTGGTAGTTGAGGCCGACACACAAGATCTTGTCGGGGTTCGGAATCACCGGAAGCCAGTTCACATCCGTGGACTGGTAGTCCGGCGTTGCGCTCAGGTACTGCTCGGCCTGCGAGAAGCCGTTGCCGGCCACCAGCGACTTCAGATCGGGAAACTGGTTGCCCAGGCGGCGGCGCAGATCGACAATGCCCTTCGCCGTAACGGCGCCGTAGCTGGCGCCTTGGGCAGTGCTAAAACTGGCGAGCTTCATAAGCGATGACCTCGGTTCCGGAGTTTTCGTTCAGCCACATGGGGATCTTCGTGACCGACCCCGCGCGGATGGAGGATTTTTACACACGCGTCCTCGGTTTTGCGGTTACCGACAGGGGCATGCTTGGTTCCGTTTCGCTGGTTTTCTTGAGCCGCGATGCGAGAGAGCACCACCAGATAGTCCTGGCGGCCGGCAGGCCGGCCGCGGGCGGCTTCAACCCCATCAACCAGATCTCTTTTCGCATGGCCGATTTCGCCGGGCTGCGCGAAATGCACCGCAGGCTGGAAGAGGAGGGCGTGAGAGAGCTTTCGCCGGCGTCGCACGGCAACGCGCTTTCGGTCTACTTCAAGGACCCGGAAGGTAACCGCATCGAGCTTTTCGTCGACACGCCCTGGTACGTGGAGCAGCCGGTGCGCGTCCCGATCGACATGAGTCTTTCCGACGCCGAGATCTGGGCGTGGGCCGAGCGAGATGCCCACAGCCGGGCGGGGTTCATGCCGGTCGAAGAGTGGCGCGCGGGCCTCAGGGCGAAACTAGCGCGATCGCGCTGATCTCGACCAGGAACTCGGGTGAGGCGAGCTTCGACACCTCGACCAGCGTCGAGGCGGGCGGTGTGCCGCGCCAGAACTGCCGGCGCACCTTGTTGACGCGCTCGCGGTCGCCGATGTTGCGCAGATAGACGTCGACCCGGCAGACGTCGTCGAGCGTCCCGCCCGCGGCCTCGAGCGCAGCTTTGAGGTTCTCGCACACCTGGCGTGTCTGCTCCTCCACGTCGCCAACGCCAACGACCTTGCCGTCCGGGCGGCGCGCGGTCATCCCGGACACAAACACCAGCACACCCTTGGCCGGCGCCGCGATCGCCTGCGAAAAGTGCCCGCTCGGCTCGGCGAGCTTGCTTGAGCGGATCTGCTGCTTCTTCATGGGGCTAGGTTACACTGAAGGCGAGAGGAGGAGGCCATGCGAAAGCTGCTCGCCGCGCTGCTCTTTGCGGTTCCATGCTTTGCGTCTGCTCAATCCTACCCGGCGAAGCCGGTGCGCATCATCGTTCCGTTCCCGCCGGGCGGCACGACCGACCTGATCGCGCGCATCGTGCAGCCGAGGTTCCAGGAGTTCATGGGCCAGACGGTGCTGATCGAGAATCGCTCCGGCGCCGGCGGCTCGGTCGGCGCGGCCGAGGTGGCCAGGGCGCCCGCCGACGGCTACACCCTGCTCATGGTGTTCGACACGCATGCGGTGAACCACCACATCTTCAAGATGGCGCCCGACCCGTTCAAGCAGCTCGAGCACATCTGTCTGATGGTGAGGTCGCCGAGCGCGCTCGTCGGCGTCACGAGCTTCGCGCCCAGCAACCTGCGCGAGGTCGTGGCCTATGCCAAGGCGAACCCGGAGAAAGTGACCTACTCGACTCCGGGCTCGGGCAGCTCCAACCACCTGGCGGCGCTGCTCCTCGAGCAGGTTGCCGGCATCAAGATGACGCACGTCGCCTACAAGGGCGGCGGGCCGATGATTCAGGCGCTGCTCAGCCAGCAGGTGCACATCTCGTTCTTCTCTTTGCCGCTGATGGTGCCGCACATCAAGGCGGGCAAGATGAAGGGCCTCGCGGTCGGCAGCCGCGCGCGCGTGCCGCAGCTCCCAGACGTGCAGACGCTGTCGGAGACCTTCCCCGGCTTCGAGCAATATTCCTGGTTCGGTATCCTCGGCCCGGCGGGTCTGCCTAAGGATGTCGCAGCGAAAGTTCACCGCGAGACGGTGCGCACGCTGCAGGCGCCGGATGTGAACGGCAAGCTTACGGAGCAGGGTTTCGAGATCGTCGCGAGCTCGCCGGAAGAGTTCGTGAAGTTCGTGCAGGCCGAGTCCGACAAGCTCGGAAGACTGATCCGCGACAACAAGATCGTGGCGGAATAGAAGGCGAGTGAGATCCTTCGTCTACAACGGCCTGCCGGCGCGGGTCGTTTTCGGTGCCGGCGCGCTCGCGCGCTTGCCCGAAGAGCTCGACCGCCTCGGTGCGAGGCGCGCGCTCGTGCTCTCTACTGCGGAGCAGGCGGATTCGGCGCGTCAAGTGGCGAACGCCCTCGGCGCCCGATGCGCCGGGACCTACGACAAGGCGGCGATGCATGTGCCGCTGGAGATCGCCGAGGACGCGCGCCATGCGGCGCGCCAGCTCGGCGCAGATTGCTGCGTCACCGTCGGCGGCGGCTCCACCACGGGGCTTGGCAAGGCGATCGCTCTCAGCTCTTCCGTTCCGATCCTCGCAGTGCCCACCACCTACGCGGGCTCGGAGATGACGCCGATCTATGGAATCACTGAAGGCGGAGCCAAGAAGACGGGGCGCGACGTGCGCGTCCTGCCGAAAGCGGTCATCTACGACCCGACGCTGACGCTGAGCCTTCCGCCCGCGCTCTCCGCCGCGAGCGGCATGAATGCCATCGCCCACGCGGTCGAGGCGCTCTATTCGCACGAGGGCAATCCCATCATCTCGCTCATGGCAGAGGAAGGCATACGTGCGCTCGCGCTTGCCTTGCCCGCAATAATGAAATCACCCTCAGATATCGGCGCGAGAAGCGATGCGCTCTATGGGGCGTGGCTGTGCGGCGTGGTGCTCGGATCGGCTGGCATGGCGCTGCACCATAAGCTCTGCCACGTTCTCGGCGGCAGCTTCAACCTGCCGCATGCCGAGACCCACTCGATCGTTCTCCCTCACGCGGTGCGGTACAACCACGAAGCTGCGCCGGAGGCCATGGCGCGCATCAGAAGGGCCCTCCAGGCTGAGGATGCCGCGGCCGGAATCTACGACCTGGAGAAACGGCTCGGGCTGCCCATGCGGCTCGCCGACGTCGGCATGAAGGAAGGCGATCTCGAGCGCGCGGCGCGCATCGCGACCGAGGCGCCCTACCCGAATCCGAGAAAAGTGGATTATGCCGCCGTACTCGAGCTCTTGCGCAGCGCCTACCTGGGGCACTGTCCATGATCGCCGTCATTTTCGAGTTCACAGCCGCCGAAGGGCGCTTCGCCGATTACCGGCAGCTGGCCGAGGGATTGAGCGAGGAAGTCCACAAGTTCGACGGATTTATCTCTATCGAGCGTTTCCAAAGCATCAGCGATCCCGCGCGCTTCGTATCGCTCTCGTTCTGGCGCGACGAGGAGGCGGTGCGCAGATGGCGCAACGTGCACAAGCATCGGGAGGCGCAGGCGAAGGGCAGGGGCGGAATTTTCAGCTCCTATCGGCTGCGCGTGTGCAGCGTCATCCGGGATTATGGGATGAAGGAGCGCGGCGAGGCGCCGAAGGACAGCATCGCCGCGCACGGCTAGTGCCGCACAGCTTCCTCTTCGAGGAGGGAACCTGGCGGGTCGAGGGCGAGCACCGCGACGCCTCGGGCGCCACCGCCACCGTCTCGGGCGAGAACTCGATCCGCCACGAGACCGGCCGCTGGCACTTCGAGGCGGTGCTGCGGCTGCGCGGTGACCCGCTCCGCGTAACGCACATCCGCTATCAGATCGAGCCGTTCCTTCCGGGCGCGGTGTCGACGCACTGGGGCTCGAACAACCCGGTGCTCGGCGCGCTGCGCGGACGCTTCGTGATCGCGGGTGACGCGATTCTCTCGGCCTACGCGAGCCCCACTTTGCGGTTCCGCGGCTTCGAGTGCATCCAGCAACGCGACGTGCGGCGTTACACAGTGCGCGGCGCGATGCTGGAAGAGGACAAACTTGTTTCTACCTGGGCGCTGGAGTTGACGAGAATCTAGCTCCTCCACAGACGTACAAGGGGAGTTAGATGAAAAAAGTCACAATCCTGCTCGCCGCACTCGTCTTCTCGCTCGAGACTTCGGCGCAGGTGCATGTCGCGGCGACCGGGGAAGCGATCGTCGCCGCTCTCAACAAGCGCGACCTCGACGGCGTTCTCGCCACGATGGACGTCGAGGCAGTGAGCCACATCGTGACGAAGGGCCTGGGCTTGAGCGACGGCGACCGCGAGTCGCTACGCAAGGGCTTCGGCAAGGCGCTGCGGACCAACGTCGAGATCGGCATGCGCGCCATGGAGGCGAGCAAGGGAACGGCGAAGTACCTGCGCAGCGGGGTACGCGATGCCAGGCCATACGCGCTCGTGCGCTACGACCTGGGCGACCAAGGGACGGATTACGTCGAGTACTACCTGACGCCCTCGGGCAAGGTCGAGGACTGGTACGTGCACAGCATGGCGACGCTTTACAGCACCTCCGCGCGCCTCGGGCTTGCCACGGTGCTCAAGACCGACTCAATGCTCTTTAGCCTGTTCGGCACCCGCATGGTGAGCGGCGCCGATGCCAAGCCATTCACCGAACTGCGCACGCGGCTGCAGGCGCAGGACTTCGCTGGCGCGTACCGCGCGCTCGACACGTTCCCCGAAGGCTTCCGCAAGACGCGCCAGTGGGCGCTGATGCGGGTCACGTACGGCTCGCGCATCGACGAGGCTACGCACCGTGCCGCGCTGCGATACCTGTCAGCCAACTTCGGCTCCGAGCCCGACTTGCAATTCATGCTGATCGACCACTATTTCTTCGAAGAGAAGTTCGACCGTGCGCTTGCCTCGCTCAGCGCGCTGGAGCGGGCCGTAGGCGGTGAGGATGGCGCGACGGCCAACCTGCGCGGCAGCATCCTGGTCGGGGCGAAGCGCTTCAACGACGCCGCAGGCGCCTGCCGGCGCGGCATGATGCTCGAGCCCGACCATAAGCCGGCCTATTGGTGCCTGGTCAGCGTTGGCATCGCCACTCGCGACGGCAAGACCGCGGTCGAGGGCCTCAAGAGCTACGAGAAGGCGTTCAGCATGGAGTTCGACCTCGACAAGCTTGGCGCGATCGACGACTACAAGGAAATCGCACGTACTCCGGAATTCGCCGCCTGGAAGAAGAGCCGGCGCTAGAGGTTTGGCGTTCTTATTGGCCGCGCAGTCTCGAACGCGCGCGCGGCGCGCAGGACGCGCGCGTCCGCGTACTTCGGGCCGACGAGGTGCAGACCGACCGGCAACCCGGCCGCGGTGAGACCGCAGGGAATCGACGCCGCCGGCTGCTGGGTGAGGTTGAAGGGGAAGGTGAACGGGGTCCAATCAGTCCAGCGGCTCTGCAGCATTTTGTCCGCCACTTCCTTGCCGGCGTCGAACGCCGGAATGGAAAGCGTCGGCGTCACCAGAAGGTCGTAGTCGCGGTGGAAGAGATTCATGTGCGCACCGAGCGCACCGCGCTTCAATTGCGCGTCCAGGAAGTCGTGCGCGCTTACCTTCTCGCCCTGCGTCGCCATCTCCCGCAAGCCCGGATCGATCAGCTCGTGCTTCTCCTTCGAAATGCCCTTGAGCAGGAATGCGGCGCCCGAGAACCAGTGCGTCATGAAAAGCGGCGCCGGGTCCTCGAACCCCGGGCTTTTCTCCTCGACATTCGCTCCCAGATCCTCGAACACCTTTACGGCTTTACTGACTATCTCTTCCACTTCCCTGTCGACCTTCGCATATCCCAGATCTGGTGAGTACGCGATGCGCAGGTCGGCGATGCCGTGGTCGAGCCCCGTGCGCCAGTCGCGCGGCTCGTAGGGCAGCGCGTGCCAGTCGCGCGCGTCGGGCAGCGCCAGCACGTTGAGCATCAGCGCCGCATCGGTGACGCTGCGCGTCATCGGCCCGACGTGCGCCACCGTGCCGAAGGGCGAGAGCGGCCACGCGGGCACGCGGCCGAAGGAGGCCTTGATGCCGAAGATGCCCGTGAATGCGCACGGGATCCGTATGGAGCCGCCGCCGTCGGTGCCCACGGCGAGTGGACCCATCCCCGCGGCCACCGCCGCCGCCGCGCCGCCAGAGGAGCCTCCAGGAGTCTTCGCCTTGTTCCAGGGATTGCGCGTGATGCCGGTGAGCGGGCTGTCGGTCACGCCCTTCCAGCCGAACTCGGGCGTGGTGGTCTTGCCGAGCAGCACCGCGCCGTGCTCCCGCAACCGCGCGGTGGCCGGCGCGTCGTCGTTCCAGGGTCCCTTGGGGTCGATCGTCTTCGAGCCGCGCAGCGTCGGCCAGCCCTTGGTGAGGATGAGGTCCTTGATGGAGACAGGCACGCCATCGAGCAGGCCCTTCGGCTGCCCCGCGAGCCAGCGGGCTTCAGACGCTCTTGCTTCATCCAAAGCGTTTTCTGAAACCAGGCTGAATGCATTAAAGACCGGATTGAGGGTCTCGATGCGCTTTAGCACCGCGGCGGTGACTTCGACCGGCGACAGCGTCTTCTTGCGGAACGCATCGACGAGCTCGCTTGCCGTGAGCGCGCAGAGCTCGCTCACCGGCGATCCGCCCGCGCCCTTGCCAGCGCTTTGTCGCGCCACAGCGGCCAGGCGCGCTTGTAGTCCTGCACGGGCGCCGAAGCCTTCACTTCGGCAGCATCCAAGAAAGTAATTTGTTTGGACAACAAAAGCGCCTGCATCTGCATGCGCGCGCTTATCTCGAGATAGATGCTGCGGCCGACGGCGCGTTGCAGGTTCTCGCCGGTAACGACCGAGCCATGGCCGCGCATCAGAGCCGCGGGCTTTTTTCCCAGACTCTTCGCGAGCGCAGCTCCGAGCTGCGGCGTTCTTACGAGCAGGTCCGAGCCCTTCTTCGCCTTGCGGATCTCGAAGTTCGGCAACCCGTCGCCGATAAAGGAAGCCATGTGGAAAAGAGCGCGCATTTTCACGCCAGTCACGCTGAAAGGCACCACCGACGGCGAGTGGTTGTGCACCACCGCGATCACGTCGGGTCGCGCGCGGTAGATCTCGCTGTGGATGAAGCGTTCGTTGACCGAGTCGCGCCCGCGCGCGTCGAGGGCTTGCGCATCGAGGTCGTATTCCAGGATGTCCTCGCGCTGCACCGTCTCCGGGGCGATCGCACGGGCGAGAAGGAAGCGCTTCGGCTCGTCGGGCGAGCGGATGCTGACGTGGCCATACGCGTCGATCACGCCGTATTCCGCCAGGATTCGGTTCGCCGCGACCAGGTCGTCGAGCAGCTCTTCGTTCATCGCTCCCTCGGACGAAGTGTGGCGCAGAACCGCGCCGCCGCGGGGAGCAGATTCGAAATCGCTCAATCGGCCTTGATTCCAGCCGCGCTCACTACCTTCGCCCAGCGCTCAAGCTCGCGCTTGACAAGCGCACCCAGCCGTTCGGGCGAGCCGCCGACCGCGGTCATGCCCTGCCGGGCGAGGAATTCCCGCAGGCCGGGGTCGGCGAGGATGGAATTCAGATCGTTGTTGATCCTCGCGACTACGCTCGCGGCTGTTCCCGCGGGGGCGAAAGCGCCATACCAGGTCTCGACTTCCAGCTCCGGCAGGCCTTGCTCCTTGAGCGTCGGAACCTGGGTGAACGCCTGTGAGCGCTCGGCGCTCAGAACCGCGAGCGCGCGCAGCTGCCCGCTGACCACCTGCGGCTGCGCGGTCTGCACCGCGGCGATCGTGGCCTGCACATGCCCGCCCACGACATCGCTGACGGCTCCCGCGGCTGTCTTGTAAGGCACGTGCACGATGTCCATGCCGAGCTCGAGCTTGAGGAGCTCCATCGCGAGGTGCTGGGGCCCGCCGTTTCCGGGCGAGGAGTAATGCAGCTTGCCCGGCTCGCGCTTCGTGAGCTCGATGAGCTCGCGCATCGAGGTCGCCGGAAGCTTCGGGTTGACCACGAAAACGAGGCCGCTGGTCGCGATCAGCGCGACGGGCGCAAAGCTCTTTACCGGGTCGAACGGCACTTTGCCGAACGCGGGCGCAGTGCCGAACGATGTGGCGACGAAGAGAAGGGTATGACCGTCGGGTGCGCTCTTCGCCACGAAGGCGGCGCCGATGTTGCCGGTCGCCCCGGGCTTGTTCTCCGTCACCACGCCGATCTTCCAGCGCTCGGCGAGGCGCGTGCCGAGCAGGCGGGCAAGGATGTCGGCGCCTGTTCCGGGCGTGTAGGGGACGATGAGGTGGACGGTACGGGAGGGGAACTCCTGAGCTGCAGCGACTCCGAACGCGAATGCCGCAGCGAGCGCAACGACTGCCTTCATGCACAAAATTATAATCAGCCGATCGATACGGAAGTCCTCATCGTCGGCGCAGGTCCGGTCGGGCTCGTTCTCGCCATCGACCTCGGCCAGAGAGGCGTGCGCTGCACGCTCATCGAGCGCAAGCCCGAGCCTCAGTTTCTTCCAAAGATGGAGCGCTGCAACGCGCGCACGATGGAGATCTTCCGTCGCATGGGCATCGCGACGCGCGTGCGCGCCGCCGGCCTGCGCGCCGATGTGCCGATGGACGTCTACATCATCCGCGCGATGAACAAGCCGCCGCTCCTGCACCATGCGTATCCGTCGGTCGTTGAGGCCCGGTGCGAGATCGACGCGTGCACCGACGGCTCCATGCCGCTCGAGCCCTATCAGCTCATCTCGCAGTACACGCTCGAGCCGCTTCTCAAATCGATTGCAGAAAAGCTGCCCAGCGTGACCGTCCGCTACGGCTGTGAGTTTTTCTCTTTCAATCAAGACGCCACGAGTGTCGTTACGCAGACATCCTCGGGCACGATGAGATCCAAGTACTTGGTCGGCTGCGACGGCGGAGCGAGCACCGTGCGCCAGCAGCTCGGCGTCGGACTGAGCGGCGAGGGCGACCTGCTGCGGCTGCGGCAGGGCCTCTTCCGCTGCGACGAGCTCTTCGACCGCATCCCGATCGACGGCGGCCCGGGGCACGGCCGTCACTACCACGTCGCCGACGAGCGATCGACTTTCCTCATCATGCAGGACTCGACGCGTCACTGGACGCTGCACGCCATGCTCGACGACGACGCGGCGATGGCGCCGCAGTTCGAGAAGACGATCGGCATGCAGGTGAAATACGAGATGCTCTACGTCGGCGAGTGGAAGCAGAACCTGCTGCTTGCGGATCAGTACGGACGCGGGTGCGTGTTCCTTGCCGGCGATGCGGTGCACCTCGTGATCCCGACCGGCGGCCTCGGCATGAATAGCGGTGTGGGCGACGCCATCGACCTCGGCTGGAAGCTCGCCGCAACGCTGCAGGGCTGGGGCGGGCCGAAGCTCCTTGCCTCGTACGAGGCCGAGCGCCGGCCGATCGGCGCGCGCAACGTCGCGGCTTCGCGCTATGCCTCGCTCGGGCGTCGCAAGTGGCGCGCCCTGTGGCGCGACCTCGACGAGCTCGTCCGGGTAGCCGAGATGGAGCAGCGCAAGTCGAACGAAATGATCGGCGCCGAACTCGGCTACCGTTGTGCCGGCTCGCCGATCATCGCCGACGAGCCCGGCGGGCCCGAGGACGACTTTCGGCGTTACGTGCCGACGACTTGGCCGGGCGCACGCCTGCCGCACGTCTGGCTCGATGGTCACGTTGCGATCCAGGACCGCATTCCCGAGGGGTACACCCTGTTACGGCTTGGAGGCTCAGACGCAGATGCCTCCACGCTCGGAAACGCCATCAAAGCGCTGGGCACGCCATTCCAAGTGCTCGACATCCCCGACGCCATCGCGCGCGATGTCTACGGGGTAGACTTCCTCCTGCTGCGGCCGGACCTCCACGTCGCCTGGCGTGGCAACCGCGCTCCGCTCGACCCCGCGGGGCTTGCGCGGCTGGTAACTGGGCATCCGGCATAACCAAGGAACATCATGTCAACCCGCCGTAGGCGCAAATCGAAGTCGCTCGCCGCACAGACCATCGAGCTCGGAGTCGCCGTACCCCAAGTCATTGCGCTTCGGGCGGCCCGAATAGCCGCGGCGGGTGCATCGCCATCGGCGCGTGACCACAGAGAGTTTTACCGCATGGGCGCGGAGAAGATTGCAGCCGTCAACGAAGCCTGGAACGCGATGGCCGTGCAGGCCTTCTGGGCAAACCAGAAGCTCGCGGTTTCATTCTTGCAATCGCTATGGTTTCCCTGGGCCCGCCCGAACTTCCATGCCAAGCGCGCGTCCAGACGGCTGACCAGCGCTGGGCTGGACATCCTTGGCAAGGGCATGGCTCCCATTCGTCGTCGTGCGGTCGCGAATGCAAAGCGCCTTGGTCGCCCGAGGAGGAAGTAAGGCGATACATATCCGGCCCGAGGCGTCATCGGACTGCGGCATCGGTTCGGCGCTCGTGCGCGCCGGCATCGAGCCCTGCAGAGAGATCGGCGCAGCGGCGGTCGTGGTTCTGGGACACCCGGACTTCTATCCCAGGTTCGGCTTTCTCTCCGCCGCGCGCTTCGGCCTCACTTGCGAATACGACGTGCCCACGGAAGCGTTCATGGCCATGGAGCTCGAGCCGCACGCTTCTTCGCGGCGCCGCGGGCCCCGTACCGTACCACCCGGCCTTCGCCGGGATATGACGCGCATCAATGCCCCGCCAGGTGGTTCCACTTCGGCAGCAGCACGATGCTGTTCGGGTTGTACCCCTTGTTCTTCAGTGTATCGACGCTGCCGATGACCTTCTGCTCCTTGAGGTCCACGACCGTGATCGAGCCGTCGCTCATGCCCGGCAGGTTGAGAAGCGCGTTCTGCACGAAGGCGTAGCGCCAGTCCTTAGTGAACGCCACGTGGTGTGCCCCCTCGGCGATGGCGATGGTCTTCACGAGCTTCGGCTTGGCCGGACCGGCCTTCAGATCGAAGATGTGCAGGTGTCCGGGCTTCGCGGTGGTAACGTACAACCGGTCGGACTTCGGGCTGAAGTACAGCTCCAGCGGAACGCCGGCCTTCTGCGCCGAGAAGTCGTGCGCGAGGGCGACGTCGAAGCTCTTCTTCTGCGCGTTCCAGCTCGCGGTCCAGAGAGAGCCGCCGTACATGTTCGTGACATAGGCCACCGGCGTCTTCGCGCCGGGCACGAACAGGATCTCGACCGGAGCTTCGCCCGCCGGTGAAGCCTTCTTCGAGACCTTGTAGCTCTCCAGAACCTTGCCGGTGCTCGCCTCGATCGCGGTGATGGTCTCGCCCGCGTCGCCGAGGTCACTCGCGCGCACGGTGCTCGTCACCAGGATGCGGTCGATGCCGTCGTGTAGCGCGATGCCGTGCGGGTAGGGCTTGGAGAGCTTAACGGTTCTGATCGGCTTGTCGGCCTGCGCGTCGCCCTCGATCATGGCCTGGCTTCCCATGCAGGTGAGGAACCAGCGGCGGTTGTCCTGCGAGAACACGACATCCTCGCCGACCTGGCAGCCCGGCACCGCGATGGTTTTCATTTCGAGCGGCTGCTTGCGCATGTCCATGACGCGCAGCTCTTCTTTACCGAGAGCCGTGAGGTAGGCCTTGGTCTGGTCCCGGTTGTAGAAGATGTGATGCGCGACGAGGTCGCCCGGCAGCTCGAGATCCTGGACGATCTGCCCGAAGGTCTTCGATTTCGGGTCGACGTCGATGATGGCGATACCTTCCTTGCGCGCCGGCGCGGCGATCGGCGTCTTGAGGACTTTCAGCGACTCCGGCGACTTGGTCTCATAATTGACCATCGCATGGATCTGCGCGGATACGAGCGACGGCAAGAGCGCGAGCGCGGCGCCTGTGAGCATTGCGTGGCTGATTGACATTGATCCTCCCTTTTCCGCGCATGATACGCCCGGTCGAGCGGCTGCGAGCGCCAGGTTTCGCAGCCGCGCTGCTCGCTCCGGCGCTCGCGCAGGCGCACGGCTTCGGCACGCGCTACGAGTTGCCGCTGCCGCTTGCCGTCTACCTCGCGAGCGCGGGCCTGACGATCATCCTGTCCTTCCTCGCCATGGCGTGGTTCTCCCGCCGCG
>DATFEI010000099.1:0-5054 GCA_035251315.1 Burkholderiales bacterium | reverse complement strand
AGATCGAAAAAAAACGCGAGTGCCAAGCGGTATTCCGCACGACCGACACCGCGCATCCTGGCGTCGCGATGGTGATGGCGCAGCCGCAGTTCAACCTCGCCGGCCCGGTTAAGGTGCTGTCCGACGGCGGCTTCCGGGCGAAGTACGGTGCGCTCTTCATGACGCCCGCCGAGACGCGCGCCGAGTTCGAGCGCCTCGGCTGGTCGCGCGTGGCCGCGTTCCAGACGCGCAACCCGATGCAGCGCGCGCACGAGTACCTGGTCAAGGTAGCGATCGAGGTGTGCGACGGAGTGCTTGTGCACTCGCTCCTAGGCGCGCTCAAGCCGGGCGACATCCCGGCCGAGGTGCGCACGCGCGCCATCGCCGTGCTGATCGAAAAATACTTCCGTCCCGGCACCGTGGTGCAGGCGGGCTATCCGCTGGACATGCGCTACGCGGGGCCGCGCGAGGCGCTGCTGCACGCGCTTTTCCGCCAGAACTACGGCTGCTCGCACCTCATCGTCGGGCGCGACCATGCCGGCGTCGGCAAATTCTACGGGCCGTTCGACGCGCACCGCATCTTCGACGAGATCCCGCCCGGCTCGCTCCAGACCCGGCCGCTCAAGATGGACGTCACGTTCTGGTGCTATCGCTGCCACGGCATGGCGTCCGGACGCTCGTGCCCGCACCGCCCCGAGGACCAGCTCCAGGTATCGGGCACGCAGCTGCGCAAGTGGCTGGAGGAAGGCGCCGACGTGCCGCCGGAGTTCTCGCGCCCCGAAGTCCTCGAGATCCTGCGCTCGCATTACACAACGGCGCGTTCCTGATGGAGTGGTGGATGTGGCCGCTCGCGCTGTTCGCGGTTACTTTCGCCATTGCAGTCGTCGCGGTGCTCGGCGGCGTCGGCGGCGGCGTCCTCTTTGTGCCGATCGTCAGTGCGGTGTTCCCTTTCCACCTCGATTTCGTGCGCGCGGCCGGGCTGCTCGTCGCGCTCACGACCTCGCTCTCCGCCGCGCCGAGCCTGCTCGCGAACGGGCTTGCCAGCCTTCGCCTCGCCATGCCGCTCGCGCTCATCGGCTCCGTGACCTCCATCGTCGGCGCGATCGTCGGCCTCGCGCTGCCGACGCGCGCAGTACAGATCTCGCTCGGCGTGGCGATCCTCGCGATTGCCGCCTTCATGTGGCGCGTCGGCCGCTCCCCGCGCGAGCGCGTGATGCAGCCCGACCCGCTTGCCGTTGCGCTCGGCATGCACGGCGTGTACCAGGACGGCGCCCTCAGCCGCAGGGTCGAATGGAAGGTCCACCGCACGCCGGCGGCGCTCGTGGTCTTCGCCGGCATCGGCATGCTTGCCGGCATGTTCGGCCTGGGCGCCGGCTGGGCCAACGTGCCGGCGCTGCATGTCCTGATGGGCGCGCCGCTCAAGCTCTCGGTGGGTACTTCGGGCCTGCTGCTCTCGGTGGTCGATACGTCGGCGGCGTGGGTGTACCTCAACCGGGGCGCGGTGCTGCCGCTCGTCGTCGTGCCGTCCATTCTGGGCGCGATCCTCGGCGCGAAGATCGGGGCGCACCTGCTTGGGCGGGCACCCGCGCTCGTCGTGCGGCGCATCGTGCTCGCGCTGCTCGTCGTCGCCGGCGCCCGCGCGTTGCTGCGGGGCCTGGGAATCTGAAGATGGAACAGCAGACCTACGCGCGCTGGGTGGACATCGGGACACGCATCGGATTTGGCGTTCTCTTCCTCACTTTTCTTGTCTACGTTCTGGGCGTGCTCGAGCCGCTCGTGCCGCCGCAGGAGCTCTCGCTCTTGTGGGGATTACCGGTCGATCGCTACGTCTCCGCGGCCGGCGCGCCGACCGGCTGGGGATGGATCGCGCTCGCGGCGAAGGCGGACTACCTGAACTACATCGGCGTGGCGCTTCTTGCTTCGGTGACCCTGGCTGCCTATGCGCGCATCGTGCCGGTCCTTCTCGGAAACGGCGAGCGCCTGCGGGCGGCCATCGCTGCCCTGCAGGTCCTCGTGCTTATCGTCGCCGCCGTGCTCTAGGCGGCGAGCGGCTGCGCCGAGGCGAGCCGCTCCTTGGCGAACGCGAGAAAGGCGGCGACTAGCTTGGAGTGGAAGCGCTCCCGCGCGTACACCACCGAGAAGTTGCGGATCAGGGGAGGCTTCAGCGGGACCTGCACCAGGCTGCCGAGCTGCAGCTCCTTGGCGGCGATCACCCGCGACATGATGGCAAAGCCCATGCCAGTCGCGACCAGCCCCTTGATGGCCTCGGGGCTGCCGAGCTCGACCACCGTATTGAGCGAGTCGGGCGCAACGCCCGCGTTCTGCAAGTAGCGGTCGATGACCGCGCGGGTGCCCGAGCCAGCCTCGCGGCTGATGTACGGATGCTGCGTGAGCGCGGGGGGGAGCGCGAAGGGCTCTTTCGCCAGCGGATGCGAAGGCGCGCAAACCACCTGGAGCTCATCCTGGCTGCAAACTTCGCTCTGCAGCGAGGCGAGCGGTGAGCCGCTCTCGATGAAGCCGAGGTCGAGCGTGCGCTCGGCGACGCGCTCCTGGACCGCCTCGGAGTTGCCGACGTAGAGCGTCGGCACCACGGCGGGGAAGCGCGCCTTGAACTGCCCGATCAGTTGCGGCAGCACGTACTCGCCGATCGTCATGCTCGCGCCGATGAGAAGCGGCCCGGCGGCCTGGCCGCTCATTTCCTTGAGGCGCGTATCAAGCTCCGCCGACAGCGCGAGGATGCGCTCGGCGTACTCGAACGCGAGCTGGCCGGCAGGCGTGAGCGCAATGCGCCCTTGGGCGCGGTCGAAGAGCCGGGTGTTCAAGTGCTCTTCGAGCTGCTTGATCTGGAAAGTGACCGCCGGCTGGGTCATGAATAGCGTGTCGGCGGCCTTGGTGAAGGACAGGTGCTTCGCTACGGCATGGAATACTTGGAGGCGCCGGTCGGCCATGCCCCGTATTTTAGGGACAGGAAAAGGGGTCAGGACCCTTTTTTCCGAGCTACGCGTTGCTACGCAAAAAAAGGGGCCTGACTCCTAGTCGATGATGTGGTAGACGGGCGCCTTCTCCATCGCCCATTTGCCGGTCTTGCGGTCGTAGCGGGACAGGGTGAAGCAGTGCCAGTTCTGGTCGTCCAGCTTCATGAAGTCGCCCCGGTAGTAATACCCCGGCCACCGCGTTTCTTCGCGGAACAGCGTGTGGTGGGTCACCGACTCCGCGGCGATGAGCCGGTGTTGCAGCTCCCATACGCGCTGGAGCTGGTGAAGGTCTTCGGCGCCCATGCGGCTCATGTCTTCCTTCAGCATGCCCAGCAACTCGAGCCCGCGGTTGAGCAGCACCCCGTTCGTCATATAGTGGGTGCTGATCCCGCCGACGTACTCGTCCATGATCTTCTGGAGACGCTGCAAACCGTGGATCGGCAGCAGGTAGCTCGGCGATACGGTTCCGGCGACGATCTCGTTGCGCCCGACGCGGAAGTTCTCGAGCGGCTGATAGATCGTCTTCTCGAGGTCGCGATATTCCCGCTCGCTCACCTCGGGCTGGTCTCTGCCCTTTTCCATCACGTATTTGACCGCCGCCTTGCCGGCGATGCGGCCCTCCGTGAAGGAGCCCGAGGAGAACTTGTGGGCGCTGCCGCCGATGGTGTCGCCGGCGCCGAACAGGCCGTCC
The DNA here is from genome assembly GCA_035251315.1 of Burkholderiales bacterium. GTDB lineage: Bacteria > Pseudomonadota > Gammaproteobacteria > Burkholderiales > SG8-39 > SCGC-AG-212-J23. The sequence goes on along the minus strand of DATFEI010000099.1, from coordinate 1,409 downwards.
ACCGTCATCATGCGGTTGTAGCCCCACTGATACTCTGCGGGCGCGTAGTCTTCGGGCCCGCTCGCCCACGCGCCGGAGCAGGTGGCGTGCGAGCCCATGACGTACGGCTCGGACGTGGTCAGCTCGGGGTTGACGTACTTGGGGTCGATGTTCTGCGAGGCCCAGACGACCGCTTGGCCGATCGTCATGCCGAGGAAGTTCTCCCAGCCCACGATTTCCTTGTGGGGATCCTGGAATGCCTCCTTGGTCACCATGCGGATGGGCCCGCGGCCCGCGGCGACCTCCTTCAGAAGGGCGTGGTTGCGCAGGCAGGTCGGCACCGGGTGGTGGTCGACGTAGTCGCCCACCAGCGCCTTGGTATCCTCGTACCACCGCTTCTCGTACTCCTCGCCGTAGCCGTTCTGCGTGTACGTCTTGAGGTGCAGGAAGTAGGCGCCGACGGGGCCATAGCCGTCCTTGAAGCGGGTCAGGACGATGCGGTTCTCCATCTGCGTCATCTTGGCGCCGACCTCGATCGGCAAACCGTAGGCGGACGCGCTGCTCCACGGCGCATACCAGGTCCGCCCCATTCCTTCGCCCACGGCGCGCGGCTTGAAGATGTGCGACGCGCCGCCCGCGGCGATGATCACGGCCTTGGCGCGGAACACGTAGTAATCGCCCGTACGGACGTTGAAGCCGACGGCGCCCGCGACGCGGTTGGCCTTGGCGCTGTCCATCAGCAGGTGCGTGACCATGATCCGGTTGTAGACCTCGGTCGCGGCCTTGCGCGCCGCCTCGGCGACGATCGGCTTGTAGCTCTCGCCGTGGATCATGATCTGCCACTTGCCTTCGCGCTGGTAACGCCCGGTCTTGGGGTCCTTCATCATCGGCAGGCCCCATTCCTCGAACTTATGCACCGACGAATCGACGTGCCGCGCGATGTCGTAGCCGAGGTCTTCGCGCACCAGGCCCATGAGGTCGTTGCGCGCGTAGCGCACGTGGTCCTCGGGCTGGTTTTCGTTCCACTGCATGCCCATGTAGCAGTTGATCGCGTAGAGACCCTGGGCGACGGCGCCGCTTCTCTCGATGTTGGCCTTCTCGACGCAGACGATCTTCAGGTCGCGTCCCCAGTAGCGCGACTCATAGGTCGCGCCCGTGCCGGCCATGCCGCCGCCGATGACGAGGATGTCCGCGTCGACGTATAACGTCTTCCTGCCGCCGAAGAGACCCATCAGACGACTCCCCGCTTGAGCTGGTTCGGACGCAGCGTGGGCAGCGGCTTGTCGGTCTTGAGCATCTCGGGCTCGTGCGCGAGCTCCTGCCGGGCGAAATCCTCGGGCCGCGGCGCGTCGTACTCGGCCGGGCTCTTGATCGATCCCCACGGCGTCGTGCGGATCGGGGATACGAAGTTCTTCTCTCGTCCGTCGCGG
>DATFEI010000101.1:0-6204 GCA_035251315.1 Burkholderiales bacterium | reverse complement strand
CGGATCACGTCAAGCATCGGGCGCACGGTTTTCGGCGCGTCGGAGTAGTACCAGGGATTCAACTTGTCGAAGGTCGCTGTTTCATGCTTTTCCGGTTTTTCATGATTCTTGTTCCTCAGCCAGGCGTCGACATGGCGGGCTGCCTTCTTCCCATGGCCGACCGCGACGGTGACGGTACGCTCGGAAGGCACCATGTCGCCGCCGGCGAAGATGCCGCGGTGGCCGGTCATCATGTTGGGGCCCACTTTGACAACACCGTTGTCGACCTCCAGGCCAGGCACTCCCTGCAATAAGCTCAGATCGACATCCTGTCCGAGCGCGAGGATCACCGAATCCGCAGCAAGCGTCTCGAATTCGCCGGTCGGCTGCGGGAAGCCTTTCTCGTCGAGCTTCATCTTCTCCACGGTAATCGAGGCATCGCCCGCTTGCTTGATCGTGGAGAGCCATTTGACCAGCACGCCCTCCTGCAGCGCTTCTTCCAGCTCGAAGTCGCGCGCCGGCATTTTTTCGCGCGTGCGGCGATAAACGATGATCGCCTCCTCGGCGCCGAGGCGTTTGGCGGTCCGTGCGACGTCGAGCGCGGTGTTGCCGCCGCCGTACACGATCACGCGCCGGCCGAGCTTGGGCTTCTCCTCGCCTTCCATCGAGCGAAGCACCGACACGGCATCGAGGATCCGGGCCGAGGTCCCCGCCGGAATGTAGGCGCGCTTGCCGATATGCGCGCCGACCGCAAGGAACACCGCGTCGAAGCCCTTCATCGCCTCGACGATGTTGTCGACCTTGCTGTTCAAGCGAAGCTCGACTCCCAGATTGAGAATTCTCTTGACTTCGCCGTCTAGAACTTCTCTCGGCAGGCGGTACTTCGGGATTCCGAAGCGCATCATGCCGCCCGCATACGGGCCGGCGTCGCGGATCACGACATCGTGTCCGGCGCGCGCGAGGTGGTACGCCGCCGAAAGCCCAGACGGGCCGGCGCCGACAATAAGAACTCTCTTTCCAGTTTTCTCTCTTGGCTTGTGAAAAGCCCAATCCCGTTTTAGCGCCTCGTCGCCAAGGAAGCGCTCGACGGAATTGATGCCGACCGCCGAATCGAGCGCGGCGCGGTTGCACGAGCTTTCGCATGGGTGGTAGCAGACGCGCCCCATGATCGCGGGCAGCGGGTTCTCCTGGGTGAGCACGCGCCAGGCCGCCTCGTAGTCGCCGGACTCGGCGTGCGCTAGCCAGCCCTGGATGTTCTCGCCCGCCGGACAGGCGACGTTGCACGGCGGCAGCCGGTCGACGTACATCGGGCGCTCGGTGCGCCAGGTGCCGGTATGGTTGGCGAGGCTCGACCCGGGATCGAGGGTAATGGCGAAGGGCTTACGCATCGCTCATTTGTCCACCAAGCCGAATTTGCGGATGTTGCGGTCGGCCATCTCCTGGATTCTCGCAATCGCTTCGTTGTTCTTCTGTGGGGAAAACAGGTGTCCGAACCTGCGTTGTGGCTTCAGGTACTCCTCCACCGGCAAACGCTTGCGTATCTTGGAGACGCTCGTCACCTCGCCGTGCTCGGCCTCGTACACCGGGAAGAGGCCCGTCTCTTTCGCAAGGCGCGCGATCCGGATCGAGCTGTCGGAAGCGTGGCCCCAGCCGAGCGGACACGACACGAAGATGTGGATGTAGCGCGCGCCGCGGATTTCCATCGCCCGCTTCACCTTGGCCTCGAGGTCGCGGAGCTCCGCGATGGTGGCGGTGGCGACATACGGAATGCCGTGCGCCATCGCGATGAGCGGGAGGTTCTTCCCCTGGCCGAACGAATTGCCGGCCGTCGTGGTGGCGGTTCTTGCGGCAGGCGGCGTGGCGGAGGAGCGCTGCACGCCGGTATTCATGTACGCCTCGTTGTCGTAGCAGATGTAGAGCACGTCGTCGTTGCGCTCGAACATGCCCGACAGGCAGCCAAAGCCGATGTCGGTAGTCCCGCCATCGCCGCCCTGAGCGATGACGCGCACGCCATCCTTGTTTTTTGCTTTCAAGGCAGCGGCAATTCCTGTGGCGACCGCCGCGGTATTGCCGAAGAGCGAGTGGATCCACGGGATCTGCCACGAGGTCTCCGGGTACGGCGTGGAGAACACTTCCAGGCAGCCGGTCGCGTTGGCGGCGACGAGCTGGCGCCGGGTCGCCTCCATCGCGGCGTCGATCGCGTAGCGCGCCCCAAGCGCTTCGCCGCAGCCCTGGCAAGCACGGTGGCCGGAGTTGAGCGAGTTGGTGCGGCGCATGTTCGACTGCACCGAACGCGTCTCGGGCGGTAACAAGCGGTTGCCGACCGTGAAGGTGCCGGTCTGGTAGTACTTAACGGGCTGGAAGGCCATGTTTCTCCCGCAGGATGATTTCCGCGCGCGGCCCGCTGCGGCGCAGCTCTTTTTCCCTCGCCAGCACTTTCTCCACGAGGGACCGATCGAGATCGAGAAATGTAGTGGGGTCGAGCTTTTCCGAAGCAAAGACCTTGTGGAGCGATGCCTTGGTGATCGGGCGACCGCCCAGGCCTGCAATTACGGTGTGAACAGGAATAGCGCGGTCGAGCGCGGTGCGTACGTTGGTCGACACAATGCCGCCTATACCCACGGCCAGGCTTTTTTCGAGAACGATGACGCGCTTGGCGTTGGAGAGCGCCTGCCGCACGACGCTGAGCGGCCAGGGCCTGAAGCAGGCGATCCCCAGGGCGCCGATTCGAATGCCGCGGCTGCGCATCTCGTCGACCGTGTCCTTGACCGTGCCCAGCACCGAGCCGAGCGCCACGACGACGGTCTCGGCGTCCTCGATGCGGTAGGCATGAACGAGGCCGCCCGCCTCCCGGCCGAAGGCACGGCGAAACTCCTCCGCCCAGCCCGGGATGAGTTCGAGCGCCTCCATCTGCTTCGCGTGCGCGAGGTAGCGCACTTCGGTGAAGGCTTCGGGGCCAACCATCGCGCCGATCGACACGGGCTCGTCAGGGTCAAGGACTTGTCGTGGAGAAAATTCAGGAAGGTAAGCATCGACCTGCTTCTGCGTCGGCATGTCGACGCGCTCGTAGGCGTGCGTCAGGATGAAGCCGTCCATGCACACCATCACCGGCAGCGACAGCTCCTCGGCGAGGCGGAAGCCCTGGATGTGCAGGTCGAGCGCCTCCTGGTTGGTCTCGGCAAAGAGCTGGATCCAGCCGCAGTCGCGTTGCGACATCGAGTCGGTGTGGTCGTTCCAGATGTTGATCGGCGCACCGATCGCGCGGTTCGCCACCGTCATCACGATCGGCAGGCCGAGCCCCGAGGCGTTGAAGAGCGCTTCGGCCATGAAGAGCAGCCCCTGCGAGGCGGTGGCGGTGTATGCGCGAGCGCCGGCGGCCGAAGCGCCGATCGCCACCGACATCGCGGCGAACTCGGACTCGACGTTGATGAACTGGCAGTTTCCGACCTCGCCCTCGGCGACCAGCTCGCCGAGCGCCTCCACGATGTGGGTCTGCGGCGAGATCGGATAGGCGCAGATCACCTCGGGCCGGCACCGCGCCACGGCCTCGGCGACCGCACGGGAGCCTTCAAGCTGTTTCAGCATTGCACAGAAGCTCGAATGCCTCGGCGGCGGCGGCGACGTTCGCTTCGGCGACCTTGCCGGCGAACTTGTCGCGGATGGCCGCGCTCACCGCCTCGAGGGAGATCTGCTCCGAGAACGCCGAGAAGGCGCCGAGCAGCACTGCGTTGGGCAGCGGGCGCCCGAGGTGCTTTTTCGCCAGCTCGGTCGCCGGGATCGTCGCCGTCCTGAATTTTTCCTTCAGCTCGGCGAGGCCGAGGTCCTCGAAGCTGCGCGAGGTGTTGATCAGGATGTAGCCGCCCGGCGCGAGCCCGGCGAAGACGTCGACCTGATGGAGCAGCGTCGGGTCCTGGATGATGAGCGCATCGGGCTGCATGACCGGCTCGCGCAGGCGGATTTCCCTGTCGTCGATGCGGCAGAAAGCCACCACCGGCGCCCCGGTGCGCTCGGAGCCGAAGCTCGGGAAGGCCTGCGCGTGCTTGCCCTCGCGGAACGCCGCGATCGAGAGCATCTCGGCGGCGGTCACCACGCCTTGCCCGCCGCGGCCGTGGATCCGGATCTGGAACATGTGCGCAGTATCGCGGCTCAAGCCGCGATACTCTTGATTTGGGTCAACAAGCAACCACGGTCAGGCTGCGGATGCCCTGCGCGCCACGGACCAGAATCCCCTCGATGTCGGCGGTGGCCGAGGGCCCGGTCATGAGCACCGCGTAGCGCGCCTTGCTGAACGCGGGGTGCCGGTAAGCATGATGCAAATTCGGCACGATCGCCTTCGGGTCGAGCAGCACGACGAGGTGCTGCGGCAGGAAGCCGAGCGCATTCACCCCGAACTCGCGCTCCGAGAGCCACACCGAGCCGGTCTCGGCGACGCCGAAGCGCGCTCGGACCACGCCCACGTCCACGTCTTCCAGCTTTCTCGGATCGTCGGGGAGCTCGCGGTTACCCTTGACTTCCGGCACGGTGGAGAGAATCACGCGGGCATCCGCGAACCTATTCCCGATAAGCTCAGTAGGTTTTCCCTCGAAAAACCCTCCGCCCATACGCTCCAGATTGATCCTGAAGTCGTGTATGACCGAGTCGAACAACGGTACCTCGGGCAGCGCCACCGCGGCCGGCTGATTGCGGCGCACGCGCGCCAGGATGTCGCCGCGGCTGCTCATCGGTTCTTGAGGTACCACTCGCGGAAGGACTGCTTGGGCGTCTTCGGCACCTCGCGCTGTTTTCCCCAGGCGTTGAGCGGGTTGTAGATCATCGAGCGCGGCAGGTAGTCGAGACCGGCTTGCGCCGCCTTCACCGCCATGCGGTAGAGCTTGGGGCTCGAGAGCACCTTGCCGGCCATGCGCATCGCTTCCTTCTTCACCATGGGAAGCTGATTGCGCTCGGCGATGACCTTGCGCCAGCGATAGATCTGGTCGTGGATGTCGATCCTTACGGGGCACACACGAGTGCAGCTGCCGTTGAGCGTCGAGGCGAACGGCAGTGCGCTGTATTTGCGCAGGTTGAACGTGGGATCAACGATCACCCCGATCGGCCCGGAATAGGTCGCACCGTAGGAGAGACCCCCGCTGCGGCGGTACACCGGGCAGGTGTTCATGCAGGCGCCGCAGCGAATGCACTTGAGCGAGGGCCAGAAGCCTTCCATGCCCAGGCGCTCGGAACGGCCGTTGTCGACCAGCACGACGTGCATCTCGCTCCCAGGGCGCGGCGCGCGAAAATGCGACGTGATCTGCGTAATCGGCGAGCCGAGGGCGCTGCGCGAGAGCATGCGCACGAAGACGCCCAGGTCCGCGAGGCGCGGGATCAGCTTCTCGATGCCGATCGACGCGATGTGCAGCGGCGGCAGGTTGGCCGAGAGATCGGCGTTGCCTTCGTTCGTGCAAACCACAAAGCTGCCGGTCTCGGCGACGGCGAAGTTCGCGCCCGTCATCCCCGCGCCGGCCTTGAGGTAATAGGGCCGCGTGTGCCGGCGCTGGCTCTCCGCAAGATACGGAACGTCGGTCTTGCCTTTTTCCGTTCCGATGGTTTTCGAAAAAACCTCGGCCACATCCGCGCGCAGCTTGTGCACCGCGGGCACCACGATATGGCTCGGCGGCTCGTCGTCGAGCTGCTGGATGCGCTCGCCGAGGTCCGTCTCGACGATCTCGATGCCGCGCGTCTCGAGGAACGGCCGCATCTCGCATTCGTCCGTGAGCATGGACTTGCTCTTGACCAAAACATTTACGTTTCGCTTGCTCAACAGGTCATAAACCACCTGGTTGTGCTCCGCCGCGTCGCGCGCCCAGTGCACGTGCATGCCGTTCGCGGTCGCGTTGCGCTCGAACTGCTCAAGGTAGTCGGCGAGATGCGAGAGCGTGTGCTCCTTGATCGCCGAGGCGAGATTGCGCAGCTCCTCCCATTCCGGGATCGCGTGGGCCTCGCGATCGCGCTTCTGCCTGAGATCCCACAGCCTCTTGTCGTGGAATTCCGCATGGGTCTTCGATTTCAGAAAGACCGAGGAAGCTTCGGCGTGATCGACCCGCTTCATGCGCGCGCCCCATTCAGCACCTGCGCGATATGGATGAACTTGAGGCCGAGCCCGAGGCGCTCGGCGCAGCCTTTCTGGTGCATCATGCAAGAGGGATCCGGCGTGACGATGTACTCCGCGCCGGCGGCGAGGTGGTCGTT
>DATFEI010000156.1:0-3338 GCA_035251315.1 Burkholderiales bacterium | reverse complement strand
CGGCGCTCGTGGCCCACGGCTTCCGCGGTGCGCTTGCCGACCGCCGAGTGGCTCTTGAAGATCCGCGTCAGCGCGAACTCGCCGAGCTTGTGGCCGACCATGTTCTCGGTGACGTACACCGGCATGTGTTGCTTTCCGTTGTGCACGGCGATGGTCAGACCGACGAAGTCGGGCACGATGGTCGAGCGCCGCGACCAGGTTTTGATCGGACGCTTGTCATTGCCTGCGCGCGCCTTCTCGACCTTGGCCATCAGGTGGTGGTCCACGAACGGGCCCTTCTTGATTGAGCGTGCCATATCGCTTCCTTATTTCACCCGGCGATCGCGCACGATCATGACTTGAGTGCGCTTGTTGCGGCGGGTCTTGAATCCCTTGCTCTGCGTGCCCCACGGCGATTGAGGCGGGCCGGCCGCCGCCGTGCGGCCTTCGCCGCCACCGTGTGGATGGTCGATCGGGTTCATGGCGACGCCGCGCACCGTCGGGCGAACGCCGCGCCAGCGCTTGCGCCCCGCCTTGCCGATCGACTCGAGATTGTGCTCGGCGTTGCCCGCCTCGCCGATCGTGGCGCGGCAGTCGATGTGTACCTTGCGGATCTCGCCCGAGCGCAGCCGGAGCTGTGCGTACGACCCCTCGCGCGCGAGCACCTGCACGCCCGTGCCAGCCGAGCGCGCAAGCTGCGCGCCCTTGCCTGGCAGCATTTCCACGCAATGCACGATCGTGCCGACGGGAACGTTGCGCAGCGGCAGTGCATTGCCGCTCTTGATCGGCGCCTCGGCACCGGAAACGACCTGGGCGCCCACCTGCAGGCCTTTGGGTGCGATCATGTAGCGGCGCTCGCCATCGGCGTAAAGCAGCAGGGCGAGGTGCGCGCTGCGGTTCGGGTCGTACTCGAGCCGCTCCACGCGGGCGTTGATGCCATCCTTATCGCGCCGGAAATCGATCACGCGGTAGTGCTGCTTGTTGCCGCCGCCCTTGTGGCGCATGGTGATCGTGCCGTGGTGGTTACGGCCGACGGTCTTCGACTGCTTGCGCGTCAGCGGCCAGAACGGGTCGCCCTTGTGCAGGTCGGGCGTCACAACCTTGACCAGAGCGCGCCGGCCGGGCGAAGTAGGCTTGACTTTTACGAGAGGCATCGGCGTTACTCCGTGGCGGCGAAGTTGATTTCCTGACCTTCGGCCAGGCGCACGTAGGCCTTTTTCCAGTTGCGTTTACGCCCGATGGTGCGGCCGAAGCGCCGTTGCTTGCCCTTGACGTTTGACACGGTGACCGAGTCGACCTTGGTCTTGAACATGAGCTCGACCGCCGCCTTGATCTCGGGCTTGGTCGCATCGTCGGCGACGCGGAACACGTACTGGCGGTTCTTGTCGGCAACAAAGGTGCTCTTCTCCGATACCACCGGCGCAAGGACTACGTTCATCAGCTGGTCGATGTTGTACTTCTTCACTTGAGGAGCTCCTCGAGCCGAGCCAGCGCACCCTTGGTCAGCAGCACCTTTGCGCAACGCACGAGGGCCACCGGGTTCGCGTTGCGCACCGACATCACCTGCACGTTCTCGAGATTACGCGACGACAGCAGCAGGTTCTGGTCGACTTCCTCAGTGAGCACGAGCACCTCGTCGAAGCCCATCGCCTTGACCTTCTGGGCGAGGAGCTTGGTCTTGGGCGTGTCGACCTTAAATTGGTCGACCACGCGAATGCGGTCCTCGCGGGCGAGCTGCGAAAGGATGGACGCCATGCCGGCGCGGTACATCTTTCGGTTCACCTTGTGCGAAAAGTTCTCGTCCGGCGAGTTCGGAAAGATCTTGCCGCCGCCGCGCCACAGCGGGCTCGACGTCATGCCGGCGCGCGCGCGCCCAGTGCCTTTCTGCCGCCAGGGCTTCTTGGTGGAGTGCTTCACCGCACCGCGGTCCTTCTGTGCGCGTGAGCCGATGCGCGCGTTCGCCTGGTAGGCGACGACGAGCTGGTGGACCAGCGCTTCGTTGAAATCGCGCGCGAAAACTTCGTCCTTCGCGTTCAAGGTGTCGGCGCCGCTCGTGCCCTTCTCCGCGATCCTCTTGAGTTCCATGTCAGACCTTCGGCGCGGGTTGCTTGGCGGCGGGCTTCGCGGCCGGTTTTGCCTCGGCCTTTGGCTCCGCCTTGGGCGCGGCCTTCGCCGCCTGGGCCTTGAGCGGAGCCCTTTGCCCCTTTGCGGCGAGGCGCACTACGACATCCCGCCCGCTTGAGCCCGGCACGGACCCCTTCACGAGCAGAAGCTGCCGTTCGGCATCAATGCGTACGATCTCCAGGTTGGAGATGGTGCGCCGCACGTCGCCGAGGTGCCCTGGCATGCGCTTGCCGGGGAAGACGCGCGCCGGGCTCTGATTCTGGCCGGTCGAGCCGGGGGTCCTGTGCGAAATGGAGTTACCGTGGCTTGCGCCCTGGGAGTGGAAATGATGGCGCTTGATCACGCCGGCGAATCCCTTGCCGATCGTCACTCCCTGCACGTCGACGAGCTGCCCAACCTTGAACAGTTGCTGCACCGGAATCTTCGAGCCGGGCTTGAGCTCGCCGAGCTCTTCGGGCTTCGCGAGCCTGAATTCCTTGAGCACATGCCCGGCTTCGACCGCCGCCTTGGCGAGGTGCCCGGCGAGCGGCTTGTTGACGCGCGTCGCGCGGCGTTTGCCGAATGCCAACTGCACAGCGGCGTAGCCGTCCTTCTCCGCGGTCTTGATTTGCGTCACCCGGTTGTCGGAGACGTCGAGCACCGTCACCGGCAGCGTGGCACCGTCGTCGGTGAAGATTCGCGTCATGCCGACCTTGCGGCCGACCATTCCTATAGTCATTGTTGACCTCTGTTGAGGCGCGGGCTGCAATTGGCCCGCAAGTCACTTCAAAAACTACTGAACCTTGATCTCCACGTCGACGCCAGCCGGCAGGTCCAGCTTCATAAGTGCGTCGACGGTCTTGTCCGTCGGATCGATGATGTCCATCAACCTCAGGTGCGTGCGGATCTCGAGCTGGTCGCGCGAAGCCTTGTCGATGTGCGGCGAGCGCAGCAAGTCGAAGCGCTGCTTGCGCGTCGGCAATGGCACCGGACCGCGCACTACCGCGCCGGTGCGCTTCGCCGTATCAACGATCTCCAGCGCCGACTGGTCGATCAGCCGATAGTCGAAGGCTTTGAGGCGGATCCGGATTCGCTGGCTTTGCATTTTTCTTTACTCAAGAATCTTGGCTACCACGCCGGCGCCCACCGTCTTGCCGCCCTCGCGGATGGCGAAGCGAAGCCCCTGCTCCATCGCGATCGGCGTGATCAGCGTCACCACCATCTTCACGTTGTCCCCCGGCATCACCATCTCCGTG
>DATFEI010000226.1:0-3532 GCA_035251315.1 Burkholderiales bacterium | reverse complement strand
AGCATGCTCGCGCACCTGGACAACGACGTGGCGCGCGCGTCCGGGATGCTCGCGGAGATCCTCGGGCGGCGCGACCAGTGGCTGCCGAAGACGGGCGAGGCGCCCACGCGCGCCGTGCTGGAGGCCACGCTCGCCGCGGAGCGCAAGCGCCTGATCGGCCGCGCGCAGGCCCTCTGCCCGCAGGCCTCGCCCGAGCTCGCGGAGAAAGTGCTCACGCAGAAGGGCGAGTGGAGGAAGCGCCCCAAGCCCGCCCCCGAGGAGCTGCAAGCGGTCCCGGGGCTGCGCGAAGCGCTCGCGGCGCTGCTGCTGCTGCCTCCGGAGAAATATACCGACAGGCAGTGGGGCGCGCTGCACGCGATCCTCGCGCTCCTCAAGCCCGCGGTGGCGCAGCTGCGCATCCTGTTCGCCGAGCGGGGCGAGGTGGACTTCACCGAGATCGCGCACGGCGCGCTGCTCGCGCTCGGCACGCCGGACGAGCCCACGGACCTGCTGCTGTCCATGGACGTGCGCGTGCACCACCTGCTGGTCGACGAGTTCCAGGACACTTCCAACTCGCAGTGGGAGCTCCTCGAGCGCCTTACCGCCGGCTGGGAGACAGACGACGGGCGCACCGTGTTCGTCGTCGGCGACCCGATGCAGTCCATCTACCGGTTTCGGGATGCGCAGGTGGGCCTCTTCCTGCACGCGCGCGACCGCGGGTTGCCGAACCTGCGGCTCGAGCGCATCGACCTGTCCACCAACTTCCGCTCCCAGGGCGCGATCGTGGAGTGGGTGAACCAGGTGTTCCCGGGCGTGCTGCCCGCGTTCGAGGAGGAGGCCTCCGGCGCGGTGGCCTATTCGGCGTCCGTGCCGTTCCACGCGCCGGATTCCGAGGGCGAGCCGATGCTGCACACCTTCGCCGACCGCGAGGCGGAGGCGCATCGCGTGGCGGAGCTCGTGGCCGAGGCGCGCGGCCGGACGGCGATCTTGGTGCGGAACCGCAGCCATCTGGATTCCATCGTCCCGGCGCTCAAAGGCGCGGGCATCCGCTTTCGCGCGGTGGAGATCGAGCAGCTGGGCGAGAAGCAGGTGGTGCAGGATCTGTATGCGCTGACCAGGGCGTTGACGCACCTCGCTGATCGCATCGCCTGGCTCGCGATCCTGCGCGCGCCATGGTGCGGCCTCACGCTCGCCGAGCTCTCCGAGTACTTCGAAGGCAAGTCCGAGCTCACGGTCTGGGAGTTGATGCAGGGCAAGCCGCGCCTTGCGCGCATGGTCTCCATCCTCGAGCCCGCGCTGGAGAACCGCCTGCGCGGCACCCTGCGCGACCGCGTGGAGGGCGCCTGGCTAGCTTTGGGCGGCCCGGCCTGCGTGGAGGACGCGACTGACCTCGAGGACGCCGAGATCTTCTTCGAAGAGCTCGAGCGATTGGAGGAAGCGGGCGAGTTGGAGGACTTCGCGCTCCTCGCCGAGAGCCTCGGCAAGCTCTACGCCGAGCCCGACGTCGAGGCCGGCCCCGAGGCGGTGGAGATCATGACCATCCACAAGGCGAAGGGCCTCGAGTTCGACACCGTCATCGTGCCGGGCCTCGACCGGCCGCCGCGCTCGGGGATGAAGCCGTTGTTTGCGTGGCGCAGCCTGCCGGGCGGCGGCCTGCTCATCGCGCCGGTGGATGAGACCGGCGGCGAGCAGGAGCCTTTGTACCAATACGTGCGCCAGCTCGACCGGGAGGCGGAGGACATCGAGGCGGGGCGCCTCTTCTATGTCGCGGCGACGCGCGCGGAGTCGCGCCTGCACCTGCTCGGCGTCGTGAAGGTGGACGAGGACGGCGTGGTGAAGATGCCTGCGCGGCGCTCGTTGCTGGGATTGGCCTGGGCGGCGTTGGGCGAGCGGGTGAGGTTGCCTGCGGCGGTGGCGAAGGAGTCGGAGGTGGAGGAGTCGTTGCCGGCGGGGGAGTTGAGGAGGCTGCCTTCAGATTTTGAGATGCCTGGGGCGCCAGATTCCACAACCTGGAAATCGACGGAGGAGGGACGCGAAGAGGAGGCGCCTCCGTTCGACTGGGCAAAGGAGACTGTTCGCCATGCGGGGACGGTGGTGCATGCGTGGCTGCAGCGCATCGCCGAGGACGAGCTGCGCGGGTGGGATGCGAAGCGCGTTGATGGGCTGCGTAGCGGATTCGCGAGCGACCTTCAGCGCCGCGGCGTGCCGTCCGCCGAACTGGATCGCGCCCTTGCGCTCGTCGTTTCTGCATTGAAAAACGCGCTTGCCGACGAGCGCGGGCGCTGGCTGCTCGGCCCGCATCCGGTGGTGCGTAGCGAGTACCGGCTGCGCAACCGCGCGCGCAGCTTCCGCATCGACCGCTATTTCGAGGACGCCGACGGGAGGAAGTGGGTGGTGGACTACAAGACGAGCGAGCACGAGGGAGCCGGCGTAGAGGTCTTCCTCGACCTGCAGCAAGAGCGGTACGCGCCGCAGCTCGATGGGTATGCAGAAGCGGTGGGCGCTACGCGCCGGGGACTCTACTTCCCGCTCCACAAGGGTTGGCGGGAGTGGTAGGGCGGCTCAATCGGTCGAAATAAATCCGATGCGACGTTTGGACGGGGTCGCCAGGGGTGTCATCAGCTCCCGGATGGCGTCGAATACGACATTGAATTGACGGTCGTATCTCGATTCCAGATCATTGAGCCGCCGCGCCAACTCCCGGTCGTGCGCGACCAGGCCGCGCATGCGCACGAAGGCTCGCATGATCTCCACACTGACCTGGATTGCCCGGGTGCTCTTCAGGACGGAGGACAGCATGGCAACGCCCTGTTCGGAAAAGGCCTAAGGCGCGGTGCGCCGGCCTCCGCGCCCGGGAGGCGAGGGCTTTGAGGTCACAATTTGTGACCTCAAAACGGCAACCTCATGATTCGTCAAAGTAAATACAAAGTCGGCGGGAAAGCGCTCGCGATTGCGCTTCACCGCCTGAATCAGCGCCTTGGTCGACACCTCATAGAGCCTGGCGAGGTCCGCATCCAGCATGATGCGCTGCCCGCGTAGCTCCATGATCTGCGCTTCGATGGATCGCCCCACTTTCCGGTCCCTTGGCTGGAAATCAACGCGGGACCCGTGACCGGGTTGACCGAGCCTGCGATATCTTGGCGGCTGCAGAACCGAAAGGAGGAAACCGATGAAGAAGAAAGCAACGCGCGGGAAGCCCCTCGCGAAGAGAGACGCGGCGAAGAAGAAGGTCCAGCCGATTCCGAAGGACTACAACGTCATCACGCCCTACCTCGCCATCCGCGGCGCGGCCCGGGCGATCGACTTCTACAAGAACGCCTTCGGCGCGAAGGAAGTGATGCGCATGCCCGGCCCCGCGGGCAAGCTCGGCCACGCGGAGCTCAGGTTCGGCGACTCGAAGATCATGCTCTCCGACGAGTACGAGGACATGAACTTCCTCGGCCCGCAGGCGCGCGGCGGCACGCCGGTGCAGATCCACCTCTACGTGAAGGACGTGGACGCCACGGTGGCGAAGGCGGTGCAGCTCGGCGCGAAGGTGGTGCGGGCGGTGCAG
>DATFEI010000097.1:0-18486 GCA_035251315.1 Burkholderiales bacterium | reverse complement strand
CGTTAAACTCGTCGTTCAAGGATTAAAGCAGGATTTTGAATTGATGGTGGGATTCCTGGCGGCACGCGTCGAGCGCGCCCGCATCTCGGCCTCGGCCCGCGCGGCGCAGCGCGCGCGCGAGCTGCGCGCCGTGGGCCGCAGCATCGTCGAGCTTGCGCAGGGCGAGCCGGACTTCAACACCCCCGACCATGTGATCGAGGCCGCGTACCGCGCCATGCGCGCCGGCCACACTCACTACACACCGGTGGACGGGACGCCGGAGCTCAAAGCGGCGATCGTGGTCAAGTTCAAGCGCGAGAACGGCCTTAAATGCCGCCCGGAGAACGTCTCGGCCGGCGCGGGCGGCAAGCAGATCCTGTACAACGCGCTCATGGCGACGCTCGACCCGGGCGACGAAGTGTTGATCCCGGCGCCGTCGTGGGTCGCGTACGCCGACATCACCTATTTCGCAGAGGGCGTGCCGGTCTGGATCCCGACGCGACCAGCAGACCGATTCAAGTTGCGACCCGACGCGCTGGAACGGGCGATAACTCGAAAGACCAAATGGCTGATGCTCAACTCGCCTTCCAACCCGACCGGCGCCGTGTACGGCGCCGATGAGCTGCGCGCCCTCGCCGCCGTCCTCGAGCTGCATCCCTCGGTCCATATCATCAGCGACGACATGTACGAGCACGTCCTTTTCGACGGGCGGCCTTTCGCGACGCTCGCGGCAATCGCGCCTCAGCTCGCCGAACGCACGCTCACCGTCAACGGGGTATCCAAGACTTTCGCCATGACGGGCTGGCGTCTCGGCTACGCTTGCGGGCCGCTCGAGCTCATCCGCGCTATGGCGCGCATGCAGGGCCAGAGCTCGCTCAACCCTTCCTCGGTGAGCCAGGCCGCGGCGGTCGCGGCGCTGAACGGTCCGATGGACATCGTTCACGAGCGATGCCGGGAATTCCAGGCGCGCCGCGATTTCATCGTGCCGAAGCTCGCCGCCGTGCCGGGCCTTGCTTGCAACGCTCCGGACGGAGCTTTCTATGTCTACGTCTCTTGCGCGGGATGGATCGGCAAGCGCGCGCCGCAGGGGCAGGCGATCGAAAACGACGCCGATGTGACGGCGCATCTCCTCGAACACGGCGTCGCGGTGCCGAACGGTGCGGGCTACGGCCTCTCGCCGTACTTTCGCGTCTCCTTCGCGAGCTCGCTCGCCAATCTGGAAGAGGCCTGCCGTCGCATCGACGCCGCGGCGCGCGCGCTCAGCTGATGCACCTCGTCGAGCGCTTTGCCGATTGGGCAGTTTCTTTCAGGGAGAAACCCCTTCCGGAAGACGTGGTGCATCACGCGCGTCGCGCAGTGATCGATTGGCATGCCGCGCTGTATCCCGGGATGGTAGTCCCCCCCGTCACCCTCATGAAGAAAGCGTTCGCCGGAGAGCGCGAGTCGTCGCGGCTGAAAGCGCTGCTCGAAGGCACCGCGGCCCACACGGTCGAGGTGGATGACATTTTCCGGGACGGCATCTACCACCCGGGCGCTCCTACGATCGCTTCCGCTTTTTCGATCAATAAAAACGTTCTTCGGGCCGTCGTCGTCGGCTACGAAATCTCCACGCGCATCGCGGCGGCGATGGGAAAGGCGCATTACAGGCACTGGCACAACACCGGCACCATTGGCGCTTTCGGTGCCGCGGCGGCCGCGGCTGAGGCGCTCAATCTCGACCGCGGGAAGTTCGCGCATGCGCTCGCCACCGTCACGACGTTCGCCGCCGGCCTGCAGCAGGCGTTCCGCATGGATTCGATGTCGAAGCCGCTGCACGCCGGACGCGCCGCGGAAGCGGGCGTCAGCGCGGCGCTGATGGCGCGCGAAGGCATCACCGGCTCGCTCGACGTCATGACGGGGTTCGCCAGAGCGATGGGCGACAATCCCGACTGGGAGCGCGGGTTCGCCACGCTCGGCAAGGATTTCCACATCACGCGCATGACGTTCAAAAACCACGCCTGCTGCGGCCACACCTTTGCCGCGATCGACGGCGCGCTGCATCTCAAGAAGCGGATGCAGATCGAAGCCGACGACATCGAAAGCGTGGAGGTCGCGACCTACCGCGCCGGGCTCGAGGTGGCGCACTATGAGGATCCGCGCACGCCCGCCGAGGGCCGCTTTTCGCTCAAGTACGTCGTCGCCACCGCGTTGACCCACGGCTCGGTGCGGCTTGCCGCCTTCGAGCCGGAACGCCTGCGCGATCCGAAGACAAGAGATGTTCTCAAGAAAATCAAGACTTGCTTGGATCCCGAGCTGGAAGCTGCCTTTCCGGCGAAACGCGCGGCGCGGGTCGCGATTACCGCGCGCGGCCGTCGCGAAGAGTGGCTCCAGCCTACGCGCATCGGCGACCCCGACGCGCCGCTGTCCGACCGGGCGCTGGAGGAGAAGTACTTCGAGCTCGTCACACCGGTGATCGGCGAGGCGAAAGCGAAGGAAGTTCTGCAGCATTTGTGGCAGCTCGAATGACTTGCAGTGCGAACGCGGTGACGAGCGCTAATTCTTGCCGACCCCCTGATAAGGGGGTCGTGAGCCTGCCGCGCAGCGGCAGGCGAGCGGGGGGTTGGGGTCTTGCGAAAACCAACCGCCCGCTCGCAAGAAGCTCGCTCGCGTCCCCTCTTGTCAGGGGGGCAAACCAGAGATGAGCCTCGTGCGGGCGCTGTTCGCGCCGAGATCCGTAGCGCTCGTGGGCGCCTCGGGGGACCCGGCGAAGAACACCGCGCGCCCGCGGCGCTATCTGACAAGGCATGGCTACGCCGGAAACGTGTTTTTGGTCAATCCGACGCGTAAGGAGATCCTCGGCGAGAAGGCGTATGCCCGTGTCTCCGACATCGCGGAAGCGGTGGATCACGCCTACATCCTGATCGAGGACGTGGAGCAGGCGCTCGAGGACTGCGGCAGGCGCGGCGTCCCGGTGGCGAGCGTCTTCAGCGGCGGCTTCTCCGACGCCGGGCCGAAAGGCGTGCGGCGCCAGGCCGACCTCGTGGCGCGCGCGCGTGCGCTCGGCGTGCGGCTCCTTGGCCCGAACAGCATGGGCGTGATCGACGTCCCGGGCCGCCTCGCGCTCAGCGTGAACGCAGTGCTCGAGATGGACGCGCTGCCCGCGGGCACGACGAGCATCGTCTCGCAGAGCGGGACCATGCTCGGGACGCTGCTCTCGCGCGGCGCGGCACGAGGCCTCGGCTTCGCCAAGCTGGTGTCGGTCGGCAATGAGGCGGACCTTTCGGTCGGCGAGCTGGTCGAGCTCCTCGCCGCGGACCCGGGCACGCGCGTCATCCTGCTCTTCCTAGAGACGATCCGGGATGCGGAGCGGCTGGCTCGCGCGGCGCGCGCAGCGCGCGCGGCCGGAAAATCGGTCGTCGCCTACAAGCTCGGCCGCTCCGAGCTCGGCGTAGCGGCTGCGCTCTCGCACACCGGCGCTCTCGCCGGGACCGACGCTGCGCTCGACGCCTACTTCCGTGACTGCGGCATCGTGCGCGTCGACATGCTCGAGACGCTTCTGGAGATTCCGCCTCTCATGTCGGGAACAAAACCTTTGGATTTGAAAAGAAGAGGCGCTGTTACGGTCGTGACCACCACCGGCGGCGGAGCGGCAAGCGTGGTGGACCGGCTCGGCATGCGCGGCGTGGAGCTCGCCGCGCCGATCATGGACCTGACCATGGCCGCGAGCGGGCAGAACTACGCCGAGGCGCTCGAGACGGCTTCGGCATCCGAATGCGACCTGGTGATCGCCTGCGTGGGCTCCTCGGCGCAGTTTCATCCGGAGCTTGCTGTTCAGCCAATCATTCAGTCGAAAAAGTCAAAACCCATAGTGTGCTTCTTCACTCCGCACGCGGAGCGCTCGCTGGCGCTTGCCGCCGCCGCCGCAATCCCGGCGTTCCGCACGCCCGAAGCCTGCGCGGATGCAGTCGCGGCGTTGCTCTCATGGCGATCGCCGCGGAAGCCGCCGGCGCTTGCCGTACCCGGCGATATCCCGCAGAACCCGTTCGACCTGCTCACGGCGCTCGGCATCCCGGTCGCGCGCTGGGCGATCGCGGAGGGGCCAGAGTTTTCGCATGCGCTTCGCTACCCGGTGGCGGTGAAGTTGCTGGAGGCGCACAAAACCGAGCGCGGCGGCGTCGCCCTCGGTGTCGCGAGCCGTGAGGACCTCGAGAAGGCTGCGCGGAAGATGGGTGCCGCCCGGGTGCTCGTGCAGGAAATGCAGTCGGGGCTGGCCGAAGCGATCGTCGGTTACCGCGACGACCCGGTGGTCGGGCCACTCGTGCTCGTCGGCGCGGGCGGCGTGCTAGCCGAGGTCTATCGCGACTACGCGCTGCGTATTGCCCCGGTGAGCGAAACGGAGGCCGCAGAAATGATCGAACAGGTGAAGGGTTTGGCCACGATCCGCGGCTAT
Organism: Burkholderiales bacterium; assembly: GCA_035251315.1. Taxonomy (GTDB): domain Bacteria; phylum Pseudomonadota; class Gammaproteobacteria; order Burkholderiales; family SG8-39; genus SCGC-AG-212-J23. The sequence continues at coordinate 14,078 of DATFEI010000097.1, read as the reverse complement.
CGCAACCTGCCGCGCGGCGACGTCAAGGCCCTCGCCCAGGCCGTGTCGGCGCTCTCGCGGCTCGCGCTGGCGAGAGGCCGGCCGGTGCGCGAGGCGGAGATCAATCCGCTCGTGGTCAAAGCCGACGGCGTCGTCGCGGTCGACGCCCTGGTGGCCCGGGAGGCCGCATGATCGGCTTCATTTTTCCGGTCCTCGTAAAGGCACTCTGATGCCGCAAGCCGCGCTGCGTGAGGTCCTGCTCGCCGCGGGAACGGACTTCTCGGAAGTCCACTTCACGGGCGACGATCCGGTGCTCCCCTTGCGCTACCGTGTTGGGGCCGCGGCCTGCGGCGCGCTCGGGGCACTAGGTGTGTCTATTAGAAATCTTTCCGGAAAGATGCAACATGTGGCCGTGAACGCTCGATCGGCGGCGATCTCGCTGCGCAGCGCGAGATATCTGCGCGTCAATGGCAAGGCGCCCGCGGTATGGGATCCGCTGAGCGGCTTCTACCCGGTGCGTGACGGCTGGATCAGCATCCATTGCAACTTCCCGAACCACCGCGACGCCGCGATGCGCGTCCTTGGCACGCCGCACGATCGCGCGCGGGCGGAGGAGGCGAGCCGCTCCTGGGAGGGCATCGCTTTGGAAGACGCGATCCATGCCGCGGGCGGCTGTGCAGGCTACGTACGCAGCCATGCAACGTGGAGCGAGCACCCGCAGGCTCAGGCGGTGGCTGCTCAGCCGTTGCTGACTATTGAGCAAATCGGCAATTCGCCGCCCGAGCGGTTGAGCCTTCAGCCGAGACCCTTGAGCAACGTCCGGACTCTCGACCTGACCCGCGTGCTCGCCGGACCGACCTGCGCCAAGAGCCTTGCCGAGCACGGCGCGGACGTGCTCAAGATCAGCGCGGCGCACTTGCCCGACTCCGGCCTGGTCGATCTGGATACCGGCATGGGCAAGCGTTCCGCCCGATTGGATCTTCGAGATTCGGCCGAAGTGAAGGTGCTTGAGCAATTGATCCGCGATGCGGATGTGTTCGTCCAGTCCTACCGTCCTGGCGCACTCGCGGCGCGCGGCTTTTCGCCCGAGGCTCTCGCGAAGCTGCGGCCCGGCATCGTGTGCGCATCGCTGAGCGCCTGGGGACCGACCGGGCCGTGGCGCGAGCGGCGGGGCTTCGACAGCATCGTGCAGTCGGTGAGCGGGATCGCGCATGCGCACGGCAAAGGAGGAAAGCCGAGCCTGCTGCCGGTCTCGGCGATCGACTACGTGAGCGGGTACCTGATGGCTTTCGGCGTCTGCGTCGCGCTCGAGCGTCGCGCTCGCGCGGGCGGGAGCTGGCTCGTGCGCGTGGCGCTCGCGCGCGTCGGGAAGTGGATCGTGGACCGCGGCACGGTCGAGAACTACGCAGGCCTGCCCGACGACCCGCCGGAAGCCGAGCTGTCTGCGTTGCTCGACCAGATGGACGCGCCCGACGGACGCATACGCTACCTCAAGCCAGTGCTCGGCCTTTCCGAGACTCCGCCCTTTTTCGACCGGCCGCCCGTCCCGCTCGGCTACCATCCGCCCGCATGGACTTCCAGCTGACGCCCGAGCAGCAGCAATTCTGCGATTCGGTCCTCGCGTTCTCGAAAAAGCATCTCGCTTCCGGCGCGGGCGAGCGCGCGCACAAGCCCGAGTACCCGTGGGACGTCGCGAAGCTCATGGCGAACCAAGGGCTGCTCGGCATCACGCTCGCGGAAGCCGACGGCGGTCAGGGCGGCAGTCTGATGGACGCGGTCATCGCCATCGAGACCGTCGCCTCCGTGTGCCCACGCAGCGCGGATGTCGTCCAGGCGGGCAACTTCGGTCCGATCAGGGTCCTCGGCGAGTACGGCTCTTCCTTCCAAAAATCAAGATTCTTGAAAAAGCTTCTGGCGGGTGAAGCGGTCATCTCCGTCGGCATGACCGAGCCGGACGCCGGCTCCGCGGTCACCGATCTCAAGACCACAGCCACACCGGACGGCGATGGCTTTCGCATCAACGGCTCGAAGATCTTCACCACGCACTCGGGGTATGCGGAAGTGATTCTCACGTACGTCCGCTTCGGCCCCGGGGTCGGCGGCATAGGCTCCGTCCTGATCGAGACCGGCGCTCCGGGCGTGCGGAGGGGCAAGCCATCGAAGTTCATGTCGGGAGAGGAGTGGACCGAGATCCACTTCGACAACGTGCGCGTGCCCGCGGCGATGGTGCTGCTCGGCGAAGGCGGCTTCAAGAAGCAGATGGCGGGCTTCAACGTCGAGCGCATCGGCAACGCCGCGCGCTCGCTCGCGCTGGGACGCTACGCGTTCGAGCGCTCGCGCGCCTGGGCGCTCGAGCGGAGGCAGTTCGGCCGGCTGCTCGCCGAGTTCCAGGGGCTGCAGTGGAAGTTTGCCGACATGAAGATGCAGCTCGACGCCGCGCAACTGCTGCTTTACCGCGCGGCGGTGAATGCCGACCGCGGGCTTCCGTCCGCCGAGGAAACCGCAATCGCCAAGGCGTACTGCAACCGCACCGGCTTCGACGTCGCCAACGACGCGCTCCAGGTCATGGGCGCGATGGGCTACAGCCAGGAGGAGCTCGTCGAGTACTGCGCGCGGCGCTGCCGCGGCTGGATGATCGCCGGCGGCTCGATCGAGGTCCTCAAGAACCGCATCGCCGAGGGCGTCTTCGGCCGCAGCTTCCCGCAGCGGCCCGAGAAATAATCTGACCCCGATTTGCCGCGTGCTCAGGTTGGGCGCTTGTTCCCGAGGAGGGCGGCGCCAAGACGAGGCTCGTGCTGCCGGGTGCGGCGGCCGGGGGCGGGCCTTCGCGGCGCCTCGCCTTCGGCTGTCATGCGCGCGCGCGCTTCCTGAATTTGCGCTTCACGCTCCTTGGCGATGGGGGCAGGCATCGCGGCGGCGCTATAAGCCGGGCGGTCCCTGCGCGGCCCGCGGTGCCGCTCCGACGAATTCGGACTCTGACCCCGATTTCTGTGCTGCTCCTGCCTGCGCTGCGGCGCATGCCTCTGTGGGACGTGCCGCTTCTGCTCCTGGCTCTGATGGCGTGGCGCAGTTCCAGGCTCGAAGCCAGGGACGACGCGGCTCTCGACCTTGCGGTTCATGAGCTTCTCGATCGCAGCGAGGAGCGGACGCTCCTCGCTGCTGACGAAGGACACGGCTTCGCCTTCGGCGCCGGCGCGGCCGGTGCGGCCGATGCGGTGCACGTAGTCCTCGGCGACATGCGGCAGGTCGAAGTTCACCACGTGGGGCAGTGCCTCGATATCGAGGCCGCGGGCAGCGATGTCGGTCGCGACCAGGACGCGCAGCTCGTTGTCCTTGAAGCGCTTCAGCGTACGCGTGCGATGGTTTTGCGCCTTGTTGCCGTGGATCGCGTCGGCCTCGATGCCGGCGCGCTCGAGCTGCTGCGCCAGGCGGTTCGCGCCGTGCTTGGTGCGGCAGAAGACGAGTACCTGGCGCCAGTCGTTGGTGGTGACCAAGTGCGCGAGCAGCTCGCGCTTGCGGCCGGCGTCGACCGGGTGGGCGACCTGCGCCACGAGCTCCGCCGGCGTATTGCGCCGCGCGACCTCGACGGTCACCGGGTTCTTCATGAACGAGCCCGCGAGCTTGCGGATTTCGTCGGGGAACGTCGCGGAGAACAGCAGGTTCTGGCGCGCCGCCGGAAGCAGGGCGAGGATCCGGCGGATGTCGTGGATGAAGCCCATGTCGAGCATACGGTCGGCCTCGTCCAGCACCAGGATCTCGACCTTGCGCAGGTCGACCGTCTTCTGCTGCACGTGGTCGAGCAGCCGGCCGGGGGTGGCGACGAGGATGTCGACGCCGCGGCGCAGCGCTTCTATTTGCGGCTGCATGCCGACCCCGCCGTAGACCAGGCTGCTTTTCAGGGAAACATGCTTGCCGTAGGTGCGGACGTCCTCCTCGACTTGAGCTGCGAGCTCGCGCGTCGGCGTGACGATCAGCGCACGCACCGGATGACGCGCCGGCGAATGGCTGGCATTCGCCCTGGTGGACAGCCGGTGAAGAATCGGCAGCGCGAAGCCCGCGGTCTTGCCGGTGCCGGTCTGGGCGGCGCCCAGCAGGTCTTTGCCGGCGAGGACGACGGGGATGGCTTGCGCCTGAATGGGGGTGGGGATGGTGTAGCCCTGCTCGGCGACAGCGCGGAGCAGCTCGGCGCGAAGGCCGAGTGAATCGAACGACGTAATAATGGATTTCTCCTGCACTCGGCCTGGGAAGGGGCTTGCCCTTCGACCGGTTCAGGCTGATGCGTTTTTAGCTTGTTATTCGACGGTCCAGAATGGACCAGAACTAACGGACTGAGACGCTAACCGGAAGTACGCGTAACAGAGAGCTGGCGCGCAGTATACAGTGTTTCGAGACCGAAAACCGGGGGGCAGGCCGCCATGATCAAAGTGCGTCCTTCAATGTCGCTCAGCAGTGGGAATACTCGCACCCCGTGAGCGCGATCCTCGACCTCGTCGCCCTGATCGGCGTCATCATTTCTGTACTGTCAGGGAGGAACCCGTGATCGAAGATCTTGCCCGGCTCGTGAACCGGGACCCGGCGATCGTGCGCTGGGGCCGGGGCATGAACGAGACATTCATGGTCGAAGTGGGCGAGCAGCAATACCTCCTCAAGGTATCCGAAGGAAAAATTGCCGTTGAAAAAGGACCGTTCGTGATGCGGCCGTGGAAGTTCGCCATCCGCGCAAGCCGCGAGTGCTGGGAAAAGTTCTGGCAAAAGACGCCGGCGCCGGGCTGGCACGACCTCTTCGCGCTGCTCAGGCGCGGCGACGTGAGGTTCGAGGGAGACCAGCGCGTGCTCATGGCATACCTGCTCTACGTCAAGCTGGTGCTTGCGGCGCCGCGCAACGCATGAAGCTCGAACAGATTGTCGGGCGCTACGCCCACATAGATAACTGCCGTATCTACTTCGAAGAGGCGGGAAGCGGCATTCCGCTCCTATGCCTCCATACCGCCGGCTCCGACGGCCGCCAGTGGCGCGCGGTGCTGAACGACGCGGAGATCACGCGGCATTACCGCGTCATCGCGTTCGACATGCCGTGGCACGGGAAGTCGTCGCCGCCCGCCGGCTGGCAGAACGAGGACTACCGGCTCACCACTGCGTCGTACACCGGGCTCGTCATGAGCGTGGCGCGCGCGCTCGGGCTCGAGCGCCCGGTAGTGATGGGCTGCTCTATCGGCGGCCGCATCGTGCTCGACCTCGCGCTCAAGCATGCGCGCGAGCTGCGCGCGCTGATCGGGTTGCAGAGCGGCGCCTACGTGGAGCGCTACTACGACGCTTTATGGCTCGACCATCCCGAAGTCCATGGCGGCCGCGCCTGCGGCGCGGTAGCCTATGGGCTCATGTCGCCGCTCAGCCCGGAGAAAGAGCGGTGGGAGACCGTGTGGCACTACATGCAGGGCGGGCCGGGGGTTTTCGCGGGCGATCTCTACTTCTATCAGGTGGACGGCGATGTCCGCGACCGTATCGGAGCGATCGACACCAGCGTTTGTCCGCTCTATCTGCTCACCGGCGAGTACGACTACTCGGCATCGCCGCGCGACACCGAGGCGGTGGTTGCGCGGGTGAAGGGCGCGAAAATGACGGTCATGAAGGGCTTGGGACATTTCCCGATGAGCGAGAACCCCGAGGCGTTTCTCCGCTACTTGCGGCCAGTACTGGAAGAGATAGGGGAATAGCTTGAGACGCCTGCTGATCGCATTTGCAGCGACGCTCACCCTCGGCCACGCCCGAGCCGACGAGGCGCTGTTGGAGGCGATGGCGCAGCCATGGACCGGCGACCTCGAGGGCATGATCGAGCGCCGCGCGGTGCGCGCGCTGGTTGCGCCTTCGCGGATGCAGTACTGGATCGACCGGGGCCGTCAGAGCGGCGCGGAGTACGAGCTCCTCACGAAGTTCGAGGAGGTGCTGAACGCGAAGTACAAGCTCAAGCGCAAGCACATCCGCGTCCATGTGCATTTCATCCCGACCGCGCGCGACGAGCTCATCCCCGCGCTCCTGAAGGGCCGCGGCGACATCGCCGCCGGCATGCTCACCGTCACGCCGGAGCGCCTGCAGCAGGCGGACTTCGGCACGCCGTTCTTCCGCAACGTGCCCGAGATCGTAGTGACCGGACCGGCCTCGCCGCAGCTCGCGTCGATCGAGGATCTCGCCGGGCAGAAGCTCTTCGTGCGCCGCTCGTCGAGCTACTGGACGCACCTTGAGGAGCTGAGCGCACGGCTGCGGCAGCAGGGCCGCGCACCGCTCGAGCTCAAGGTGGCGCCCGAGGACCTGCAGGACGATGACCTGCTCGAGATGCTGAACGCGGGCCTGGTCGGGCTCGCCGTCGTCGATCGGTACAAGGGCGTGGTCTGGTCGCGCGTATTCAAGCGCATCAAGCCGCGCGATGACCTGAAGGTGCACGAAGGCGGCGACATCGCCTGGATGATCCGCAAGGACAGCCCGCGCCTGAAGACCGAGATCTCGGCGTTTGCCGAGACGCACGGGGGAAACAGCGCCTTCGGCAAGACCCTGGTGAAAAAGTACACCGGCAGCACCCGTTTCGTCCGCAACGCGACATCGAAGGAAGAGATGCGCAAGTTCGACCAGACGGTGGAGATCTTCCGCAAGTACGGCGGCAAGTACGACATGGACTACCTCTTGTTGATGGCGCAGGGCTACCAGGAGTCGCGCCTCGACCAGAAGGCGAAGAGCCCGGTCGGCGCGATCGGCGTGATGCAGGTGATGCCCGACACCGGCCGGGACATGAAGACGGGGGACATTACCGAGCTCGACCCGAACATCCACGCCGGGGTCAAGTACATACGCTACGTGCAGGACACCTTCTTCGAGAACCAGCCCATGGATGCGGTCAACAAGACGCTCTTCTCGTTCGCCGCCTACAACGCCGGGCCCGGCCGCGTGCGGGACCTGCGCGCGCGCGCCGAGAAGCGTGGGCTCAATCCGAACGTGTGGTTCAACAACGTCGAGCTGATCGCCGCCGAGAGGATCGGCGCTGAAACCGTGACCTACGTTTCCAGCATCTACAAGTACTACGTCGCCTATAAGCTCGCGGTCGAGATCAGGGGCGAGCGCGACAAGGAGCGCGACGCAATGAAGAAGAAGCCGTGAGGATCGCTAGAAGCGCGCAGTCAGATAGATCTGCGGCCCCCAGTAGCCGTAGTCGAAGCCGCCGTTCCAGCTCCCGGAGCTCAGGTCGACGCTGACATCGAAGCCGTCGAGCGCCGCGCCGATGGCGAAATTGCGCGTGAAGCGGTACTCGGCGTGCAGCCGCACGCTCCACAGGCTGCCTTCGAAGCTCCACGTGTCCTCGCCGAATTCCAGGGCGAACACGGCGGCGCTGGCGCCGGCTGACCAGCGCTCGGAAAAGTGGTGGTCGTAGCGAAGCCCGAGGAGCGGCAGCGGCACGTCCGCATCGGACGCGGAGTCACGCGCGAAGTCCTGCGTACCCAGCGAGGCGGAGCCTTCCGCGCTGAAGCGCAGCCGGCTCCAGTGCAGGCCGACGGTCACAGCGAGCTCGTCCTTCTCGCGCTTGAGGAACGAGTACGAATAGGTGATCGGAATGATCTCGAGCCGCAGGCGCGAAGACACCGTGGCGCCGGCGGGAAAGATCTCGTCGCCGATTTGCAGGTCGCGGGCTGCAACACGCTCGCCGTTCAGCGTGAAGCGGCTGTACGTGAAGCCGAGCCGATGGCGCGCCGCGAAGCGCCACTCGACGCCGAACCAGCCGCCCGACTCGTCCTGGTCGACGCCCAGGTCGTCGCCGAGGTCCACGTTGTCTCCGGAGCCGAGCTGGTCGTTGTCGACCTGCATCTTGCTGTCGAAGGCGGGCAGGAAGGCGCCCAGCATGAAGGTCCACTTCTCCTGTCCGGGACGCACTACGTCCTGTGCGGCTGCGTGGAAGCTTGCGGCCGCCACCAAGGCCGCGCTGCAGAGCGGCGCAAATTTGACCTTTATCAACGACGCTCCCTCTAGGGCAATAAGCGAGTTTAGTCGACTTTGGCCCCGGAGGTCTTCACGACTTCGGTCCATCGCGCGAGCTCTTCGCGCAGGTAGGCGTTGAATTCGTCCGGCGTGTTGCCGACCGGGTCGGCGCCCTGCTTGCGAAGCTGCTCGCGCACCGCCGGGTCGCGGGTCGCGCGGGCGACCGCGCCGGCGAGCGTGTTGACGACCTCGCGCGGCGTGGCCGCGGGAGCGAGGAGCGCGTACCAGAGCGACACTTCGACGCCTTCGACGCCAGCTTCTTTCATGGTCGGAACGTCGGGCATGAGCTCGCTGCGCTTGGAATCGGTGACGGCGAGCGCGCGCAGCCGGCCACCCTGCACGTGCGCCCCGACCGCAACCGGGTTGATGAAGCTCAACTGCACGTCGCCCGCGAGCAGCGCGGCCATCGAGGGCCCGCTGCCCTTATACGGCACGTGCACGATGTTCGTTCCGGTGCGCAGCTTGAAGAGCTCGGCGGCGAGGTGCTGGGTGGTGCCCTGACCGGCCGACGCATAGTTGAGCGCGCCGGGCTTCTGTTTCGCAATTCGCACCAGTTCCTGGACGGTCTTCGCCTCGAACGCAGCCGGTACGACGAGCAGATTGGTGGTCGAGGCGAAGATCGACACGCCGGTGAAGTCCGACAGCTGGTACGGCGGTCTTGCGTACAACGCGGTGTTGATCACCACCGCCGGGCTGTTCATGAAGAGCGTGTGGCCGTCGGGCGCCGACCTCGCCACCTCGGCCGCGGCAATGTTGGTGCCGGCGCCAGGCTTGTTCTCCACCACGAATTGCTGGCCGAGATACTCCGAGAGCTTGGGCGCGAGAAGGCGGGCGCTAATGTCGACTCCACCGCCTGGCGCGAAGCCGACGACCACGCGCACCGGGCGGTTCGGGTAGCTTTGCGAGGCCGCCGATAAGGAAACGACTGCGAGGCAGAGCGAGAGGAGAAGTCGCATGGCTGCCGAATCTTATAATGCGCCGCGATGAGCGGGAATCCCCTCGATCTGCGGCCGTGGCTCGCCGAAGTCGAAAAGCTCGGTGAGCTGAGGCATGTCGACCGCGCGGACTGGAACCTCGAGCTCGGCGCGATCAGCGAGCTGAACGTCAAGAAGGACGCGCCGCCGGCGCTGCTCTTCGACAAGATCAAGGGCTATCCGAAGGGCTTTCGCGTGCTGACCTGCAGCACGAGCAGCCCGGCGCGCCTGTCGTCGATCCTCAGGTTACCCATTCAAAGAAATCATTCCGGATTGGTCGCCGTACTACGCGGTAAGCCGGCGCAGTGGCAGGCTGCAGCGAAGGATTTTCCTTTCGAAGTGGTGACATCCGGCCCAGTGCTGGAAAACATGCAGGAGGGCGCTGACGTCGACGTGAACGTCTTCCCCTCACCGCTCTGGCACGAGCTCGACGGCGGGCGCTACATCGGCACCGGCTGCTCAGTAGTGACGCGCGATCTCGACTCCGACTGGGTGAACGTCGGCACATACAGGGTTCAGATGTTGGATGGAAGGCATGTCGCCCTGGATATGGTGCCGGGCAAGCATGGCCGAATCCAGTATGAAAAGTACAAAAAGGCGGGCAAGCGCTTCCCGGTGGCGATTGTAGTCGGCGGCGATCCGCTCGGGTATCTCATCTCCGGGATCGAGATCCCGTTTGGCATGTGCGAGTGGAACTACGTCGGGGCGATATTGAATCAGTCGGTCTCGGTCGTCCTCGGCAAGCTGACCGGTCTGCCTTTCCCCGCCGCGTCGGAGATCGTGCTCGAAGGCTTCGTCGAGCCGAACGACGAGCGCGCGGAAGGGCCGTTCGGCGAGTTCCACGGCTACTACCCGGGCAAGGCTGGAACCGCGCCATGCGTCACCGTTTCACGCGTCTATTACAGGAATGAACCCATCCTCGTTGGCAGCCCGCCCGCCAAGCCGCCGAACGATTACTCGTACTCCAAGGCGGTGATGCGCTCGGCGCTGCTTCACGACGCACTCGTGGCGGCCGGTCTCTCCGAGGTCAAGGCGGTATGGGCGCATGAGATCGGCGGCGCACGCATGTTCAACGTGGTGGCGATCAAGCAGCGCTACGCAGGGCATGCGCGCCAGGCCGGTCACCTCCTCAGCCAGTGCGGGGTCGGCGCGTACATGTCGCGCTACTCGGTGGTCGTCGACGATGACATCGATCCCTCGAATCTGCAGGAGGTGATGTGGGCCGTCGCCACGCGCACCGATCCGGCGGTGGACATCGACATCATCCACCGCGGCGTGGGATCAAAGAACGATCCGATGTTCGTCGCCTATCCGTACGACGCGCCGCTTAGCTCCAAGGCCGTGATCGACGCGTGCCGCCCGTGGGATCATCTCGACGAATTCCCGACCGTCGCCGAGGCGTCCAAGGAGCTGCAGGACAAGACGCGTGCAAAATGGAAGGACCTCCTCTAAGCGAGCGCGGCGTCGACGCCCGCGTTCTCGGTGGTCGTCCCGTCGGGCCACTTGCCGGCGTGCAGGCAAAGCTCCGCAGAAAGCGTCTCCGTCTCGCGCAGCTTGAGGCGGAACACCTTGTCTTCGAGCTGCGCCTTGGTCCAGCTCTTGGGGTCCTCGAGATCGGTGGCATCGGATAGCCAGCGGTACTCCACCGCCGGCGCCTTGGCGCCGCCCTGGCCGGCGAGCGTAAGGCGCATCTCGAGGCTTTCGCTGTAGATCGTGCGCTCGGGGTATTGCGTGTCGAAGAGAAAGCCGTCCTTCACGCGGTGCTGCGAGACTCGGAACGCGAGCAGGAAGTGCGAGAAGCGCGGCTCGGTCGGCGAGCGCAGACTCGCGTCCAGGAATCCGGTGTGCAGGTGGAGCACCCGCGTGTTCTCGAGGTCCGCGCGCTTGAGCCGCATCGCGTTCTCGGCTGGGTCCTGGCGGCGCTGGTGCAGCAAGACCCCCGTGCCGCGCACCGATAGGGAGAACTCGAAATCGTAGAGCTCGGTCATCTTCTTTTCCGGCGGCACGAGGTGGAGGGCAATGTTGTCCAGCCAGATCCGTACGCGGGTGTCGCCGAAGAGGAAGCGGCGCACGTTCTCGTAAGTCTCGAAGCTGTTGACGATGCCGCGCCGGCCGGAATGCGCGCGGTGCACGTTGGCCCAATAAGCACCTTTGATGTAGGCGTTGCTTTGCTTCACCAGTCCGTCGCTGTGGCTGCCGGTGAACTTCTTCGCCACGCTGTAGTTGTCGTGGTCGCTGCCGATGATGCACAGGCACCGGCCTTCGGGAAACTTGCCGTCGAGGCTCTTTATGTCGGCGCTCTTGGATAGCTTGAGATATTCGCGCATGCGCGTTTCCTTGAAGATCGCAGCGCCGAACACGTTGCCCTGGCCGGCGACGAGCTCCTCGAGGATGTCCGGGACGGCGCTCAGCTCGATGCCGCCATGCGGCGTGCCGATCGTCACCAGCCGGTGGATCCAGCGCTTGGGATCGGGCAGCAGATTCTGGATCAGGCAGCGCGCCACGAGCCCGCCCATCGAATGCGCGATGAGGATCACGCGGTAGTCGCGGTTGCCGGGGCCGAGGTCGACGCCCCCGATCTTCCTGAGCTCTGCGGGAATCGTCTCGCACACGAGCTTGCGCAAGTCCTCGGCGTGGCTTTCGATCGGCCGCACCTTCTCCGACATGACGTCGACGTCGTAGAAGCGGCTGATCCACACGCTGCGCGTCGGGTTGAGCCTGATGCTGGCCGGATTGCTGATCGCGAGCGCGAGGCCGCCGTTCGCGGCGTCGACGTACCCGTATTCCTTGAGGAAACGGATGAGCTGCCCCTCGAACACGATCGGCGAGAGGTAGTTCGGCGGCACGCCGTCGCGCTTCTCCACCGACGTGGCCGCGTAGCCGTAGTAGGTGTCGTAGAACGTTTCCTCGCGCTCGCTCGCGGTGGCGGCAAAGCCGCGCACGTAGACGATGGGATAGAACCCCCGCTTGGTGTCGATACGGATGCGCTTAGCCGCCATGCCAGCCCTCCCAGCAAATCCTTCCGCGCCGCCGCATCGCCGGCAGGTCGCGTCGTTTCACCGCTGCGTGGAGCCCCGTTACTGCGGTCATCCTTACTGGATGACGTGATCGGCCTGCTGCAGGAGCGCGGGCGGGACGGTCACGCCGAGCGCCTTGGCCGTCTTCGAGTTCACGACGAGCTCGAAGGTGCTCGGCTGCTCGACGGGAAGCTCGCCCGGCTTGGCGCCCTTGAGGATCTTGTCGACGTAGTCGGCCGCGCGGCGCCATAGCGCGGCCGTGTTCGGTCCGTAGCTGATGAGGCCGCCCGCGTCGGCGAACTCCTTTTGGCCGTACATCGAGGGCAGGCGGCTCTTCTCCGCGAAGCTCACGAGCTGGCTGCGATGCGCGAACAGCACCGGGTTCGGCGTCTGCACAATGAACGCCTGCGCGCGCTGGTCGGTGATCGCCGAGAAGGCGCGCGCGATATCCTCGCCGCGGCTCACTTCCACCGATTGCAGCTGCACGCGCAGCGCCCGCGCCGCGCTCTCGGTTTCCTTGTAGTCGAAAAGGGCGCCGCGCACGTCGGGATTCCAGAGGATCGCGACGCGGACGAGCCCCGGAACGAGGTCGCGCAGCAATGCGAGACGCTTGCCGGCAAGCTCGGGAGAAAGTGCGCTCAGGCCAGTTACGTTCCCGCCGGGGCGCGCCAGGCTGGCGACAAAGCCGGTCCCGACCGGATCGGTTGCATTCGCCATCACGATTGGGATGGTTCGGGTCTGCTGCCGGAGCGCCGCAGTCGCGGGATCCGTGGCCGCGACGAGGAGGTCCACTTTTATGGCGACCAGCTCACCGGCGATGTCCGACATGCGCACCGCCCCGGCCCGGCCGTAGCGCGGCTCAAGGACGATGTTCTGCCCTTCGACATATCCGCGCTCCTTCAGACCGCGGCGCAGGCCCTCGAGCAGATGGGCCGTTGCGGCAGGAGTGCTGGCGAAGAGGATTCCCACCCGCGCTGCGTTCGCCGGCTGCTGCGCAGAGGCAACGCCCGTGGCAGCGACCGCAATGACGGCGAGAGTCGCGCCATGGACGATCACTTTTCCGATCATGTCGCGCGATATCATGGCACACCGCCATGAAGTTCGCCCTCGGGCAATCGCTGCAGCGAATTGAAGACGACGTGCTCCTGCGCGGCGCGGGACGCTACGCGGACGACTTCCCGCTCGCGCGCGCGGCGCACGCCTGCTTCGTGCGCTCGCCGCATGCGCACGCAAAGATAAGAGGCATTTCCATCGCGGCGGCAATGAAAGGGCCAGGGGTTCTGGCCGTGCTTGCCGGCAAAGATGCCGTGGCGGACGGCCTAGGCAACATTCCATGCCTGATCGACGTGCCGGGGCTGAAGCCGACGCAGCGGCCGGTACTCGCGGTCGGAACGGTGCGGCACGTGGGCGATCCGGTGGCGATGGTAATCGCCGAGACGCTCTCCCAGGCAAGGGACGCTGCGGAGAGAGTGCAGGTGGACTACGAGCCGCTGCCGGCGGTAAGCGATACGCGAAACGGCGAGGTGGCGTTCGAGATCGGCCTCGGCGACGCGAAGGAGAAGGTGGACGCGGCGCTGGCGAAAGCAGCGCACGTGACGCGGCTCGAGCTCTGGAACAACCGCCTGGTGGCGAACCCGATCGAGCCGCGGGCGGCGCTCGCGGAGCACCACGCGGCGAACGGGCGAACGACGCTCTACACGCCGTGCCAGGGGCCGCACCATCTCCACGGCCAGATCGCTGACGCGGTGGTAAAAACCGGCCGCGAGAAGCTGCGCGTGGTCTCCGGCAACGTCGGCGGCGCATTCGGCATGAAGATCTTCCTTTATCCGGAGCAGCCCGCCGTGGTGTGGGCGGCGCGGCGCCTCGCGCGTGCGGTGCGCTGGACCGCAGACCGCAGCGAAAGCTTTCTTTCCGACGCCCAGGGACGCGACAACTGGACGATCGTCGAGCTCGGCACCGATACCGAGGGGCGCTTTGTTGCGTTGAAGGTGACGACGTGGGCCAACATGGGGGCGTACCTCTCGAACTTCGGCCCGTTCATCCCCCAGCTTGCGGCGCCGATGCTCTCCGGGGTTTACAGGATAGGAAG
>DATFEI010000162.1:0-5012 GCA_035251315.1 Burkholderiales bacterium | reverse complement strand
CGCGCCAGCGCGTGCCGCGCCCCGGCTGGTCGTAATAGCTCTGCGGCCGCCAGTTGGGAATCGCTGCCGAGGCGGAGACGAGATTTCCCAGGTCGTTCAGCCGTTCCCTCAATTTTTCGGCTGCCGCGCGAAAGCGGTGTTGCAGAACCACGCCTAACTTCACATGGGAGGTGTTCTTGACCAGTTGCTCCGCCTTTGCGGTGGAGACCTCCAGCGGCTTTTCCAAGAGCACGTGCTTCCCGGCAGCCGCGCAGCGCTCAACGATATCGAGGTGCGTATTGGGCGGCGTGAGCACGAGCACCGCGTCAACCGCACGATCCTCGAGGATGGTCTCGAGGCGGTCGCACTGCGGAAAGGCGAAACGCTCGGCGAATTTGCGCCTGCGGTCAGCGGAGGGGCTGAAAGCGTAAGCAACCTGCACGCGGTCTTTAAGGTCGAGCAGGCTTTTGGCGTGCGGCGTCACCGCCATGCCGAGCCCGACGATGCCGACGCGAATCACTTGAATCCGTAGAGCTCGGCCGGGTTCTCGACCAGGATCTTCTTTCGCGCCTCCTCGACCGGCGCCCAGTCGAGCAGCAGATCGAGCAAGTCCTCGTCTGCCGGCCGCTTCTCCTTCGGTACGGAAGGATGCGGCCAGTTCGACGCCCACAGCATGCGCTCGCGCGCCTTCTTCACCAGCGCCTTCGCCAGCTTGCCGACGTCCTGGTACTTCGGCCCGCCCGTCTTCGACGTTTCATAGGGCGCCGAAAGCTTGACCCAGCATCGCCCCGTTTCCACCAGGTTCAACAAGGATCGGAAAGGCTGAGAGTCGACGCTTACGGGCTCGAGAAACTTGCCGGTATGGTCGATCACGAACTTGCCGGACAGGCGCTTGATCTGCGCCTCGTACTTGGGTAACTCGCGCCCGTCGAGCTGAATGTTGGCGTGCCAGCCGAACGGGTGAACGCGGGCCATCACCTCATCCATTACGTCGAAGCCGAGCGTGCCGCCGTGCAGGGTCATGATGCGCACCGCGCAGATGCCCGCCTTGGTGAGGCGATCGAGCTCCGCATCGCTGACGCCTGGCTTCACTACCGCTACGCCTTTCGCCGCTTTCCCCAGGGCTCTGATGGAAACCAAAGTTACCCTGTTGTCGTCCTGGTAGGCATTCGGCTGTACGACGATCACGCGCTCGAGCCCCAGTCTATCTTGCAGCTCGCGGTACATGGGCACCGTGAAGGCGCCGGGGTTCGGCGTGCCGGGCGCAGCCGCAGCGCCGTCGTAGAAATGCATGTGCGTGTCGCACGCGCCCTTCGGCACCCGGATCTTCATTTCTTCTTGCCTTTCTTCGCGGGCTTTTTCTTCGGCGCAGCCGGATTCGGCACGTCCTCGGCGGTGCAGAAAATCCCCCCCTGGTGGGTCTCGGCGATGTCGTCGGTCGAGGGCTTTTCTTTCTGCAGCACTTCCTGCGCGAAGATCTCGGAGTCGTCCTGCGGGCGATAGCCCAGCCGGAACGCGTTCGAGTTGTCGTACCACGCGCGCTTATTCCTGGAGATGCCGTACACGATCTCGAACTTGATGTCGGGATGCTCGATCCCGATGGACACGAGCTGCGCGAGATCGCGCGGGCTGAACCAGATCGAGAGCCGCCGCTTGTCGATCGGCATCGGGTTGACGTTGCCGATGCGCATCATGAAGACCTCCATGCCGTACTTGTCGGCGTAGAGGCTGCCGAGCGCCTCGCCGAACACCTTCGACACGCCATAGCGGCTGTCTGGTTTCGGGTAGACGCGATGGTCTATAGTCTGGTCGCGGCGATAGAAGCCGACCGCGTGGTTACTGGTCGGGAAAAGGACGCGCTTGACGCCGTTCCTGCGCGCGGCCTCGAACACGTTGTAGCAGCCGATGATGTTCGCCTGCAGGATCGACGCCCAGGGGCCCTCGACCGAGTAGCCGCCAAGATGCACGACGGCATCCACCCCCTTCGTGATGCGCAGCGCATCCGCCATCTTCGTAATGTCGGCCTTGACGAAGGTCTGCCCCTTGGGCGGCTTGAGCGGCCGCCGGTCGGACAGCCGCAGCTTGTACTTGCCGGCGAGCTCGCGGCTCAAATGGGTGCCGACGTCGCCGGTCGCTCCGGTGATGAGGACGGTCTTCACACGATTCTCCCTATGAATTCGTTGAACTGCGCCGCGCGCTCGAAGTACACCGAGTGCCCGGCGGCTGGAACGCGGACCGCGCTTCCCCGGGGCGCGAGCCGAGCGAGGGCCGGCCCTGCCGCAGGGGCAAACACCCAGTCTTCATCGCCGGTGATGAAAAACACCGGCATCGGCAGTTGCGCGAGCAGGCTCGGCGCGCGATTTCGCTGCTTGCGAATCTTTGTTCTAACCTGCTCCCGGAAAGAAGCCGGCGCCATCTCGGAGATCTGCCAGTAAAGCTGCGCCAGCGCCGGCTGCTCGCGCGCCATGCGCTCACCCGATGCGGGATGAATGCCGCGCGACTGCAGCTCTGCCAGCGCGCCCGGCGAACGCCGGGACCATTCATCCACCTCAGGGTTCTCCAGTTGAGAGAAATCCACTACACCCGAGGTGGATGCCATCACCAGCGCCCGTACCCTGCCGGGCTCGCGCAGCGCGTAATCGAGGCAGGTCCAGCCGCCCATGGACTGCGCGACCAGAGCGACTTCTTTGAGATCCAATTCCTCAACTAGGGCAGCAAGATCGTCGGCGTAGGCGTCGGGCGCGGTTGCGCCGGGCACGGGACTCGACGGCGGAAAGCCCCGGTGGGCAAACACCACGCAGGTACGAGTCGGCGCGAAATGCGCGACCTGCTGCCACCACGAAAGCTGGTTGCCGCCCAGCCCGTGCGCGAACACGATCGCCGGTCCTTGGCCCGTGACCTCGTAGTAGATGTCCGCCCCGGCGCGGCGCAAGCGGCCGGCGCGCCTCACAGACGACGTTTCCAGTGCTCGGGGTTGACCGCGCCCTTCGGAACTTTTCCGCGGACGATCTCCGCGGCCTGCGCCACCGTTTCCATGGATTGGTGCTCGATCGCGGGCAGCGTGAGCCCGGCGGTGTGCGGCGTGGCGATCACATCGGGTCGGGCCGCTAGCCGCGGCGTCGGCATCTGGTCGGCGGCGCGGCCCACGTCCATTGCGCAGCCCGCGAGCTTGCCGGAATCGAGCGCCGCCGCGAGCGCCGCTTCGTCCACCAGGTTGCCGCGCGAGACGTTGATGAGATACGCGCCCTTTTTCATTGTTTCGAAAGCCTTGGCATCGATCAGGTTCTCGGTCTGCGCGGTCGCTACGGCGAGCGGTACCACGAAATCGGATTGCTCCAGCAGCTCATCGAGCGAGACCTGTTCAAT
Organism: Burkholderiales bacterium; assembly: GCA_035251315.1. Lineage (GTDB taxonomy): Bacteria > Pseudomonadota > Gammaproteobacteria > Burkholderiales > SG8-39 > SCGC-AG-212-J23. Next base: position 1,667 of record DATFEI010000162.1, on the reverse strand, counting down.
GCCTTTGACATACGGATCGTTAATGAGCACGCGCATGCCGAGAGCCTTGGCGATGCGCACTACTTCCTTGCCGATCGCGCCGTAGCCGATGACACCAAGGGTGCTGCCTTTGAGCTCGCGTCCCATTCCGGCCTTGGGAATCTTGTTGTCATGGTAAAGGGAAGCGGAACGCGTGATGTCTCGGGAGAGATCCACCAGGAAGCCGAGCACCATCTCGCTCACCGAGGTGACGAACCCCGCGCTCGCCTGCGTGACGAGCACGCCCGCTCGGCTCGCGGCGGCGACATCGACGTTGCGGATGTCGATCGCGCAGCGCAGGAAGGCGACGAGGCGAGGCAGGCTCTGGAAAAGCTCGGCTGGTGCGGGGGACTGGCGGTACGACACGATGAGGTCGCAATCCTCGGCCGCCGCGACGAGTTCCTTTCCTTCCAGAGGCGAAGATTTCTCATTCAGCTTGACTTCGCCGACCGCCCGCAAGCCCGCGAGAGCGCGTTCGCCGTAATAGAGCGCCCTCGCTTCCGGCGAATGCGTCAGCAATATCTTCACGCAGCTTTTTTCTGATCTGCGGCGAGCTTGCGATAGCGCTCGAGCGAACGCGTGAGGTGGCGGCGCATGGCCTCGCGCGCGCCCCGCGCGTCGCGACTCTCGATTGCCTGGTAAATCCTCCGATGCTCTTCCTGGATTAGCGCGAGGTAGGCGCGCTCGCCGCCCATGCGCTCAGGCAGCCCGCTCACGGTGCGTCGCGGGATGAGGTGGCGCCCGATGAACTGCAGGAAACGCGCGAATTCCGGGTTCGCCGTGGCCTCCGCGATGGCGCGGTGAAAGGCGAGATCCTCGTCCACCGCCGAGCGGCCCGCGTTGCTCGCCTCCTCGATGGCATTCAGGGCATTCAATATGGCACGCACCTGGGTTTTCGTAGCGCGTTCGGCGGCGAGGCCTGCCGACTCGATCTCCACCCCCAGGCGCAGCTCCATCACCGCGAGGATATCGTCGAGCGACTGCATGCGCTCGGGCTCGATGCGGAACGGCGCCCGCTGCGGCTCCGCCGAGACGAACGCGCCGACGCCCTGGCGCGTCACCACCAACCCCTCGGCGCGTAGCGCCGCCACCGCCTCGCGCACCACGGTGCGGCTGACCCTCGCGGCGCGCGTCAGCGCGTGCTCGGTGGGGAGCCTCGCGCCCGGAGCGAGGCGGCCGCTCTTGATCTCCTCGGCGAGCTGCTCGAACAGGCGCCGCGACAGCTTGCGCTCGGCGGCGACGGGGCGGATGCGCATCTTGCGGCGAGCCTTGACGGAAACCGCGACAGTTGTATGATGACTGACGAATCTTACCAGAGGAGGATTCATGTTCCAGCGTCATTTCGTCGGCGCGGCCGCCGTGGCCGCGTGCCTGATTGGTTTTCCGGTTCAAGCCCAGCAAAAGCAGGTCATCAAGGCGACCGACGTCCATCCGCTCGGCTATCCGACGGTCGAGGCGATCGTGCGCATGGGCGCCAAGCTCGAGAAGGCGACCAACGGCCGCTACACGCTGCAGATGTTCCCGTCGATGCAGCTCGGCGGCGAGAAGGAGATGATCGAGCAGGCGCAGGTCGGCGCGCTGCAGATCGCGCGCATCTCGGTCGGCCCGATGGGCCCGATCGTGGACGAGCTCAACGTCTTCAACATGCC
>DATFEI010000053.1:0-13735 GCA_035251315.1 Burkholderiales bacterium | reverse complement strand
CAGCAACGTCGGAATGAGGTCCGGCACCGAGCTTGCCGGTAAGGTCGCCTTGGTCACCGGGGCGGCACGCAACATCGGCCGCGCTATCGCACGCTCGCTTGGCGCCGGCGGCGCGAGCGTCATGGTGAACGCCAGGACTTCACGCGCGGAAGCCGAAAAGACGGCGGAGATGATCGGCCCGAATGCCGCGATGCACATCGCCGACGTCACCAACCCAGACGAAGTGACGGCGCTCGTCGATGCCACGGTGAAGCGCTTCGGCCGGCTCGATTTCCTCGTCAACAACGCGGCCGTGCGCTACGAGACGGCTTTCTCCGCCATGAGCTTTCGGGAATGGAAGGAAGTGCTGTCGATCGTGCTGGACGGCGCGTTCCTTTGCGCGCGGGCAGCGCTGCCGCACCTGATCAAGGCCGGCGGCGGCACCATCGTGAACATCGGCGGCCAGACCGCGCACAAGGGCGCATCCGAACGCGCACATGTGATCACCGCCAAAGCGGGGATCGCCGGCCTGACGAAAGCGCTCGCGCTCGACCTTGCTCCGCACCAGATCACGGTCAACTGTGTGGTGCCGGGCACGATCGAGAGCCAGCGCGGGCTGCCGGGTGCGCCGGAGCGGCCAGCGCACCGGCGAGCGCCGCCGCCGATCGGCCGGCGCGGCGAGCCGGAGGAGATCGCCGCGATGGTGCGCATGCTGTGCGGTCCCGACGCGCGCTACATCACGGGGCAGGCCATCCATGTCAACGGCGGCGGCTACCTCCCGTGAAGCAAGATGAGATTTCTCCGGTCATGCGTAGATTGAGCGCGTACATCGCCTCGGCGCCTCGTCGCTCGCTTCCCGGGAATGTTCTTGAAAAGACAAAGCACCATGTGCTGGACACGATTGCTGCTATGGTGTCTGGCTCCCGGCTGCTTCCCGGACGCAACGGGATTTCCTTCGTCAAGAAGCTGGGCGGCACAAAAGAAGCATGCGTGATCGGGAGTCGGATCGTCACCAGCGCCGTCAATGCGGCGCTCGCGAACGGCATGTCGGCGCACGCCGACGAGACCGACGATTCGCACGCGCCGTCGCTCACGCACCCGGGCTGCGGCATCGTGCCGGCGGCGCTTGCCGCTGCAGAGCGAGAACGCGGAAGCGGTGAAGCGCTGCTGCGCTCGGTGGCGCTCGGCTATGACGTCTGCGCCCGCCTGACACAGTCGCTGAATGCCTACGAGTTTCGCGAAGACGGGCATTCGACTCACAGCTTCGGCCCGATATTCGGCGCGGCCGCGGCGGCGGGAGCATTGCTTCGCTTGGACGAGAACCGAACCCGATACCTGCTTTCATACACAGCGCAGCAAGCCTCGGGCATCTCGTGCTGGATGCGCGACGAGGAGCACATCGAGAAGGCGTTCGACTTCGGCGGCATGCCGGCGCGCAACGGCGTCGCCGCGGCGGCCATGGTGGCGCACGGCTTCAGCGGCGTCGAGGACGTGTTCTCCGGCGAGCGCAGCTTTTTCGTCGCCTACGGGCGTTCGCCCACGCCCGAGGTCCTGGTGCAGGGACTGGGCGAGGACTACGAGATCCTGCGCACCAACATCAAGCGCTGGTCGGTCGGCTCGCCCATCCAGGCGCCGCTCGACGCTCTTTCCTTGCTGATTAGGGAACACGGCCTGAGAGCCGACCAGGTCGAGAAAGTAGTGGTGCGGGTCGCGCACCAGGGGGCGAACACCACCGACAACCGCAACATGCCTGACATCTGCATGCAGCATATGTGCGCGGTGATGCTCCTCGACGGCACGGTGAGCTTTCGGTCCGCGCACGACGACAAGCGCATGCGGCAGCCCGAGGTGCTGGAGCTGCGGAGGAAGATCCTCCTGCAGGGCGATGACGCGCTTACCCGCGCGATGCCCAGCCGGCAGGGGATCGTGGAAATCACCTTGGGCGACGGGCGCACGCTGCGAAACCACGTGAGCGCGGTTCGCGGCACTGCGGAAAATCCGATGAGCCGCGCCGAAGTCGACGCCAAGAGCTACGATCTGATGGCGCCGGTGCTCGGCAAAGCGCGCGCGCGTAAGCTGTGCGAAACGGTGTGGAATCTGGAGAAGCTTTCCGACGTCCGCCGGCTGCGGCCCTTGCTACAGGAGAAACCATGAATCGCATCGTGCATCTCGCGCTGAAGGTCGAGGACCTCGAGCGCACTACCGAGTTCTATCAGAAGGTTTTCGGCTTCGTGGAGATGAACACCGAGAAGGTGCGCGACCACACCTCGCGCCACCTTAGCGACGGGGTGCTCGACATAGCGCTCATCAAGTACGACGCCGGCACGCAGTCGGCGGAATCGAGGGCGGCGGGCGAGGGGCCCTGCATCCATCATTTCGCGGTCGAGGTCGAAGACGTGGACAAGGCGACCGAGCAGGTAAAGAGCTATGGCTGCGAGATCATCAGCGACCCCGGCGTAATCCCGGTGAAATTTCGCGCTCCCGGCGGCACGGTGTGCGAGCTGGTGCCGAAAGGCCGCTACAAGGAGCCCAAAGCGAAGCGATGAAGCGCTACGGCGGCGACTTCTGGTCCGGCCTCGCGCTCGGGGCGCTCGGTGCCTACATCGTGCTCGAAGCCTCTCGCTGGGAATACCTTGGGCCTGACGGTCCCGGCCCCGGATTTTTTCCACTCTGGTACGGGATCGCGATGGCGGGACTTTCGCTGTGGCTCATGGTTTCCAGTGTCCTGAGAGCAGAAACGGACGCCATAGACTGGAGCGGTGCCTGGCGCGCGTTCGCGACCTGGCTCGCGCTCGCTGCCGCAGTCGCCGCGCTCAAGCTGGTCGGGTTCGTCGTGGGCTTCGCCGCGCTCGCGTTTTTTGTCGTGGCGGTGATGTACCGACGGCCGCTCGGCAACGCGGCGATCGTCGCCGCATGCATCACCGCGGGCTTTTACCTGGTGTTTCCGCTCGCTCTAGGCGTCAAGCTGCCCTGAAGTGGACATTCTCTCCGGTCTGATCCAGGGATTCGCGGTTGCCCTCCAGCCGGCGAACCTGCTCTGGTGCCTGCTCGGCGTCATGCTCGGCACCGTAGTGGGCGTGATGCCCGGGCTCGGCCCCCCAGCGACTATCGCCATGCTGCTGCCGCTCACGTTCCTCATGAACCCGGCGGCGGCCATGATCATGCTCGCCGGTATCTATTACGGTGCGAAGTACGGCGGCTCGACCACCTCGATCCTGCTGAACGTGCCAGGAGAGTCCGCGTCGGTGGTGACCTGCCTCGATGGCTACCAGATGGCGCGCAAGGGACGCGCCGGGCCGGCGCTGGGCATCGCAGCCATTGCGTCATTTATCGCCGGCACCGTCGGGGTGCTTGGCCTGATGCTCATCGCACCGCCGCTCGCCAGGATGGCGCTCGCGTTCAGCTCTCCCGAATATTTCGGGCTCATGGCCCTCGGGTTGGCCATGGTGGTCCTGCTTGCCGGGCGCTCGCTGGTCAAGGCGCTGCTCGCGATGTTGCTCGGCCTCTGGATCGCGGGCATCGGCACTGACCTTTTCAGCACGACCGATCGATTCACCTTCGGCCAGCTCGAGCTGCTCTCGGGCGTCGATTTCATCGTGGTGGCGATCGGCGTATTCGCCCTCGGCGAAGTGCTCGCGTGCATGGAGCCGCGCACGGAAACGCCTGCGCTGCCGGTGCCGAAGAAGTTGCGCAATCTTTTGCCGACGCTACAGGACCTGAAGGATAGCCGCTTCGCCTTCGCCAACGGCTCCATCCTTGGGTTCCTGATCGGCGTGCTGCCGGGCGCCGGGTCGACGATCGCCTCGTTCATCTCCTACGGCGTTGAGAAGGCGGTGTCGCGTCGACCCGAGCAGTTCGGCAAGGGAGTCGTGGAGGGCGTTGCGGCGCCCGAGGCGGCAAACAACTCCGAAACCGGCGGCGCGCTCGTGCCGATGCTGACGCTCGGCATCCCGGGCTCATCGACGACCGCGATCCTGCTCGCAGCGCTGGTGCTCTGGGGATTCAAGCCCGGACCGCTGTTCATTCCAGAGAACCCGGCGCTGTTCTGGGGCTTGGTCGCGAGCATGTACGTCGGCAACGTGATGCTGCTGGTGCTGAACCTACCCCTGGTGCCGGCTTTTGCGCAGGTGCTGCGAACTCCCGCCTACATCCTCTACCCGGTGATCCTCGGCATATCCATCGTCGGGGTCTATAGCGCCACCGGCAGCATGCTCGACCTTGTCCTGCTGGTCGGCTTCGGCCTGCTTGGCTATTTGATGCGCAAGCTCGACTATCCTGCGGCACCGCTGATCCTGGGGCTGGTGCTCGGCGGGGCGATGGAGCGGGCGCTGCGCCAGTCCCTGATGATGTCGGAGGGCAGCCTTTCGATCCTGGTAACTAGGCCGATCTCGGCCGTGATGCTATCGTTGGCGCTGCTGATCCTGTTTATTCCACTATTTGGCAAGCTGAACGCTTGGCGCCTGCGTGCGCTCGAGTAACGAAACAACGGAGGAGGAGGTCTCATGAATCACAAGTTGGTACTAGCCGCCGCGCTTGCCTTGACCGCTGCGCCGGTCCTGGGCCAGGGATTTACGCCTACGCGACCGGTAGAAGTCGTAGTGCACACCGGGCCCGGAGGCGGCAGCGACGTGCTTGCGCGTGCCGTAGCCTTGATGATGGAGAAAGAGAAGCTGCTGCCGGTGCGTATGCAGGTCGCCAACAAGACGGGCGGTGGCGGCGCCGTCGCGGCAGCCTACTTGGCGGAAAAAAAGGGCGAGCAGCACACGATCGGCTTCTTTACCGGAGTCTGGCTCACCAACCCGCTTACAAGCGAGAAGGCTAACGTGACGCTCAAGGACTTAACGCCGGTCGCGCGCTTGGTGCTCGAGCCGGCGGTCATCGCGGTGAAGTCCGACGCGCCGTACAAGACGCTCGCCGATTTCGTCAACGCGGCTAAGCAGAACCCAGGGCAGCTCAAGCAGTCGGGCGGCTCGATCACGAGCCGCGACAACGTCGTTCGCCAGCAGCTGCAACAGGTGAGCGGCGCCCGCTGGGCTTTCATCTCCTTTCCCGGCGGCGCCGAGCGCATTGCAGCGCTGCTCGGTGGGCACGTCAACATGATGGTGATCGAGCCCGCCGAGGCAGGCGAGCACATTCGCGCCGGCAACATGCGCGTGCTCGCGCAGGTGACGGAGAAGCGCCTGTCCGTGTTTCCGGACGTGCCGACCCTCAAGGAGGCGGGCTTCAACGTGACGCCAGTGCCGCAGGTGCGTGGCATTGTCGCGCCGCCCGGAATTCCGCCCGAGAACGTAGCGTACTGGGAAGGCGTGTTCCGGAAGCTCACGCAAACGCAGTCGTGGAAGAAGTTCCTCGCGGACAACCAGTTCGAGGACGGATTTCAGGGCGCCTCTGACCTGGTGAAGTTCTACGACGAGTTTTCGGTCCAGATGCGCGACATCCTGAAGGAGGCGGGAATCAAGGTCGTACGCTAGGTTCAAAGCCGCAGTTTCATATCGTTTCATCCATTGCTGCACCGCGTTCGAGGAAAAAGTCTCGAATGCGGTGCCACATCTGTCGCGCCCCAACGCATTAATTCACGTGAAGAATTTCTTCTAAGAGCTAGAGTTCAAACGCTTTCTTGAAAGCGGGAGCCGGGCAGGTCGTGTGAACCTGCAAAGAATGCCGATCGAGGCGTGAGCTCCCGGGGCATTCCACAAGGTGCGGTTGCTGACTCGGAGAAGAAGGGGGAGCTCCACGTGAGCGGCGTAGCGGCGGCAGGCGCTGTCAAGGTGCTGGTCATCGACGACAGCAACACCATTCGTCGCAGCGCCGAGCTTTTCCTGCGCCAGGCCGGATACGAAGTCATCCTCGCCGAGGATGGCTTCGACGCGCTCGCCAAGATCAGCGACCATCAGCCGCACGTCATTTTCGTCGACATCATGATGCCGAGGCTCGACGGATATCAGACCTGCGCGCTCATCAAGCAGCATCCGCAGCTCAGATCCACGCCGGTGATCATGCTGTCCAGCAGGGACGGTGTGTTCGACCGCGCGCGCGGCCGCCTCGCCGGTTCTGACCGCTATCTCACCAAGCCCTTCACCAAGGAAGGGCTGGTCGAAGCGGTCGCGCAGCACCTCAAAACCCAGAGTCTCCCCTAGAAAGGCAAAAGCAATGCCCATCAAGAGCATCCTCGTCGTCGACGACTCCGCCACTGACCGCCATTACCTGAGCGACCTGCTGGCGAAGAACGGCTACAAGGTCTCGACCGCGGAAAGCGCGGAAGAGGCATTCGCGAAGGCAAAGGAGCTGCGCCCCGACCTCGTCCTGATGGACGTGGTGATGCCCGGCCAGAACGGCTTCCACGCGACGCGCGCGCTGACCAAGGACGAGGCGACGAAGCAGATCCCTATCATCCTCTGCACCAGCAAGGGCCAGGAGACCGATAAAACCTGGGGCATCCGTCAGGGCGCGCGCGACTACATCGTCAAGCCGGTAAACGGGCCCGAGCTGCTCGCGAAAATCTCCGCGCTCCGCTGATGGCCCAGAGGATCTCTCTTCGAGATTACCAGCGCGAGCTCGCGGAGCGGCTGCGCCAGGCCGATAGCGCTCGCGCCGCATCCAAGCTCGGCGTGCAGGCCGGCGACCAGAACTGGCTTATCGACCTCGCCGAGGCCGGCGAGGTGTTGCCCGTGCCGCCGATTACTCCCGTACCGCTCACCCGCGCATGGTTCCGGGGCGTGGCGAACGTGCGCGGCAACCTCTACAGCGTCGTCGATTTCGCCGCGTTCCTCGGTAGTGGCGCGTCGCGCGGCGGCGAGCAGACGCGCCTCGTGCTTCTCGGCGAGCGCTTCCGCAGCGCTGCTGCGCTGCTCGTCGACCGCGCCCTCGGGCTGCGCAACCCGGCGCAGCTGCGCGTGCGCGAGCCGGTCGCTGGAGCCGCAGCCTGGCTGCGTGCCGAGTACGAGGACGATGTCGGCGCTCGCTGGTGCGAGCTCGACGTCGGCGCGCTGGTGCGCGATACCGCATTTCTTGCCGTCGGCAACTAAGGGGACCACCATGCTGCGAGCCGCTGCTATCTTGATATTCATCGCCGCGCTTCTGCCGCGTCCGGCGGGCGCCGAGCCCGGCGTCACCTACGACCGTATCCTTCTCGGCCAGGCCGCCGTGTTCTCGGGGCCCGCAGCCCAGCTTGGGATCCAGATGCGCAACGGCATCAGGGCCTACCTCGATTACATAAACGCCAAAGGCGGAGTGCACGGCCGCAAGCTCGAGCTCATCACCGAGGACGACCGCTACGAGCAGTCGGTGGCGCCCAGCGCGAGCAAGAAGCTGATCGAGGAACACCGCGTGTTCGCTCTTCTCGGGTATGTCGGAACGCCGACCGGGGTCGCGCACCTGCCCGTGGTCACCCAGGCGAAGGTGCCGCTGGTCGGCATGTTCACGGGCGCGGAAGTGCTGCGCGTGCCATTCAACCGCTACGTATTCCACGTACGCGCCAGCTACTACGACGAGACGGAAAAGATCGTCGAGCAGGTGCTGTCGACCGGTGGACAGAAAATTGCGGTGTTCTACCAGGACGATGCATACGGCGAGGCCGGGCGCAAAGGCACCGAGCTCGCGCTCGAGCGGCGCAAGATGAAGATCCACTCGACTGGCACGGTCGAGCGCAATACCGTAAGAGTGGAGCAGGCGGCGAAAACGATCCACACCTCGCAGCCCGACGCCGTGGTCATGGTCAGCGCCTACACGTCCATCGCAGCCTTCGTGCGCGAGATGCAGAAGCTGGGCAGCGGGGCCACCTTCTACAACGTATCGTTCGTCGGCAGCAAGGCGCTCGCCGACGCGCTCGGCAAGGACGGCGTCGGCGTAGCAATCTCGCAGGTCGTGCCGTTCCCGTGGGGCACGGCGGTGCCGGTGGTCAAGGAATACCAGCAGCTTGCCAAGAAGGCCGGCTACACCGACTACAACTTCAGCGCTTTGGAGGGCTTCCTCTGCGCGAAGGTCATGGTCGAGGGCCTGCGGCGCGCGGGCAAGTCTCCGACGCGCGACGGCCTGGTCGAGGCGCTCGAGAAAATGAACGACGCCGACCTCGGCGGTTTCTACATCAGTTATTCGCCGACGAACCGCGCCGGCTCCAAGTTCGTCGACCTGACGATCATCTCCCGTGACGGCAAATTCCTGCGCTAGGACGAGGCTCCCATGAAACTCAACATCCTTGGCAAACTCCCCGCCGGCGGCCGGCGCCTGCCCGTGCTCATCGGCCTACTCCTGGCGCTGCTCGCCGTCGACCTCGGCGTGGCGTGGTACGACGCCCGCCAGGCGACGTTCGGCACGATCTACATCGCCACGGTCGGCAAGATCCGCATGCTTTCGCAGCGCCTCGCAAAAGCGGCGCAGCAGGCCTCGCAGGGCAACCTGGAGGCGTTCAAGCAGCTGCGCGAGAGCCGCGAGGCCTTCGCGGCGCAGATGAGCCTGCTCCTGAACGGCGGGTCGGTGGCGAGTGAAACGCTCCCCGCGACTTCGGCCGAAACGCGCCCAGTGCTCGAGGCGCTGGACGTGCAATGGAAGAAGAACGAGCGCAACGCGGCGCTGGTCATCGCCGAGCAGGCGAACCTCGTCAACCTCGGCCGGGCGGTGCGCGCCATCAACGAGCGTAACCCTGCGCTGCAAGAACTCGCCGACGAGATCGCCGCGCTCAGCGTGCAGACCGGCGGCTCGGCGCGCCAGAACGCGCACGCCGCGCAGCTCATGATGCTCACTCAGCGCATGGCGAAGAACGCGAACACCATGCTTGCCGAGGCGGTGATCGACCCCGAGGTGTCGTTTCTTCTCGGCAAGGACACCAACAGCTTCCGCGACATCCTGCGCGGCCTGCTTCAGGGCAGCGAGGCCTTGCGCATCCAGCGCGTCGCCGACCCCGAGCTGCGCGGCAAGCTCGGAGAGATGGAAGCGGCGTTCAAGGAATACCAGACGGCGGTGAGCACCATCCTGGGCAACCATCAGCGGCTGGTGAACGCCAAGCGCGCGAGCTTCGAGCTGTTCAAGGACAGCGAGGCGCTGCTCGGCGCTGCGGAAACCCTGAACGCCGCCTACGAAGCCGAGCTCGGCGCACGACGCATCAACTTCATCACCATGGGTGTCGTATCGTTCCTGGCGTTCGTCGTTCTGCTGCTCATCGGCAAGACGTACCTGGACGACACCCGCCGCCGGGCCGACGAAAACGAGCGCCAGAACCGCTCGAACCAGGCGGCCATTCAGCGCCTGCTCGACGAGATCAGCAACCTTGCCAACGGCGACCTCACGGTGCGCGCCCAGGTGACCGAGCACATGACTGGTGCCATCGCCGACTCCATCAATTACACGATCGACGAGCTGCGGCGCCTGGTCGCCGGCATCAACAGCGCGTCGCAGCAGGTGACGAGCGCCACGCAGGAAGCGGAGAGCGTGACCGGCAAGCTGCTGCAGGCGGCGAGCAAGCAGGCCTCCGAGATCCAGGGCGCCGGCCAGTCGATCGGGCAGATGGCGCAATCGATGGTCGAGGTATCGAGGAAGGCCAACGACTCCTCGAAGGTCGCCGCGAGCTCGCTGCACGCCGCGCAGAAAGGCGCGCAAGCGGTGCAAAACGCGATTCGCGGCATGAACGACATCCGGGTGCAGATCCAGGAGACTTCGAAGCGGATCAAGCGGCTCGGCGAGAGCTCGCAGGAGATCGGCGAGATCGTCCAGCTGATCTCGGACATCACCGAGCAGACGAACGTGCTGGCCTTGAACGCCGCGATCCAGGCGGCTTCGGCGGGCGAGGCGGGGCGCGGCTTCAGCGTGGTGGCGGAGGAGGTGCAGCGTCTTGCCGAGCGTTCAGCCGAGGCGACCAAGCACATCAGCGCAATCGTCAAGAGCATTCAGCGCGACACCCTGGAGGCAGTCGAAGCGATGGAGCGCAGCACCCAGGGCGTGGTGCAGGGGACGAAGACCGCCGACCAGGCCGAGCAGGCGCTGCGCGAGATCGGCGCGGTGTCGACGCAGCTTGCGCAGTTGATCGATTCGATCTCGCAAGCGACGCAGCAGCAGGCGACATCGGCCAGCAGGGTGGCAGCCAACATGAAGGTGATCCTGGGCATTACCCAGCTCACTACCGACGGTACCAAGCAGACGGCGACTTCCGCCGCCAGGCTCACAGCGCTCGCTGACGGCCTGAAGAGCTCGGTGGCCGGATTCAAGCTCGCGGCATGATGGCAGATACCACCGTCCTGTCTTGGATCAACGCGGAGGTTGAGCGGGCGCTGACGCTCGTTCAGGAATCGATCGCGAAATTCTCCGCCGCGCCCGAGAACGAGGCGGTGCTCAAGCCGTGTCCCGAGCATCTGCATCAGGTGAGCGGGGCGCTGCGCATGGTCGGCCTCGCGGGAGCGACGCGCGTATGCGAGGCGATCGAGAACACTTTCCACGGCATGGGCGGAGCGCGGCCGACACCGGCGGCGATCGGAGTGATCGACCGCGCGGTGGTAGCGCTCAAGAATTTCATCGGCGAGCTCGCCCGCGGGCATGCCGACGTGCCGCTGCGCCTGTTTCCGGTCTATCGCGACATCTCCGGGCTGCTCGGCAAAACAGCGGTCTCCGCGAAGGATCTCTTCTTCCCCGACCTCAACCTCTCGGCGCCCGCGCACGCGAGCCCGCGGACGGTGTCGCAGGAAGAGCGCACAGCGTGCCTGCAGGCCGAGCGTGCCCGTTTCCAGCGCGGACTGCTCGCTTGGCTTCGCGGCTCGCCGGTCGGACTAAGGGACATGCGCCAGACGGTCGAGGCTCTGCACCAGGTCGCAACCGATCTGCCTGAGCCGCGCGCGCTGTGGTGGGCGGCAGGCGCGCTCGTCGATTCGCTCGAGAGCGATGCCGCAGACGATCCGGAGTGGCTCGCTTCCGCCAAGATCGTGTGCAACCGCATCGATTTCCACATCCGCGATTTGGGGGCCGGAGCGGCGAAGAACGGCGATGCGCTGCTGCGCGAAGTGCTGTATGCGCTCGCCCGACGCGAGGCGGCGACCCCGCGCATCAAGGAGGTCAAGCAGCTTTACCAGCTCGAGACCCTGTTCCCGCGCCCGGAAAAGAGCGTCCCGGTGCTCGAGCTCGATGCCGAGCGCCTGGAGGCATCGCTCTTCGACATGCATTCTCGACTCGAGGCCCTCAAGCGCTCGTGGGAGCAGTACGTCGTCGGCGAGCGCGACCAGGCGCGCGTGTTCCGCGAGCGCGTCGCCGACTTCAAGCTGAGGACCCGGGATCTCGGCAACGAGCACCTGATCAAGCTGATCGATGCAATCGCGCTGGCTGCGGCGAAGCTGCCCGACCCTTATCCCCGCGACAGGCAGGCGATGGTCATCGAGATGGCCTCGGCTTTCCTGCTCGTCGAGCACGTCATCGACCATTTCAGCAACCCGTCGGACGACCTCGAGCTCCAGATCGTCATCATGGGGGGCTGGCTGCTCGACGCCGCCAACGGCAAGTCGAACGGGGAGCCGCCGGCCGGCCTGCGCACGGACCTCACCGAAAGGATCGGCGCGCTGCAGCTGCGCGCACAGGTCGCCAAGGAAATCCTGGCGAACCTCCAGCATGTCGAGCAGGTCATTGACGCGTTTGCCCGCGACCCCGGGAAGCGTCCGACGCTTCCCGGCCTGCAGCCCTATCTGCGGCAGATGCATGGAGCGCTGTCGGTGCTCGGCTTTCCGGGCGCGGCGCAAGCCGTATCCATATGCGAGGGCCTGGTCAAGGCGCAGGCGAGCGCCGACGCAGCGGCCGAAGACGTCGACTGGATCGCGGAAGCGCTGAGCAGCGTCGGGTTCTTCCTCGAGCCGTGCCGTCACGGCCGCGAGCCGGGCGAGGAAGCGATCGCGCTGTTTTTCAGGCGCTACGAGAAGCGCAACCTCCCGCGGACGCCGGACAGCACCTTGAGGATCGAATTCCCTTCGACCGGCGCTACGGCTGCTCCACCCCCGCCGCCCGCGCGCACCGGGGTCGATGCCGAGCTCCTCCACGTGTTTCTCGACGAAGCCGACGAGGTCCTGCATACCATCGCGCGCGCCGTGCCTGAATGCCGGGAAAAGCCCCACGACCAGGAGGCGCTCACCACCGTGCGGCGCGCCTTCCATACGCTCAAGGGCAGCGGCCGGATGGTCGGCCTGATGGACCTCGGCGAAGCGGCCTGGCGCGTCGAGGAGGTCCTGAACATCTGGCTCGAGCAAAAGCGCCCGGTCAACGCGCCGCTTCTGGAGCTTGTCGAGGCGGCCTCGGCCTCGTTCGCCGGGTGGATCGAAAGGCTGCGCGGGCCGGGGCTCGACGGCCTGGTCGACGACAGCACGATTGTCGAGCTGGCGGCGCGGGCGAAAGCGGATCAATCGGACCTATCCGCCGCGAGCACGGTGACGATCGGAGCCGTGAGCATCCCGCGCGGGCTCTACAACATCTACACCAACGAAGCCGCCGAGCATGTGAAGGTGCTGAAAGCGGAATGCGTGAAGTGGCGCCAAGCCATGCCGGCCGAGGCTTCGCAGGATTTCATGCGCGCGGCGCACACGCTCGCGAGCACGTCGCGAACCGCGGGGTTCATCCCGCTCGCCGAGTTGGCAGGCGCGCTCGAGCAATGGACGCAGTTAGCGAAAGAAACCGTGGACGCCGCCGACGCCGACACGGTCCAAACCGCGGTCGCCGGGCTGGGCGAGATGGTCGACGCCGTCAGCAAGTCAGACGCGCCGGCGATTGAGGGCGCGCCGCGCGATGCCCTGCGGGTGCTCCTCACACGCCTGCAGGCGGCAAGGCTGGCGCATCGGCCTGCGCCTGTTCCGCAACCGCGCGGCGGGCGCGACAAGCGCAGCATGCGCGACGACATCGACGGGCAGCTGCTGCCCGTCTTCATCGAGGAAGCGCAGCAGCTCGTGCCCGAGATCGGTTCGGACCTGCGCGAATGGAAGGCGAACCCCTCGGACGCGCAGATTTCGCAGTCGCTGCGACGCTCGCTTCACACGCTGAAAGGCAGCGCCCGCATGGCGGGCGCGATCCGCCTGGGCGAGCTCTGCCACATGATGGAAAGCCGTATCGAATCGGCGCTTGAGTCGGGCGCGCTCGCTCCCGAGCTCTTCCAGGAACTGGAAGAGCGAATGGACCGCCTGAGCGCCGACGTAGAGCGCATGCGCGCGCCGCTGGTGGCGGCGCCGGTGGCGGCCGAGGTGAAGGCCGATGCGCCGCTCCCCAGCCCCGCGGCGATGCTGCGGGTCAACGCCGACACGCTGGACCACCTGATCAACGAGGCCGGCGAGATCGCCATCGCCCGCACTCGCGTGGAAGCCGAGGTGCGCGCCATGAGGCAATCGCTCGCCGACCTCGCCGAGAGCGCCGCGCGGCTGCGCAACCAGCTGCGCGAAGTCGAGCTTCAGGCCGACAGCCAGATGCAGTCGCGCCTTTCCGTGCTGGACGAGAAGAAGAGTGAGTTCGACCCGCTGGAGTTCGACCGCTACACGCGGCTGCAGGAGCTCACGCGGCTGATGGCCGAGAGCTTGAACGACGTGCTCTCGATCCAGCAGGGCCTGCACAAGTACATCGGGGACACCGACGCCGCCTTGGCGGAACAAGCGCGCATCAGCCGCGAGGTGCAGCAGGACCTGATGCACGTGCGCGCAGTGCCGTTCGCGACCCTGAGCGAGCGCCTGTACCGCCTCGTGCGCCAGACCGCGCGCGAGCTCGGGAAGAAAGCGGAGCTGGAAATCAGCGGAGCCGAGGTCGAGCTCGATCGCGG
>DATFEI010000172.1:0-2418 GCA_035251315.1 Burkholderiales bacterium | reverse complement strand
GGTCGTGCCTTCGGCCGAGGTCGTGGAGCGCATCTCCGGGCGCTGGCCGCTCGAGCCGATCGACCGCAATTACCTCGGCGAGGTCGCCGAGCGCTGGCGCTACGTGGACGGCGCAGGCGAGATCGGCGTCATCTCCTCGGTGACGCGGGCATTCTGCTCCACTTGCACCCGCATGCGGCTCTCGACCGAAGGCGGGCTCTACACCTGCCTCTTCGCGCAGCACGGGCACGACCTCAAACGGCTCATTCGCGCCGGGGCTTCGGACGAGGCGCTGCGCAACGAGATCGCTGCAGTCTGGCAAAAGCGCTCCGACCGGTACTCGGAGATCAGGACCTCGCAGACCTCCTCCCTGAGGAAGGTCGAGATGTCGTACATCGGTGGCTAGCAAGAGGCCGCTCCTCACCGATGCCGCGCGGCCGGCCACGTTCGAGGTCGAGGCGTACAACGAGCGCGGTGAGATGGTGCCGACCGCGATCGCCGGCGAGCACCCTCTCACGCTCTATCTCGACAAGCGCGAGGTCGTTACGCTCATGACCCTCGGGCACGCACCGGAAGCGCTGGTGATCGGCTACCTGCGCAACCAGCGCCTCGTGAACTCGGTCGACGAGATCGCGGCCGTGCAGGTCGACTGGGAAACCGAGTCTGCCGCGGTCACCACACGCTCGAAAAAGCGCGTCAAGATCTCGAGGAAGAAAACCGTCACCACCGGCTGCGGGCAGGGAACGATGTACGGCGATCTGATGGAGGACGTCGGCAAAGTGAAACTGCGCAACGACGTGCGCCTCGCCGACTCCGATCTCTTCGTTCTGCTGGAGAAGGTGCGCCGGCACGAGACGATCTACAAGCAGGCGGGCGCGGTGCACGGCTGCGCCCTTGCCACCACTGCGGGCGAGATTCTCATGTTCATCGAGGATGTCGGGCGGCACAACGCGGTGGACGCGATCGCGGGCAGGATGTGGCTCGACGATATCGACGGCTCGGACAAGCTCTTCTACACCACCGGGCGGCTCACCTCCGAGATGGTGATCAAGTGCGCGCAGATGCGCATCCCGTTCCTCGTCTCGCGCTCGGGGCTCACGCACATGGGGCACGAGATCGCAAGCAAAGTCGGCATCACCATGCTCGGCCGCGCAAGCGGCCGGCACTACCTCGCGTTCACCGGGAAAGAGCGGATCGTCAGGACGGCGCCGCAGCCGACTGCGCTTGCGTAATCGTCCTTCTTGACGGGAAGAAAAGCGACGCGACCAGCATCCCGGCGGCGAGCGCCGCGAGTACGAGGAAAACGTTCCTGAAGCCGCCCTCGGTACGATGGAGCACCGCGATCAGCGGCACCGCCACCGCGGCGACGCCAAGCGAGACGACATAGCGAACCGACAGCACGCGCGCGCGATACTCGTCGGCTACATACTTGCCGACGATCACGTCGTTCAGCGGGATCTGGCCGAACACCGCGAGCATCATCGCAAGCGCGGCTGCGAGCATCGCCCAGCCCTCCAGGTTGGCCGCCACGGCGAGCAGCGGGATCTGGATGAGCGCGATGCCGATCATGAGCTTGCGCAGCTCGAAGCGGTCGATCAGCGAGCCCATTGCGAGCTGCGCGAGCGCGGCGAGCGAATACACGAACGCGACCAAGGCGCCAATGCCGAAGCTGGTTTGTGCGAGGCTCGCGAGGCGCTCGTCGAACACCTTCGGCATCGCGACCGTCGTGGAATTGAAGATCACTCCGCCGCAGGCCGTGGCGATCAGCAGGATGGCGAACACGCGCGCCATGGTGGCGCGGTCGATGTGCAAGCCGATCGTCTTCGACTTCTTCTGCACGGGCCCCGGGTCGGGCACCAGCGCGAGAAAAGCGATGCCTGCCACCAGGCAAACGGCGCCCGGAATGAAGAAAGCCGCGCGCCAGCCCCACAAGTCCATGAACGCGCCCGCGACGAGCGCTGCGGCGGCGAGCCCGAGATTGCCCCAGAGTCCGTTCCAGCCGAGCGCACGGCCCATCTTCTCCGGCGACGCCACCAACATCGCGATCCCGACCGGGTGGTAGATCGCGGCGAATACCCCGATCAGCGTCAGGCCGAGCCCGATCTGCCAGGGCGACTGTGCGAGACCCGTAACGAGCATCGCGCCGCCGATGCCGAAAAAGAACACCGCCATCATCTTGTAGCGGCTCCAGTGGTCGGCAAGCCAGCCCGCCGGCAGCGCGAACGCACCGAACGCGATGAAGCCCCCGAGGGCCAGCGGCAGCAGCTCCGAGTACGGTCGGCCCCACTCGCGGCCGAGCGCGACCACGACCGCGGGAAAGACCAGCATCACAAGATGGTCGAGGAAATGCCCGAGGTTGATGAAGGGGACGAGGCTGCGCCGTTCGCTCATCTGCCAAAGCTTACAGAATAAAATCCTCCGCGATGAGCGCCGTTTCGG
>DATFEI010000065.1:0-8421 GCA_035251315.1 Burkholderiales bacterium | reverse complement strand
TGGTGATCCAGAAACTGACGCTGTCGACCGACGTTCTCTTCGACTTCAACAAAGCCGAGTTGAAAGACTCAGGCAAGCAGAAGCTCGACGAGCTCGCCAGCCAGGTCAAGGGCGCCAAAGTGGACGAGATCGTTGTTGTCGGCCACGCGGACCGGATCGGCTCGGAGACCTATAACGAGAAGCTGTCGGAAGCGCGCGCGCAGTCCGTGAAGGACTATCTGGCCGGGCGTGGCGCCCAGACGAACGTGATCACCGCCCAGGGCAAGGGCGAGGCTGCGCCGGTGACGGGCGATCAGTGCAAGAAGATGGCGGGCAAGAAGCTCATAGAGTGCCTGCAGCCTGACCGCCGGGTCGAGATCGAGTTCCTCGGGTCGCGTGAGGTCGCGGGCACGGAAGCGCCCGCCACGGGCGGTACGCGCTAGATCCGCACCACGGCGGCGCGCCCGGGCCACACGCCCGGTCCGCCGCCGTAGGCCGCGGCCAGCTCCCACGCCCCGGTGGTGGGGTCATGGCGCAGAACAAAGCGCCGGCCGTCTTGCACCCGGACCTTGAAAAAGCGGTACTGCGCCTGGCTCCACTGCTCGAGCACCGCCACCACCGCATGGCGGCGGCTTCCGAGGTGAAACACATGTGGGTCGTACTGCCCGCCGCGACCCGTGCGGCTCAAGACACAGATCTTCATTTGCCGCGCTCCTGCGATCTGCGCAGAAACACAGCAATTTCTTAACCCGGCGCCATGCGCCGTTTGGACGCGTGCGAACCGACGCGGCTAAGCTTGTTCCGGCTAGGCGGCGCTCCTTGGACCGTTCAGCCGCCGTAGGACCTCGGCCTCGGCCTGGACCCAGTCCTCAAGCTCGTGGCCGGGGGTGAATCCGCGCTGCTTGGCGCGGTAATAGGCGGCCTCCGAGATGAGCTTGCGCACTTCTTCGGGGGACGGTTGCGGATGGCTGGCTGCCTTCGGCGTTCTCTTGGCCGGCGCAGCGCGCTCTTTCCTGGCTGCCATGGCGAGGCTCCTTGCGTTGGTGCCCGCCGAGGCTAGCAGAAGTCGTGCCCCGGATTCCACCCGATTGTAAAATTCCCCCCCGTGAAGTCCTGGGTCGAGAAAACGATCGCCGCGGTCGGCAGCCGCACCGAGATCCCGTTCGCGATCCGCTATGCCGACGGAACCGAGAGCCGGTCGCGGGACGTGGCGCCGGCGTTCACGCTGGTGTTCCGCAACCAGCGCGCCTACTGGCGCATCGCGGCGTTCGGTCACGTCGGGCTGCTGGAAGCCTACTTCGACGGCGAGCTCGACATCGAAGGCAGCCTGTCGAAGGCGCTCGCCGCCGGGATGGAAGGCGGTCTCGACAGCGGTGACGGGCCGCTGGTCTGGCTGCGCAACCGCTGGCACGAGCTTACGCATTCGAACGCCGTGCGCTCGCGGGCGCGCGCCAACGCCGAGGCGCACTACGCGCTGCCGCCGGAGTTCTACAAGTTCTGGCTCGACGACCCGCTCATGCTCTACACCTGCGCGTACTGGACCGACGGCACGCGCACGCTCGAGGAGGCGCAGCGCAACAAGTGCGACCACGTGGCGCGCAAGCTGCTCCTCAAGCCCGGCGAGGAGGTGATCGACGTCGGCAGCGGCTTCGGCGGCTTCATGTTCCACGCTCACGAGCGCTACGGCGTGAAGGTGACCGCGGTCAACACCACCGGCTCGCAGGCCGAGCACGCGCGCCGCGAGATCGAGCGCAAGCGCCTCGGCAACGCGCTCTCCATGCAGATGCACGAGGACTTCCGCGACGCCGGGCAGCGACAGTTCGACAAGGTGGCCTCGATCGGCTGCCTGGAGCACGCTGGGCGAGATCAGCTTGCAGAGCTCATCCGCGCGCACGCGGGCTACCTCAAGAAGGGCGGCATCGGCCTCATCCACTTCATCGGTCATGTCGGGCGCTTCGACACCGACTTCTTCATCCGCAAGTACGTGTTCCCCGGGGGCTGGATTCCGAGCCTCGCCGATGTGATCGTCGAGATGGAGAAAGCCGGCCTGGAAGTGCTCGACGTCGAGAACCTGCGCCGCCACTACGCTCTCACGCTCGACGTGTGGGCCGAGCGCTTCGACCGCAGCTGGGACAAGATCCGCGCGCTCGACCCGAAACGCTTCGACGAGCGCTTCCGGCGCATCTGGCGCGTGTACCTCTACGGCTGCGCCGAGATGTTCCGCGCGCCGAACGGCCGCACGCACCTGTTCCAGGTGATGTTCTCCAAAGGAAACGTCACCAGCTCGAGCTACCCGATGACGCGCGAGTTCCTGTACGAGCAGGTGAAGGCCGAAGCCGCCCCGCGCCGCGTCGGGCATGGCTGATGCGGCTGCGGCGCATGCCGCCAAGCGCGAATCTCTCCGAGAGTCCCTGAGGCAGGGCGCCGGGCCGGTCGCCCTGGCGAAGGAGACATCCAACCTTTTCCGCGACCGCGAGACCCGCGCGCGGCGCCGGCTGGATGTCCGGGGCTTTACTCAGGTCCTGCGAATCTCCGACGGTTGGGTCGAAGCCGAAGGCATGATTTCCTACGACGCCTTGACCCGCGAATGCCTCGCGCGCGCCGTGATGCCCGCCGTGGTGCCGCAGCTGAAGACCATCACGCTCGGCGGCGCGGTTGCGGGGGTCGGCATCGAGGCCTCGTCGCACCGCCAAGGCCTCGTGCACGACACCATGCTCGAGCTCGACGTGCTGCTCGGCGACGGCCGCGTCGTGAGCTGCACGCCGGACAACGCGCACGCCGACCTCTTCTTCGGCTTTCCCAACTCGTACGGCACGCTGGGCTATGCGCTGCGCGTGAAGGCGAGGACCGTGCCGGTGAAACCGTATGTGCACCTGTTGCACTTACCGTTCAACAATGGGCGAGATTATTTCTCGCAGCTGGAAGAGCATCTGCGCGCGGGAAAGGCCGATTTCGTCGATGGCACCATCTTTTCGCCCGAGCGGCTTTTCATCACGCTCGGCCGTTTTGTCGATTCGGCGCCGTTTACCAGCGACTACACCTACAAGAACATCTACTACCGCTCGATCGCCGAGAAGCGCGAGGACTACCTCACCGTGCACGATTACATCTGGCGCTGGGACACCGACTGGTTCTGGTGCTCGAAGAACGTTTTCGCGCAGAACGCTTTCATGAGGCGATTCGTCTACGGCAAGAACCGACTGGGCTCGCGCACCTACACGAAGATCATGCGCTGGAACAGCCGCGTCGGCGCGGCGAAGAAGCTCGAGCGCATCCTCGGGCTGCATTCGGAATCGGTGATCCAGGACGTCGACATTCCGATCTCGCGCGCAGCCGAGTTCCTCGATTTCTACTCGCAGGAGATCGGCTTGTGGCCGCAGTGGATCTGCCCGATCGGGCCTCAATCCCACTCCGGCCGATTCGTGCTCTACCCCGTGAAGAACACCTGGTACGTCAACTTCGGCTTCTGGGACGTGAAGCGCACGCGCGAGGCGCACGCGCCGGGGCACTTCAACCGCATGATCGAGGACAAGGTGAGCGAGCTCGGTGGCATCAAGTCGCTGTACTCCGACAGTTTTTTCTCCGAGGCCGATTTCCACGCCCGCTACGGCGGCGCCGCCTACGACGCGCTCAAGGCGAAATACGACCCGGCGGGAGTGTTTCCTCGTCTTTACGATAAATGCGTCTTAAGAGTTTGAGCGTGGAGGAAAAGGGGTCGGGACCCTTTTCCGGGAAAAAGGGTCCTGACCCCTTTTCCTCAGAGGCTCGAAGTGCTCGGCCCGGCATACGTCTTCTCGTGGACGCGCTGGCAGTCGACGCAGCGCACCGCGGCCGGGTTTGCGCGCAGCCGCTCGACGCCGATGTCGCCGCCGCATTCGGCGCAGACCCCGTAGCTGCCGTCGGCGAAGCGCGCGCGAGCCGCCTCGAGCGCGCGCAGCTCCGAGAGGTCGCGCTCCATGTCGGCGTGGCCGAGGTCGGCGATGAGCGTCGCTACCGACTCGTCGCCGGGGTCGGGCGCCGCACCGGCGAGGTCCTCGAAGCGGTCGCGGCGTACCCGTTCGGCGTCGTCACGCAGCTCGGCTATCAGCGAGGTACGCCGCCGCTCGATCGCGCCCTGCAGCTCCTGAATCTGTTTTTCCGTAAGGGCCATGCGACCCCGACTCGCAAAGAGCGTGCCTAGCCGAAGCGCAGGCGCGGATTGAAACGCGAAGCCTGGCGCAGCTCCTCGTACAGCGCCTTCTCTCGCTCCGTGAGCGTCGCTGGCACTGCGATGGTGAGAACGGCGTAGAGGTCGCCGGCGCCGCCGCCGGGCTTGGGGAGGCCTTTGCTGCTGAGGCGCATCTTCTGGCCGGCGCGCGAGCCCGCCGGCACCTTCATCGTGACGCGCCCCTCGAGCGTCGGCACCTCCACCGGCGCGCCAAGCGCGGCCTCCCAGGGCGCGAGCGGCACTTCGATCTCGAGGTCGTGCCCGCTAGCGCGATACAGCGGGTGCGGCTCGAGCGCGATCTGGAGGTAGAGATCCCCCGGCGGTCCGCCGTTCATCCCGGGGCCGCCCTTGCCTCGGAGCCGCAGCCGCTGGCCATCGGTCGCGCCGCGCGGAATGCGCGCGGTGAAGCTACGGTTGTCGAGCTGCACCGTGCGCTCGGCGCCCCGGAAGGCCTCTTCGAGCGTAAGCCGCACCGGCACCTCGTAGTCCTCGCCCGGAAAAACGCCGCGCGAGCGGCGCCGCCCCGCGCGGCCGAACAACCCCATCGATTCGAAGAGCTCGCCCAGGTCTACACCATGCAGGTCCTCGTTGCGGCCCGAGCCGAAGCGTTCGAACCAGTCGGGCGGCGGGCGAAAATCCTGGCCAGGACGAAAGCTTCCCAGGCTGTCGTAGGCCGCGCGCTTCTCCTTGTCGCGCAGGGTCTCGTAGGCTTCCGAGACCTCCTGGAAGCGCTCCTTGGCGTTGGCCTCCTTCGACACATCGGGGTGGTAGCGGCGCGCGAGCTTGCGGTAGGCCTTCTTGATGTCCTCGTCGGAGGCGCCCCGCTCGACGCCGAGGATCTTGTAGTAGTCCTTGTATTTCATTCCCCCAATATGGGGGCAGCCGGGTCAGCGCGCAATGTGCCGGCGGATGGCCTCCCGGAAGTCCGGTCCGCGCACGCGGCGCGGCCGATGACCGCGGTCAGGAAGCGCTCGGCATGCGTAGTAGCAAGGATGATTGCGTATGCAAGCCGCTTCATGGCATCAGCTCTCTCTATGGAAGGATGCCGATCTCCTGATGGCGAGCCGATACCCTCCGTGTAATACTTGCGGCGCGATCATGAACTTCGACAGAGAACTCGACGCCCGCGGGCTGAACTGCCCGTTGCCGATCTTGCGCGCCAAGAAAGCGTTGAACGAGATGCACTCGGGTCAGGTGCTCAAAATCGTGGCCACCGATCCGGGCTCGGTCAAGGACTTCCAGGCGTTCTCGAAGCAGACCGGCAACGAGCTGCTCTCGCATGCCGCGACGCAGAAGGAGTTCACCTTCTACATGAAGCGCAAGTAGGGCGCTTCATGGCCTGGCTCGAAGCGCTCGGCTCGATCGAGGCGCTCGAAGACGCCGCGCTAGACCGCGCGCTCCTCGCTCGCTTCGAGCGCTCGGCGGCGCTCGTGCGCGGCCGCGAGATCCGCTTCTCCACACCGACGTTCCGCGCCTATTCCAGCTGCGACATGGAAGGCTGCGGCAAAAACAGCTTCCCAGCGTTCTCGATCACCGCAGCCGGATGTGCGCTGATGTGCGAACACTGCCAGGCGAAGATTCTCGAGCCGATGATCCCGGCCACTAGCCCCGAGATGCTTGAAAGCAAGGTGCGCGCGCTCGTTGTCACGCAGGACCTGCAGGGATTTCTGCTTTCGGGCGGCTCGACGCGGCGCAACGAAATCCGCTACGAACGTTACCTGCCGGTGCTCGAGCGGCTAAAGCGCGAGTTCCCGCACCTCAGGGTCGCGGTGCATTCAGCGCTGCTGGACGCACCGCGTGCGCGCGCCATGGCCTCGGCTGGCGTCGACACGGTGATGATGGACGTGATCGGCTCGGCCGATACGATCCGCGAGGTCTACCACCTCGACCGACCGGTGGACGACTTTGAGGCCACGCTGGCCGCGTTGTGCTCGACGACTATGGAAGTGGTGCCGCATATCGTGATCGGGCTTCACTACGGCCGCATTGTCGGCGAGCTCGCGGCGCTCGACATCGTGAGCCGCCACTGCATCCATTCGCTGGTCCTCGTGGTGATCATGCCGTTCTACGCCAGGCCGGGGACATTTGTGACTCCCACGACTTCCGACATCGGCGACATTTTCCTCGAGGCGCGAGCGCGCCTTCGGGAGCGCCAGGTGCTGCTCGGCTGTGCGCGTCCGCCGGGCATGCACCGGCGCGTGACCGACGCCTACGCCGTGATGGCAGGCCTCGACGGCATCGCCTTCCCGGCCGAGGGCGCGCTCGCGGTCGCGCACGCGATCGGCAGGCCCGCCGCGCAGGAGCACGCGTGCTGCTCGGTCAAAACCGGGCGCACGATCAAGCTGCATCCGCGCACGGTCGCGGTATGATGCGCTCGGCCGACGTCGTCGTTCTCGGGCTCGGCCCCGCCGGGGCAGCCGCCGCCGCCGAGGCGGCACGACGTGGCTGCAAGGTCATCGCGCTCGATCGCAAGCGCGCGCCGGGGCTGCCGGTCCAATGCGCCGAACTCGTGCCGCAAGTGGTCGAAGTGCGACCAGACGTGATCCGGCAACGCATCGACTCCATGGCCACGTTCGTCGAGGACGATGCGCCGGACGTGAAGCGCGGCTTCCCGGGGCACATGCTCGACCGCGCGGCATTCGATGCTTCGCTGGTGGAGGAGGCTGTCCGTGCCGGGGCCGACGTGCGTCTCTCCAGCTTTGTCAGGAAAGTAACCGGTAACGGTGTCGTCGAGCTGGCCGACGGCTCGGCGCTGAGCGCGCGAGTGGTCGTTGGCGCCGATGGCCCGCGCTCGCGCGCCGGCAGGGCTATCGGCTCGGTAAATGAGGAACTCGTCGAGACGCGTCAGATCACCGCGGCGCTGCGCGAGCCGTACGCGGCGAGCGACATTTTTCTGTCGGCCGAAATCCCAGGCGGCTATGGGTGGCTGTTTCCAAAGGGCGATGTTGCCCATCTCGGCGCCGGTGTGAGCCCCCAGTACAAGGCGCGGCTGAAGTCGATCATGGCCCGCCTGCATGCGTCCCAGCTCGGAAGAATCTGCGCGGAAATCCTGAACCTCACCGGTGGAGCGATTCCGGTGGGCGGAATGCGCAAGCCCTGGAGTGTCCTGGAGGACACTGTGGTTCTCCTCGCGGGAGACGCGGCCGGTCTTGCCAACCCGGTGACTGGCGCCGGCATCGCCGCCGCCGTGCACTCCGGGCGCCTCGCCGGGCAGGCGGCCGCGAGTGGCAGGTTCGAGGAATACGAACAGGAGCTGCGAGATGTTTACGGCGCCGCGCTTGATCGCGCGCTTGCGCGCCGGCGCGAGCTCCTTCGATCGAAACTCGAGAAAGCCGCATTGCGCCGCGGCTGGATCGCCTATCCGGAGTATTGGCGATGAACTGCTTCGAACCGCGAGCGCCGGGCGTAATTCCCATCGAGCTCAAGAACGGCGCGCGGGTGAAGGCGAACGACGTCGCGCCGCAGGGCGTGTACCGGCCGAACTACAACATCCTGACGCCGAACATGCGCTCGCCCGACTATGTGCAGATGTCCACGGCTGCGGCGCTGACCCTCGGCATCATGAGCGGCAAGATGCACCGCTGTGAATGCACGCGCTGCCTCAACCTGCTGCTCACGTATCCCGAAGGTTGCCGCGCCAACTGCGCGTACTGCGGGCTTGCCCGTCACCGCGAAGCCGAACGCGACTACGCCGACCGCAATTTCATCCGCGTCGACTGGCCGGCGGTGCCGCTCGACATGACGATCGACATCGTGGCGCGCGATGGGGCCAGCACGCCGTTCCACCGCATGTGCATCTCGATGATCACGCACCCGCGCTCCGACGAAGACGCGGTCACGGTGCTGAAGAAGTGGACCGCGCGCATCGATCCGGAGACGCTCCCGGTATCGATCCTCTCCAATCCCACGACGATGACGCGCGACGACGTCGTGGCGCTCAAGGAGCTCGGCGCCGAGATCTTCACCGTGGCGCTCGACGCCTGCACGCCGGCGATCTTCGAGCGCACCCGCGGCAAGGGCGTCGACAGCCCGCATCGCTGGGAGAAATACTGGGAGATCTTCGGCCATGCGCGCGACGTGTTCGGGCCGGAGAAGGTGGGCATGCACCTGATCGTCGGCATGGGGGAGAGCGAGCGCGAGTGCCTGGAGGTCGTGCAGGCGATCAAGGATCGGCGCGGCCACAGCCACATGTTCTGCTTCTTCCCGGAGAAGGGCTCGCTGATGGACCACCTGCC
>DATFEI010000077.1:0-12708 GCA_035251315.1 Burkholderiales bacterium | reverse complement strand
TCAGCGCAGGCGCCTGCCGCGCATCGCTGGCCATCGGCGCGGCGCCGACGCGGTGCGCGCCACGGTGCGCGCCTGCGTCGAGCGCGGCATCGAGTACCTGACGCTGTTCGCGTTCAGCTCGGAGAACTGGCGTCGCCCGGCCGAGGAGGTGGCGCTCCTTATGAAGCTTTTCAAGAGCGCGCTGGAGAACGAAGTCGAGCAGCTCCACGCGAACGGCGTGCGCGTGAAAGTCGTCGGGGACACGCGGCGCTTCGATCCGCAGATCCGGGCGCTGATCGAGCGCGCCGACAAGCTGACCGCGCAAAACCGACGCCTCACCCTCACCATCGCGGCCAACTACGGCGGCAGGTGGGACATTTTGCAGGCCATGACCCGGCTGCTGAGAGAGCGCTCGTGTTCGCTTGATCAGGTGGACGAAGAGCTCGTCACGCCGTACCTCGCGATGAGCTATGCGCCCGAGCCGGATCTCTTCATCCGCACTGGAGGAGAGCAGCGCATCAGCAACTTCCTGCTGTGGCAGCTCGCATACACCGAGCTGTACTTCACCGACCTGCTGTGGCCGGACTTCGACGCCGCTGCGCTCGACGAGGCCATCGCTTCCTACCGCAGGCGCGAGCGGCGCTTCGGGCGCACGGGCGAGCAGGTGCAGCAATCGAAGCGCGCCGACGTTGCGTGACCTCTTGAGGCGGGCCGGCACCGCCGCCGTGCTGCTCGCCGCGCTGGTCGCGGCGCTTTTCCTACTCCCGCGCGGCGGCATCCTCGCGCTCATGGCGCTTGTGGCCGGCGCCGGGGCGCTCGAGTGGGCGCGCCTGTGCGCATTCAACGCGCCGCTTTACGCCGGCGCGGTGGTGCTCGCCCTGTTCGTCGCTTTCTCGCTCGACGTATCGCAGGCGGTGTTCCTTCTCGCGACGGCGTTCTGGCTTTTCGCCGCGCCGGCATGGCTGTGGCTGCGGGTAGGGCCGGAGCACCGGCCCGCGCTGGCGGCTGCCGGGTTTGTCGTGCTCGTGCCGGCCGCGCTCGCGATGGTGGTGCTCGAGCCCGGCGAAGCGCTACTCATCCTCGCGGTCGCATGGATCGCGGACACGGGCGCGTATTTCGCCGGCACGCGGTGGGGCAGGCGCAAGCTCGCCCCGGCGATCAGTCCAGGCAAGACCTGGGAAGGCGCAGCCGGCGGGCTCATCGGCGCTGCCGCCTACGCTATGATTCTTTCGTTCATTCTTGCAGGGGCTCAGGCGACCCGGATGGCGGCTTTTGTCGGCGCGGCGGCGCTGCTCGTGACCGTAAGCATCGTCGGCGACCTGTTCGAGTCTGCTGCCAAGCGGCAGGCCGGGGTCAAGGACAGCGGAGCGCTGCTGCCCGGGCACGGCGGCGTGCTCGATCGCATCGACAGCGCGACGGCGATCCTTCCCGTGGCGGCCCTGGTCGTGCCCTTCCTGAAGAGCACGCCGTGAATCTCGCCATCTTCGGCGCTACCGGATCCATCGGCGCAAGCACGCTCGACGTAGCCGCACGCCACCCCGAGCGCTACCGGGTATTCGCGCTCACCGCTAACGGCTCGACCGCGCAGCTCGCCGAGCTGTGCGCGCGTCACCGGCCGCGCTTTGCCGTGCTGTCGGGGGTCCGGGAAGACGGCAGCCTTCGGCGCACGTTTGCCGGATTCGGCACTGAGCTTCTGTTCGGCGCCCAGGCGCTCGAGAGGGTGGCGCGGCTTCCCGAAGTCGATACGGTCATGGCTGGCATCGTGGGCGCCGCGGGGCTTGCATCGACCCTCGCCGCAGTGCGCGCGGGCAAGCGCGTGCTGCTCGCGAACAAAGAGGCGCTGGTTATGGCCGGGCCGCTCGTCCTGCGCTCGGCCCGCCAATCCGCAGCGCAGCTCGTGCCGGTGGACAGCGAGCATAACGCCGTATTTCAGTGCTTCTCGAGGAAGGAGTTCGTCCGAAAGATCGTGCTTACCGCTTCGGGCGGCCCGTTCCGCGCCGCCGCGCCGGAGAGCCTGGCGGGCGTGACGCCGGAGCAGGCGTGCGCGCATCCGAACTGGACCATGGGCCGCAAGATTTCGGTGGACTCTGCAACCATGATGAACAAGGGCCTCGAGGTCATCGAAGCACGCTGGCTGTTCGAGCTTCCGCCCGAGCGCATCGAGGTGCTCATCCATCCGCAGAGCATCGTGCATTCGCTGGTCGAGTACGCCGACGGCTCGGTGATCGCGCAGCTTTCCACTCCCGACATGCGTGTGCCGATCGCGCACGCGCTTGCCTATCCCGAGCGCGTGGAGTCGGGAGCCCAGTCCCTCGATCTCGTTTCGATACGAAATCTGTCATTTGAGAAGCCGGATGCCGCGCGCTTTCCGTGCCTTGCGCTCGCCTATTCCGCCCTGCGCGCCGGCGGCGCGGCGCCCGCGGTGCTCAACGCGGCCAACGAGATCGCGGTGGAAGCCTTCCTTGCCGGCCGGCTTGCGTTCACCGGCATCGCCGGGGTCATCGCCGATACGCTCGCAGCGCTTCCCGCCGGGCAGGCGGACGAGCTCGCCCAAGTAATGGAAGCCGACGCACGCGCGAGAGAGTTCGCGCGCATGCGAATACTGGCGCGCGCTGCCTGACTTCAGCCCGATGACATTGCTCCACACCATTGTCGCTTTCATCATCGCGCTCGGCCTGCTGATCGTCGTGCACGAATACGGCCACTACATCGTTGCGCGCTGGTGCGGCGTGAAGGTGCTGCGCTTCTCGGTCGGCTTCGGCCGCCCGCTGTTTAGCTGGCGCCGCGGCCGCGATCACACCGAATGGGTCATTGCCGCCATCCCGTTCGGCGGCTACGTCAAGATGCTCGACGAGCGCGAAGGACCGGTCGAGGCGGCCGAGGTGCACCGCGCGTTCAACCGCCAGAGCGTGTGGCGCCGCTTTGGCATCGTGGTCGCCGGGCCGCTCGCCAATTTCCTGTTCGCCATCATGGCCTATGCCGGGCTTTTCATGTACGGGCTGCCGGAAGCGCGCCCAGTGCTTGGTGCGCCGCCCGCCGGCTCGACCGCGGGCGTGGCCGGGCTGCGCTCCGGCGACACCGTGCGCGCGCTTGACGGCGAAGCGATCACCACGTGGCAGGAGCTGCGCTGGCGGGTTCTGCAATCTGCGCTGCAGCGGGCCCCGTTGCGCATGGAACTCGTCAACGAAAAAGGCCATCTGCGCGACGTACTGCTCGATTTGCGCTCGTTTCCGGCGGACGATGTGGAGGCCGACGCGCTCGAGCGCATCGGGTTGCGGCTGTACCGTCCACCGCTCGATCCCGTGATTGGCCAGGTGGTGCGCGGCGGCGCGGCGGAGCGTGCCGGCCTCGCCCCCGGCGACCGGGTCGTCCTCGCGGACGGGAAACCCGTGGACTCCTGGGAAGCGCTCGTAGCGGCGGTGCAAGCCAAGCCCGAGTTGCCGCTGGCCCTGACGATCGAGCGCGATGGCGCGCAGCAGACGCTCGAGGTCGTGCCGGCCTCGGTCGCAGCGGGCGAGCGGCGCATCGGCCGCATCGGCGCGGCTCCGCAGTTGCCGACGTCGCACGCCGACAGGATGCTGATTCGCGTGCAGCACGGGGTGGGCGAGAGCTTATGGAAGGCGCTGCTGAAGACCGGCGACATCGCCGTGTTCAGCCTGAAGATGCTCGGCAAGATGCTGCTGGGCGAGGTGTCGTGGAAGCATCTTTCCGGCCCGGTCACGATTGCCGACTTCGCCGGCCAGTCGGCCGCCATGGGCTGGGTCTCGTACCTAACGTTCCTCGCCTTGATCAGCATCAGCCTGGGGGTGCTGAACCTGCTGCCGATTCCGCTGCTCGACGGCGGGCATCTCATGTACTACGCGATTGAAATCGTGAAGGGGAAGCCGGTATCCGAGCGCGCCATGGAGCTCGGGCAGCGCGTCGGCCTTGCGCTGCTGCTTGTCATGATGGCTTTTGCCTTCTACAACGACCTGAATCGCCTCCTGACCGGCTAGATGCTGCGCAACACCGGCGTGATCGCCGCGGTGGTCGCCTTTGGCCTGGCCGTGGCGTGTGCCAGCGCGGCAGCCCAGGAGTTCCAGCCCTTTGTGGTCAAGGATATCCGCGTCGAAGGGCTGCAGCGTACGGAGCCGGGCACCGTCTTCAGCTACCTGCCGATCAAGGTAGGCGAGACTATGAATACCGAAAAGGCGCGTGCCGCGCTGCGCGCGCTCTACGCCACTGGTTTCTTCCAGGACGTGCGGCTCGAGACGGAAAACGACGTCCTGGTGGTGTTCGTGCAGGAGCGCCCGGCGATCGCGCAGATCGACTTTTCGGGCATGAAGGAGTTCGAGCCCGATAACGTGCGCAAGGTGCT
The DNA here is from genome assembly GCA_035251315.1 of Burkholderiales bacterium. Classification (GTDB taxonomy): domain Bacteria; phylum Pseudomonadota; class Gammaproteobacteria; order Burkholderiales; family SG8-39; genus SCGC-AG-212-J23. The sequence continues at coordinate 8,372 of DATFEI010000077.1, read as the reverse complement.
GCGCGAGCTCGGCATGGCGGAGGGCCGCATCTTCGACCGCTCGGTGCTCGACGCCGCCGAGCAGGAGCTGAAGCGTCAGTACCTGTCGCGTGGCATGTATGCCGCGCAAGTGCAGACCACGGTGACGCCGCTCGAGCGCAACCGCGTCGGCATCAATATCGCGGTGACCGAGGGTCCGGTGGCCAAGATCCGCGGCATCAACATCGTCGGTGCGCAGGCCTTTCCCGAGCGCGAGCTGCTCGGGCTGTTCGTGCTGCGCACCCCCGGCTGGCTCACCTGGTACACCCAGCACGACCGCTATTCGCGCGAGCGACTGAGCGCCGATCTCGAGACGCTGCGCTCCTTTTACCTGAATCGCGGCTACCTCGACTTCAGCCTGGAATCGACGCAAGTCCAGATCACGCCCGACCGGCGCGACATCTATATCACCGTCAACATCGTGGAAGGTGAAACTTACACCGTGTCCGACGTGAGCCTCGCCGGCCAGCTGCTCCTGCCGCGCGAAGAGCTGGAGAAGCTGATCCAGCTCAAGCCCGGCGACGTATTCTCGCGCGAGAAGCTCGCCGCGAGCACCAAGGCGATCTCCGAGCGCCTGGGCAACGAGGGTTACGCCTTCGCCAACGCGAACGCGATCCCGAACGTCGACAAGGCGAAGCGCACCGTCGCCTTCAGCATCGTGGTGGACCCGGGGCGTCGGGTCTACGTGCGGCGCATCGATGTCGCCGGCAACAGCAAGACGCGCGACGAAGTGGTCCGCCGCGAAATGCGACAGCTGGAGGGCGCTTATTACGACGCGTCCAAAATCCAGCTATCGCGACGGCGCATCGATCGAACCAATTTCTTCAGCGAGGTTACCGTCGAGACCCTCCCCGTCGAGGGCAGCCCCGACCAAGTGGACGTGGTTTACTCGGTGAAGGAGAAGGCGACCGGGTCGCTGCTTCTCGGTGTGGGCTTCTCCAGCGTGGAGCGTATCGCGCTGTCGGCCTCCGTCACGCAGGCGAACGCCTTCGGCACCGGAAAGTACCTGTCGGCCAACATCAACAGCGGCAGCGTGAACCAGGTGTACTCGCTTTCCTACATGGACCCGTACTACACGGTCGACGGCGTGAGCCGCGGCTTCGACGTCTATCGGCGCGTCACCGACGCCTCGGACCTCGCGGTCGGCCCGTACAAGACCGACTCGCTCGGCGGCGGCATCAAGTTCGGCTACCCGGTCGCCGAGCAGGTATCGATCGACGTCGGCGCCAACCTGGAATCGGTGGATCTGGAGATCTTCTCGACCAGCCCGCTGTCGTACATCAACTTCGTGCGCGAGTTCGGCAGCCAGTACACCTACGTGTCGGGCACCGCGGGCTGGACGCGCGATGCGCGAGACAGCCTGATCCTCACCACCGCGGGCAGCCTGCAGCGCGCTTCGATCGAGCTCGCCGGCGGCGACTTGCAGTACTACCGGCTAGGCTACCAGCATCAGTGGTATGCGCCGCTGACGCGCACGCTGACCCTGCACCTGCGCGCCGATCTCGGCTACGGCGGTGGCTACAACGACAAGCCGCTGCCGTTCTTCAAGAACTATTTCGCCGGCGGCCCCGGCACGGTGCGCGGCTACCGCCCGTTCTCACTGGGTCCGCTCGACGAGCTCGGCAATTCGACCGGCGGCAACCGCAAACTTACCGGCACGGCGGAAATCCTTTTCCCGATGCCGGGCGCCGAGCAGGACCGGTCGCTGCGCCTCGCCGGTTTCGTCGACGGCGGGCAGGTGTACGTCGACAAAATCGAACTCAGCGAGCTGCGCTACGCGACGGGAATCGCGTTGTTCTGGTCCTCGCCGATGGGGCCGCTGCGCCTGTCTTGGGCCTTCCCGCTGAACGCGAAAGACGCGGACCGGAAGCAGCAGTTACAATTCACGTTCGGAACAGGGTTCTAATGTAATGAAGAACATCGTCCTCGCGGCGGTCCTCGCGGCGCTGGCGGCACCGGCGGCCGCGCAAACTGCTGGCGCTCCGCCGTCCCCTAGCGGCAAGTTCGGCTTCGTGCATACCGAGCGCATCCTGCGCGACTCGGCTCCCGCGATGCGGGCGCAGAAAAAGATCGAAGCCGAGTTCCAGAAGCGCGACCGCGAGCTCGCCGGGATCGCTGCCGACTTGAAGCGCATGCAGGCGGAGCTGGACAAGGAAGCCATGACCATGACCGAGAGCCAGCGCCGCACCAAGGAGCGCGAGTTCGGCGAGCTCAACCGCGACTTCCAGAGAAAGCAGCGCGAGTTCCGCGAGGACCTGAACCAGCGCCGAAACGAGGAGCTCGCGCAGGTCGTCGAGCAGGCGAACCGGGTAATCCGGCAGATCGCGGAGCAGGAGAAGTTCGACATCATCTTCCAGGAGATGCCGGCCTACGTCAGCCCGCGCATCGACATCACCGACAAGGTGATCAAGGCGCTGGAAGGCAAGCCGCCCGCCAAATGACCGCATGCCGGGGCCGTTGACGCTCGGGCAGATCGCTTCTCGCCTCGGCGGCCGTGTCGCCGGGGATCCGCAAACCCTGATCCGCCAGGTCGGCTCGCTCGAGCACGCGGGCGCGGGACAAATTGCATTCCTCAATTCCAGGAAATTCGTAGAGCGGCTCACGCAAACGCACGCCGCCGCGGTCATCGTCGCGCCCGAGAACGAGGGCCTGACCAGGCTGCCGCGCATCGTCGCCGACAACCCGTACGCTTACTTCGCGCGCGTATCGCAGCTTTTCAATCCCGTCGTGATGCAGGCGCCCGGCGTGCATCCCTCGGCGGTGGTCTCCTCCAGCGCGCAGCTCGGAAAAGGCGTTTCGGTGGGCGCCGGATGCGTGATCGGCGACGAAGTCATCATCGGGGAAGAGAGCTGCCTCTATCCGCGCGTGGTGATCTATCCGAAGTGCGCGCTTGGCAGGCGGGTCGTCGTTCACGCCGGCGTGGTGATCGGGGCGGACGGCTTCGGCATCGCGCGCGAGGAGGGGCGCTGGGTCAAGATCCCCCAGATCGGCGGCGTGCGCATCGGCGACGACGTCGAGATCGGCGCCAACACCACGGTCGACCGCGGGACGCTCGACGACACCGTGATCGAGGAAGGAGTGAAGCTCGACAACCAGGTCCAGGTCGGCCACAACGTGCGCATCGGCGCGCACAGCGCGGTCGCCGGCTGCGTCGGCATCGCCGGCAGCGCCCGCATCGGCCGGCACTGCACGATCGGCGGCGCGGCCATGATCCACGGTCACATCACCATAGTCGACCACGTGCACGTGTCTGCCGGCACGCTCATCTCGCGCTCGCTGCTCAAGCCGGGCACCTACACCGGCTTTTATCCGTTCGACGAGCACGCGGCGTGGAAGCGCAATGCCGCGCAACTGCGCCGGCTCGGCAAGTCGAAAGCAGGGGGGAACAAGAATGACTGAGATGGACATCCAAGAAATCCTCAAGCACCTGCCGCAGCGCTACCCCATGCTGATGATCGACCGGGTGAAGGCGCTCGAGCCAGGCAAGCGCATCGTGGCGATGAAGAACGTCTCGGCGAACGAGCCGTACTTCCAGGGGCACTTCCCAGGCCGCCCGATCATGCCCGGCGTGCTGATCCTCGAGGCGATGGCGCAGGCCGCCGGAGTGCTCGTGTTCAGCGCCGAGAGCGCGGTCCAGCAGAACGACCGCCTGGTGTATTACTACGTCGGCATCGACAACGCGCGTTTCAAGAAGCCTGTAGTGCCGGGCGACCAGCTCGAGCTCGAAGTCACGATGGAGCGCGCGCTGCGCGGCATTGGCAAGTTCACTTGCGAGGCGCGCGTGGATGGCGTGACGGTCGCCGAAGCGACGATCCTTTGCTCGGTTCGCCCGGTCGATCAACGATGATTCATCCCACCGCGGTGGTGCATCGCGGAGCAACGCTTGCCTCGGACGTCGAGGTCGGGCCCTATTGCGTCATCGGCCAGCACGTGGAGGTGGGCGAGGGAAGCTGGATCGGGGCCCACGTGATGCTCGACGGCCATACCCGGATCGGGCGCCGCAACCGCATCTGGCACTTCTGCTCGATCGGCGCGCCGCCGCAGGACAAGAAATACGCGGGCGAACCGACCCGGGTGGAGATCGGGGATGACAACACGATCCGCGAGTACGTGACAATCAACCGCGGCACGGCGCTCGACGCCGGGGTCACGCGCGTCGGCAATGAAAACTGGGTGATGGCTTACGTGCATTTCGCGCACGATTGCCAGATCGGCAACAAGGCCATCTTCGCGAATTCGTGCCAGCTCGCCGGCCACGTTACCGTGGGCGACTGGGTAATCTTCGGCGCAACGACCTTGGTTCACCAGTTCGTCCACATTGGCGCCCATGCCTTCACCGGGATGGGGACGTACCTGCCGCAGGACCTGCCGCCGTTCGTCGCCGCCGCCGGCAACATGGCAAAGCCGTTCGGCATCAACAAGGAGGGGCTGAAGCGCCGGGGCTTTTCGCCGGAGGCCATCGCCGGCCTTAAGCGCGCCTACAAGACGCTTTACCGAAAGGGCCTCGGGTTGGAGGAAGCGCTCGAGGAGCTGAGGGGCCAGGTTGCCGCCTGCCCTGAGGTGCAGCAGATCCTCGAGTTCATTTCTCGAAGCAAGCGGGGAATCATCCGCTAGTGGCAGAGCTCCTGCGCGTCGCCATGGTGGCCGGCGAGGCATCGGGCGACCAGCTCGCCGCGCCGCTCATCGCGGCACTCAAGGCGCGGCGCAACCCGATCCTGTTCGCCGGCATCGGCGGACCGCGCATGCAAGCGCAGGGTTTCGACTCGCACTACCCCATGGACAAGCTCTCGGTGCGCGGCTATGCCGAGGTCGTGAAACACTACGGCGAGATCATGGCCATCCGGCGGCGCCTCACCGCGGCGCTGCTCGCCGAGCGCCCGGATGTCTACATCGGCGTCGACGCGTCCGAGTTCAACCTCGGTATCGAGCGCAGGCTCAAGGAAGCCGGCATCCCGGCTATCCACTATGTGAGCCCGCAGATATGGGCGTGGCGGGGCTGGCGCGTGCGCCGCATCGCCCGCTCGGTGACCCGCATCCTGGTGATGTTTCCGTTCGAGGCGCCGCTGTACGAGAAGGCGGGCGTGCCGGTGAGCTACGTGGGGCATCCGCTGGCGGACCTGATCCCGCTCGAGCCGAACAAGCTCGAGGCGCGAGCGGCGCTGCGCCTGCCGGCCGAGAAGCTGATCGTGGCGCTGCTCCCCGGCAGCCGGCGCTCCGAGCTGCAGTACATGGCCCATTCGTTCGTGCTCGCCGCGCACCGCTTTCGACAGGAAGTCGCCGACGTGCATTTCGTCTGCCCCACCGTGACGCGCGACACGCGCGACATGTTCGAGCGCGCGGTGCACGAGCACGAGCGAACCGATTTGCCGCTCACGCTGCTCTTCGGCCATTCGCACGAGGCGCTCGCCGCGGCCGACCTCGCCCTGGTCGCGAGCGGAACCGCGACCCTCGAAGCGGCGCTTTTCAAGACGCCGATGGTGATTACCTACCGGCAGTCTCCGATAACATGGGCGCTGATGCGCCGGATGTTCTACCTGCCGTACGTCGGCCTGCCGAACGTCCTCGCCGGCGAGAAGCTCGTGCCGGAGCTCCTGCAAGACGAGGCGAACCCCGCGGCGCTCGCTGGCGCATTGCTCAAGCTGCTGCGGGACACGGACGCGCAGCGCCGCCAGATCGACCGCTTCCACGAATTCCATCACCTGCTGCGACAGCAGGCGGCGGAGAAAGCGGCCGACGCCATTCTCGAGGTGTTGAAGAAATGACCCTGGTCTGCGGCGTGGACGAAGCCGGCCGAGGGCCGATCGCCGGCCCGGTCTACGCGGCCGCGGTGATCCTCGATCCTGCACGGCGCGTGAACGGCCTTGCCGATTCCAAGACGCTCACGCCGGGGCGCCGCGAGGTGCTCGCCGGGCGCATCAAGGAGCGCGCCATCGCCTGGGCGGTGGCGCATGCGAGCGTGGAGGAGATCGACCGCATCAACATCCTGCGCGCATCGCTCCTCGCCATGAGAAGGGCCGTAGAAGGATTGAAAATCAAACCCGAGGAGGCGTGGGTCGACGGCAATATGTGCCCGGACCTGCCTTGCGCGGCGCGCGCCATCGTCGACGGCGACGCCACGCACAAGCCCATCTCGGCCGCCTCGATCCTCGCCAAGACGGCGCGCGACGCCGAGATGTGCGCTCTGCACGACCGCTTCCCGCAGTACGGCTTCGACCAGCACAAGGGCTACGCCACCGCCGAGCACCTCGAAGCCGTGGGCCGCCACGGTCCGAGCGAGATCCACCGCAAGAGCTTCTACGCTGTGGGTGTATTTTTCCAGGGAAACCTGTTTGGGACAGCTTGGGAAACAATGGGTGAATCGCTTCGCATACGCAGCTACCGGCTGTATTGCGAGACGCTGAAGCTCGCCAGCATGGCGAGGCAGCTCGCCGACTTCGAATACCGCACGAAGCGCCTGAAGCGGCAGTATGCAGACGTGTTCGCCTCGCGCGACGCGGCCACGCACGTCGAGCTCATCCGGGCGCTTTTGCGCGACACGCGCGCTCAACTACGGTCAAAGTAGCCAAGGAACTGCTGGCCGTCGCCGGGCGGGAAGTCGCAATCTCCAACCCGGAGAAAGTCCTTTTTCCAAAGCCGAAGCACACCAAGCTCAATCTCGTCCGCTACTACCTTGCCGTAGCCGATGGCGCGCTGCGCGCCGCCGGCGGCCGTCCGAACATGCTGGTGCGCTACCCCGACGGCATCGAGGGCGAGTTCTTCTACCAGAAGCGCGCGCCGAAGAGCCGGCCGCCCTGGATCGAGGTGGTGGAGCTGCGCTTCCCTTCCGGGCGGGCGGCCGAGGAGGTGGTCCCTCGCGACGCCGCAGCGCTCGCCTGGCTCGCGAACCTCGCCTGCCTGGAGCTGCACCCGCACCCGGTGCGCGCCGACAATCTCGAGCATCCCGACGAGCTGCGCGTGGACCTCGATCCCGTCCCTGGCGTGAGATGGAGCCAAGTTAGGGAAGTCGGCCTCGTCGTGTCATCAGTGTTGAACGACCTGAACCTCGTCGGCTGGCCGAAGACGTCCGGCAAGCGCGGTTTGCACATCTATGTGCGCGTCCTCCCGCGCTGGACGTTCGACGAAGTGCGCCGCGCGGCGCTTGCCCTCGCGCGCGAAGTCGAGCGCCGTGCGCCGCAGCTCGCCACCAGCAAGTGGTGGAAAGAGGAGCGCCACGGCGTGTTCGTGGATTACAACCAGAACGCCAAGGACCGCACCGTGGCTGCGGCGTACTCCGTTCGACCGACGCCTAACGCGACCGTTTCGGCACCTCTTTCCTGGGACGAAGTCGCGGACTGCGACCCGTCCGACTTCACCCTCGCAAGCATGCCAAAGCGCTTCAAACAGCTCGGCGACCGACACGCTGGCATCGACGACCATCCCGGCTCGATCGAAGCACTTCTCGAGTTATTTGAGAAGCAAGGCCTGGGCGACGCTCCGTGGCCACCTCATTACAAGAAACAAGTTTCCGAGCCGCCTCGTGTTCAGCCTTCCAAAAGGAAAACTCCCCTGCTGGAGATTGCTCGCGCCCGTCGTCAGGACGATGCACTTGCAGGTCTCGAGCGCTGGAAGCAGCGCCACCCCGACGCGGCGTCGCATCTGCAGCCTGCCGATGTGCTGGTCGACGCCATGCGCGGCCGCTACAGCACCTGGACCCGCATCCGCGTGAACCTGCAGCACGTCCCCGAAGCGCTGCGGCCGCCTCAGGAGCCGCTCGACCCTGACGAAAAGATCTTTTCCAGCTCATAGGGCTTCGTAACCTCGAGCTGGTCGTAGCGGCACTCGCGCGGCGGTTTGTCCGGCCGCCAGCGCAGGAACAGCGCCGCGTGGCGGAAGCGGTCGCCCTGCATGTGGTCATACTTGACCTCGCACACGCGCACCGGGCGCAACGGCTCCCACGATAGGTCCTTGCCTGCGCTCCAGCGGCTTTGCGCGCCGGGCATGCGGCTGGATTCGGCGACCGCGCCGGCCCATTCACGCCACGGATGGTCGTCCATCGCATTGCTGCGCAGCGGCGCGAGCTCTTTCGCGAGCGCGCGGCGCATCGTCATGGGGAAGGACGACGCCACACCGACGTGCTGCAGCCTCTTACTGTCGTCGAACAAGCCGAGCAGCAGTGACCCGATCGCATCTTTACTACCCTTGTACCAGCGGAAGCCGGCGACCACACAGTCCGCGGTGCGGGCATGCTTTACCTTGATCATTGCCCGCTTGCCCGGCAGATAGGGCAGCGACTCCGGCTTGGCGATCACCCCATCGAGGCCTGCACCCTCGAAGCGCTTCAGCCAGTCGACGGCGACGGCGCGATCGCGCGTCAC
>DATFEI010000186.1:0-5660 GCA_035251315.1 Burkholderiales bacterium | reverse complement strand
GAGGAAAAGATTGAAAAAGTGGTACCCCACCCGGGATTTGAACCCGGAGTATCGTGTTTCTGAGACACGCGCGTATTCCTATTCCGCCAGCGGGGCACGAAGACAAAAATGGGCAGGCTACGATAAAAAATAGTTGGCCTTTCGGCCGGGATTGAAGCCGGCGTCAGGTACAACGTCACGCGCGGTGTCGGAATGCGTCACACAATCTGCGGAATCGTTCATTGCATTGACCATTTCGGGCGCGCAGCATCCGATGCATGCCGGATCTTGCTACTCGCCTCTCCAACACCGGGCGGCTCCTTGTAAGGTCCGGCATCGAAATCGAGCGCATCCTTAACTCGATGGTTGAGGACGGCGATGCCGTCACAGCGAGCCTGCCGAACAAGATGATGTTTCTTTCCCGCGTCGTGTCGGTCGACGCGGCCGAGCAGCAGGTGGACGTCGCGTGCTCGGACCACAAGCCCGCGAATACCGCGTTGCTCGCCGCGCCTTCGGTCGCCTTCAGGTGCAACCATCGCGGCGCACAGTTTGCGTTCGCGTGCACGAAGCCTCGCACCGGTTGGCTCTCGGGCCAGACGACGATCCGGATGACCGCCCCGCCGATCGTCCTCGCTGCGCAGCCGCGCCAGTTCCCGGCGCGTCCGCAGTTGCCGGCCGTGGCCGATGTGCGCTGCGACCTGAGGATGGGCCTGCAATCGTTCGGTGCCAAGCTGATCGACGTGGGACTGGATGGCAAGGCCTTCATCATCGGCGATTCGGGGATTCCGATATGCGACGGCACCGAGCTCAAGGGCGCGCGCCTTCGGCCGAGCGAGCGTGAATCCCTGACGGTCGACATCGAGGTCGACAGGGTCGTCCAGGCGGTCCTTCCCGACGGCAAGCGGGCGACGCGCATTGGCTGCCGGATCATGACCGGGCGCGAAGAGCTCGAAAAGATCATCCGTCTCTTCATCGTCGATCTGCAGTAAAACCCCCGCCACCCCGCCGCGCAGCGCGAGGCTCGACTCGCAGCGCGCGGCGGGGACGTCTTTGCCACATCCAAGTTGTAAAAGAGCGGTAAAACAAAAAAGCCCGGGCACCTCGAGGGTGCACACCGGGCTCTGCAAACAAAAAAGCCCGGAGCGCTTGCGCGGTCCGGGCCTGGAGTCGGCGAGCGCTACTGCGCTAGCGGTCCTCCGCGTCCGAACGCGCACGGTCCACGCCGCATAGGCGGCGATCTTGCGCAATCGGTTTCGTATGAAGTCGCATCAATTGCCTCGGCATAAGAGGGCGCGCATTCTGCTGATGGCCCGCGCCAAAGTCAATACCTATTTTCTGAACGCCTCGTTAGAACTCGTCCCGCTCACGAGCACGACACGGCCGTCGTTCGTGAGATCGACCGCCTGGCCGGCGAGAAAGCGGCTGCTGTCGATGTCGACGGTCTGGAAGCCGCCCGCATCCATGCGCAGGTAGAGCCGATAGAGGTTGCGGTCGGGGCGCGCGCCTTTGGCGTCGGCGCCGGTGCCGGGGGTGCGTGCACCGGGGAGAACGCCGACCGATTCGATCATCCCCGAGCCGGCCGTGAAGTTGCCCGGCCGCACGATGTTGGCCTCGAAGTGGCTGTCGTCCCAGGCGTAGCTGCAGCCGGCGACGAGCACGCACAAGAGGAGCGGCGCCCGGATTCGCATAGGGGAGAGGATAGCTCTCCGGGCGCCGCTCGAGCTCCTGTCCGTCAGGTCGGTTTCGCGCGCGTCAAGAGGAGGTACCAATCCACGCCACGCGTGGCGAGCATGATGGCGGTGAGCAGCCCGAAGAGGAGCAGCGAGCCGCCGAGCAGCGAATAGTCTTCGGCCTGCAGGAGCGCATAGAGCATCGCGTAGAGCGCAGCGAGCGCCGCGCCGGCGACGAGGCCGGCGCGGACGCTCCGCAGCACGCGCACCAGGTACGCGGCGATCAGTCCAACGCAGGCGAGCGTAGCCGTGGCGTAGGCGGCGGCGAAATCGACGTGCTCCGAGAGCGCGGTCAGCAGCAGGAAGAACATCGCGAGCGCAAGACCCACCAGGCCGTACTGAATCGGGTGGATGGCGAGCCGGCGCAGCAGCTCGAAAAGAAGGAAGGCGCCGAAGGTGAGGCCGATGAAGAGAAAGCCGTACTTCGAGGCGCGCTCGAGCTGCCGGTACAAGCCCACCGGCTCGATGAACGAGACGGTGATTCCCGCGTCCCCGGTTCCTTGCGCGGCGAGCCGGGACACTTTCCAGCGCGCGCTGAAGCCGTCGGCGCCGATCTCATGCGAAGCGGGGAGGAAGCGTCCCTGGAACGAGGGATGCGGCCAGTTGGCGCGCATCGCGACCGTAGTGTCGGTGCTGAGCGGCGCGAGCGACAGCGCTTCCGAGCCGCCAAGCTCCAGGTTGAGCGAAAAGTCGATCTTCCTGGAGAAGTCGAAGTCCTTGAGGACACTGTGCAGGCCCGCCGCGACCGCGGCGTCAGCGGGGCCGGGGGCGAACGCTTGCGTCCCGGAAGCGGAGCGAATGCCGAGCGGGTCGCTCACGCCGAGGACGAGGCGCGCGGTGCCCCATTTGTAGCGGCTCGTGCCGTCCTCGAAGCTCGCGCGCGCCGGGACATCGATCGAGCCTTGCGCGAGAAGTCGCGCCGTGTAGAGGCGCACCCTGTAGATTCCGCGCGCTTTCTCGCTTATTTCGGCGTCCATGGTCCACTCGATCCCGGCCGCGGGAAGCCGCAGCACACGCGACTCCGAGCGCTCGTTGCGGATTTCGCGCAGCCTGCCGTCGATAGTTTCGCGCCTGATCTCCGTCCAATGGCGCTCGTACGGGATGGCAAGATAAGGACCGGCCAGCGTTTGGCGTTTTCCCCAGCCCTCGGCGATGCCGGCGATTGCTCCGTCACTTCTTGCCTGGCGCTCGGCCACCAGGCTCTGGATCATCAGTACAGGAATGAGTAGCGCGAGCGCGAGAACTGCGATCACCACTGTTTTGGCGGCAGCGGAAAGCTTCATGGCTACGCAAGGTGCGGCCCAAATGTGGCATGGACATGGCGAACTGCTACAAGAGAACAAGCAAACGCTGAAAAAAAGCTAGACCTGGGCCCCCGCGCGTAAATCCTGCACTTCGCCGGCGTGAATTCCAGCAGGTTTGCTGCGCCGCTCATCGAGCCGGGCGCCCCGCCCGTCGGGGAGTGCCGTAATACGCCGCAAATTGCGGGATTCCTTCATTGTCGCTCTTGACCTCCCGGGCGCACCGTAGGGCCACAGGTCAGAACAAGAAGGTACGGGGGCTACAAAATGAACCCGCTTGTCCAGGAAGTGAATGACGTCGTGAGCACGCTGTTCCAGCGCTATCCGGCGCTGTGCGGCTTTTCGGTGAAGGAGGACCTCTCCTTCTCGCACATCGCTTGCCACCCGGCGCTCGTCGGCGAGGAGGCGCAGATCATGTGCGAAGAAATCTCCGCGACGCTGCACGAGCTCCTGGAAGCACGCCCCGAAGCGGCCGACCTGCTGCGCGGACGCACCCTCGCGCGCATCTTCCACTGAATCGTCGGATCGCCGGCGCTGGCACGGCGAGAGCGCAGATCCACCGGCCTCTCCTCCTCCTCGGGCCGAACGGATCTCCTGGGACTGGATAGCACCGCGCTTCTCGACCTGCCGGCGGCCGGCGGCCTCATCGGCTAGCTCCATTCCACGGCACGTAGTTTGCTTTTTCGGGATACCAAATCTCGGAAAGGGGCGACATGGAGCAGACCCAGGCAGGCAAGATCCCAAGCAGCGTCCAGGAGGTTCCGGCACGCGGCGACACCTTCCAGGCAGCGCGCGAGCGCTTCAATGAGAGGCTGGCGGGCGTCGGCGAGCAGGCGAGACACGCGGCGCAGTACGCCGATGAGGCGGTTCACAACAATCCTTGGACCTCGGTCGGCGTCGGTTTCGGCGTCGGGGTGCTGATCGGCGCTCTGATCGCGATGGCGGCGTCGAGAGGCTCGCGAGCGCTCTAGCCGCAGCTAGAATCGCGTTCCTCGAGTCCAAGGGGAAACGCGATGAAAATCTCGATGTACCAGGCGAGCGCGCCGCGCTTCGCGAACGCGCTCACTAATCTTTCGGCCATCCTCGACAAGGCGCAGGCGCACGCCGAAGCAAAGAAGATCGATCCGGCGGTGCTGGGAAGCTTGCGCCTCATCGCCGACATGTTCCCGCTCTCGCGCCAAGTGCAGATCGCCTGCGACACCGCCAAGGGTGCGGTCGCGCGCCTCGCGCTCGTCGAGATCCCAAAGCATGAGGACACCGAGCAGACCATCCCCGAGCTCAAGGCGCGCATCGCCAAGACCGTCGACTTCGTGCGCTCGGTGCCCGCGGCCGCGATCGACGGCTCCGAAGGCCGCGAAGTCGTGCTGAAGATGCGCTCCGGCGAGCACAAGTACACCGGGCTCCAGTACCTCATGGGGCACGCCTGGCCGAACTTCTACTTCCACGTCACCACCGCCTACAACATCCTGCGGGCGAACGGGGTGGATATCGGCAAGCGGGACTATATCGGCCAGCCTTAATTCTTGAACGGAGCGCCGAGCTGTTCGCACTGGTTGCGTGCGTACTGCGCGCCGACGCCGAAGTCGTCCGGGCCGCCGTTCACCTGCACGATCTTCTCGTGCCGGAAGAAGAAGGTCATCGGATAGAAGCCCGCGTAGGCGCCGGCGGTGTTCTTGTCGTTTACCCAAACGCACGTGGCCCAGCCGTAGTGCATGTCGCGCATCATGACCTTGCGCTGGTACATCTGCTGCGGCTCGGTGCGGAATTCGATGATCGCCGACTTGGGGTCGGTAAGCCGGACGGACAGATAGCTCGTGATCTCTTTCTTCCAGTGCACCGGCTTCGGGCCGTAATCGAGCCCGGCGGTTTCTTCCTTGGTAACCGGCTTGGGCGCGCAGGCGACGAGCAGGGCAGGAACGATCATGGCGAGGATCGCGAGGCGCATTGGACTTCTCCCTTGGTAAAAGGCAGATTATGCAACGATGGGTGCAGCGCACCGAAGCCCGCTGGGCGTTCTGCTGCGGCATAGCCGGTGCCGTTGCGACCGCGGCGCTCGGCACGAAAATGATCCTCGCGCACGGTAGCCCGGCCGCGGGCCTTGGCTTCGTGTTCCTGCGGCTGGTCGCGGCGGCGGCTGCGGTGCCGGTCGCAATCTGGGGCGCAGCGCTCGGGCACGTGGTCGCGCACCTGCGCGGGCGCGCCGCCGAGCCGAAGATCGTGCTGTGGGCGGCGCTTGCAGCGTCTGCGTCGCTTCCCGCAGTGCTCGGGTACGAGATCTGGCGTGGCAAGTCGCTCGAGAACGCCATCGCCGAGACGCGCAGCATGACGAGCCGCGAGCTCGAGCGCGCGCTCCATGAATCGAAGTTCCGGGGGGACAAGTTCTTTCTCGGGGCGCTTGCGCAGCACCCGGCCGCGAGCGCCGAGCCCCTGGAGGCGATCGCAAGCCTCGAAGACCCGGCGCTCTCCGAGCCGATGGGTTCTCTCTGGGACGTGATGGGCGGGAACCGCAAGGGTGAGCCGGTGCTGGGGCTCGCCGCGCGTCACCCCAACGCGACCGAGTCCGTCAAACGCCGGGCACCGCGGTAGAGGAGAAGCATCGCCGCCACCTGGATCACGTGATACAGGTCGTTGTGATTGAAGTGCCGGTGCG
>DATFEI010000240.1:0-7879 GCA_035251315.1 Burkholderiales bacterium | reverse complement strand
TGGACCGACGTTTCGCTTTGCACGGGCTCTCCGGTGGCGGTTTCGAGTCAGGTAAGCTTTTGTTTACGATGGTTTATTCAGAACTTAGGCTGAACGGGCCCAGCACGGCGACTCGTGACCCGGTGCTAAAATTGCCAGCGCACAGTACTCTCCGTGCGATCCGGCCCAGCCTGCGCTGGGCCGTTTGCCTTCCTAGAGTGAGCAAGCGATGAACGCTCCCGGTACCACCCCCAGCCCGTCCTCAAATGCACCGTCGTGGGTGCGTCATCGCGCCCTGCGGCAGTGGGTATCGGAGGTGGCGCGCCTGGCGAAGCCGGAGCGCATCGCGTGGTGCGATGGCTCGAACGCCGAATACGACCGGCTGTGCGGCGAGCTGGTCGCGAGCGGCACATTCATACGCCTGAACCCCGAGCTGAGACCAAACTCCTACCTTGCGCGCTCGCATCCGAGCGACGTTGCGCGCATGGAGGATCGGACGTTTATCTGCAGCGAAAAGAAGGAAGACGCCGGTCCGACGAACAACTGGGTAGAGCCACACGAGATGCGGGCGACGCTGAACCGCCTTTTCGACGGCTGCATGCGCGGGCGCACGATGTACGTGATGCCGTTCTCGATGGGGCCTATCGGGTCGCCGATCGCACAGGTCGGTGTCGAGATCTCGGACTCGGCGTACGTGGTGGTCAACATGCGCATGATGACGCGCATGGGGCGCGAGGTGGCCGAATGGCTCGGCGAGGAGGGCACTTTCGTCCCCTGCGTGCACTCGGTGGGGGTGCCGCTTGGGCCGGAACAGAAAGACGTCGCCTGGCCATCCAATGAGAATGAAAAATGGATAGTGCACTTTCCCGAGGCACGCGAGATTTGGTCGTATGGATCGGGCTATGGCGGCAACGCGCTCCTCGGCAAAAAATGCCTTGCGCTGCGCATCGCGTCGGTGATGGCCCGCGACGAAGGCTGGCTGGCCGAACACATGCTGATCCTGGGAATCCAGGCGCCCTCGGGTAAGAAAACCTACGTCGCTGCAGCCTTCCCCTCGGCGTGCGGCAAGACCAATCTCGCCATGCTCATTCCGCCGGCCGGGTTCGCCGGCTGGAAGGTGACCACAGTCGGGGAGGACATCGCCTGGATAAAGCCCGCTGCCGACGGCCGCTTGCGCGCCATCAACCCGGAGTACGGGCTGTTTGGCGTCGCGCCCGGAACGTCCCACCAGACGAATCCGAACGCGATGAAAATGCTGCATTCCAACGTGATTTTCACCAATGTTGCGCTTACGCCCGAAGGCGACGTTTGGTGGGAGGGAATGACGGAAGAGCCGCCGGCCCGCCTGACCGACTGGCGGGGCAAGCCGTGGACACCGGAAGACAGCAAGCAGGGCAGGCTCGCGGCGCATCCCAACGCGCGCTTCACGGTGTCGGCGGCGCAATGCCCCTCGATGGACCCAGCCTGGGAGGACCCGGCCGGCGTGCCCATCTCGGCTTTCATCTTCGGCGGCCGCCGCTCCACCACCGTACCGCTGGTCGTCGAGGCGCCGAGCTGGGAAGAGGGCGTTTATATGGCGGCAACGCTCGGCTCCGAAACGACAGCGGCGATTACCGGCAAGGTGGGCGTCGTGCGCCGCGACCCGATGGCCATGCTCGCTTTCTGCGGATACAACATGGGCGACTATTTCGCCCACTGGCTAAAGATGGGACGGGCGGTGAAGCACCCTCCGAAGATCTTTCGCGTCAACTGGTTCAGGCGCGACGCGAGCGGAAAGTTTCTGTGGCCTGGCTTCAGCGAGAACATGCGCGTGCTTGCGTGGATCGTGGAGCGCTGCCAAGGCGATGGGCAGGGCGCTGAGACTGCGCTCGGCGTCATGCCGCGTTACGAAGATCTCAACTGGAGTGGCCTCGAAAAGATGACCGCTGCCCGCTTCGCCGAACTCACTCGTATCGATGCAGCCGCGTGGAAGGACGAGCTGCGCTCGCACGACGAGCTCTTCGCCAAGCTCGGCGCGCGGCTGCCGCCGGCGCTTGAGGCTCGGCGCGGCCGTATGCACGAAAAGCTAGCGGCCTAGCAGAAACCGCGCACCAGCTGCCGCGGCGAGCGCGGCGGCAAACTGACGCGCGAGCGGAAGATTCCAACCTCGGCTCCCGTAAGCAAGGCTGCCGAGCGCGCTGCCCCGCTCATCAATTCGAGAAAACCCAACGCGGTCGCGAAGCAAAGAACGATAGCAACCAGCTTCACGAATTCCCTGTCGGCAAGCGGCCCGAGCATCTCCGCTGTCGTGCGCGCTTCTACCCGCCAGGTTCGAAGAGCGCGCGTGCGCACAAAGGAGCAGATGGCAAGGCCCGTAACACCGAGTGGTAGTCGGCCGAGCAACGAGGCGGCGAATATCTGCCGTGTAGCGATTGAATGAAATCATGAATGCTGCAATGCAGCAAAGAAGATGTTGTTCCACGTGGAACCTGCCGTCCAAAGTAGTTTCACGTGAAACCATCGCGTAAAATTTCGCACCCCATGCTGTCCTCCCAGGAGTTTGAAGTGGTCGTTGTCGGCGGCGGGCATGCCGGCACCGAGGCCGCACTAGCTGCTGCGCGTCTGGGGTGTCGTACGCTGCTCCTCACGCACAGCATCGAGACCTTGGGTCAGATGTCGTGCAACCCCTCCATCGGCGGCATTGGTAAAGGCCACCTCGTGAAGGAAATCGACTCCCTGGATGGCGCGATGGCTCTGGCTACCGACGAGGCCGGCATCCAGTTTCGCACGCTGAATGCATCGAAAGGTCCCGCCGTTCGCGCGACGAGAGCGCAAGCCGACCGCGTGCTTTATCGCCAAGCGATTCGCCGCCGGCTCGAAAACCAGCCCAACCTTTGGATTTTCCAGCAGGGCGTCGACGATATCGTTCTTCAGGGCGACCGGGCGGCAGGCGTGGTCACCCAATTGGGTCTCAGGTTCGGCGCCAGAGCGGTTGTGCTCACCACCGGCACCTTCCTTTCTGGACTGATCCACATCGGCCTGCGCAACTACCAGGCGGGCCGGGCCGGCGACGCGGCGGCGGTCACGCTTGCAGCGAAACTACGGGAAATGAAGCTCCCAGTCGGCCGGCTCAAGACCGGAACGCCACCGCGGCTTGACGCCCGGACGATTGATTTCCGCCACCTGGAGGGGCAGCCGGGAGACGTGCCCGAGCCAGTGTTCTCGTTTCTCGGTCGGAGGGAGATGCATCCTCGGCAGTTGCCGTGCTGGATCACGCACACGAATACGCGAACCCACGAGATCATCCAAGCCGGCTTGGATCGCTCCCCGATGTTCTCCGGCGTGATCCAGGGCGTCGGCCCGCGATACTGCCCGTCGATCGAGGACAAGGTACATCGCTTCGCGGGCAAGACGAGCCACCAGATCTTCCTCGAGCCGGAAGGCCTGACCACGAACGAGATCTACCCGAATGGAATCTCGACCAGCCTACCGTTCGACGTGCAGATGGAGCTCGTGCGCTCGATCCGAGGGCTGGAGCGCGCCCACATCACGCGCCCGGGTTACGCCATTGAGTACGACTACTTCGATCCGCGCAACTTGAAGAGCTCGTTGGAAACAAAGACTGTCTCCGGGCTTTATTTCGCCGGGCAGATCAACGGGACAACCGGCTACGAAGAGGCCGCAGCCCAGGGCTTGCTCGCAGGGTTGAATGCTGGCCTGCGTACCTTGGAGCGCGCGCCGTGGTGCCCGAAGCGCGAGGAGGCTTACCTGGGTGTTCTGGTGGACGACTTGGTGACGCGGGGTGTCTCGGAGCCATACCGCATGTTCACCAGCCGCGCCGAATATCGGCTCATGCTGCGCGAAGACAATGCCGACCTTCGGCTGACGGATATCGGCCGCAGGCTCGGCTTGGTATCGGACACCCGCTGGGATGTCTTCAATCGGAAGCGCGAAGCCATCGCAAACGAGACCGCGCGGTTGAAGAGATTATATGTAAGCACTAGCTCTCTGGAAAAGAGTCATTTGTATGACGTGCTACGACGGCCAGAGGTCCATTATTCCGACATTGTGACTGACCCCATTGATGACCCGGCGGTGGCAGAGCAAGTCGAGATCCAGGCCAAGTACGAGGGCTATATCGAGCGTCAGCGCGAGGAGGTTGCGCGGCGCGCAGACCTCGAGTCACGTCCCCTGCCGCTCGATATGGATTACCGGGAAATCCGCGGATTATCCGCCGAAGTGCAGCAGAAGCTGAACCACCATCGCCCCGAGACAGTGGGCCAGGCGGCGCGCATTTCCGGTGTGACGCCAGCGGCAATCTCGCTGTTGCTCGTGCATTTGAAACGGGGCTTTCGGGGGCGAGACAAGAAAAGGGCATGACGCCGTACGCCGCGCTCGACCGCGGCCTTGGGGAAATGGCGCTCGAGCTACCCCGGGGAGCGCGCGAGCGGTTGCTTGACTATGTTGCGCTGCTTGCGAAGTGGAACCGCACTTACAACCTGACGGCAATACGCGATCCCGTTGCCATGGTGCCGCATCACTTGCTCGATTCCTTGTCAGTGCTCGCGCATCTGCCGCTTGCCGTCGCGCAGGCGAGGCTCGCGGATGCGGGTTCGGGAGCGGGGCTGCCGGGAATTCCGCTCGCGATCGCGCGCCCGGGCTGGCAGGTGACCCTCGCCGAGGCGAGCCAGAAGAAAGCGGCGTTTCTGCGTCAGGCGGCAATCGAGCTGCAGCTCGACAACGTCGAAGTGCACGAGGGGCGGGTCGAAGCGTGGCACCCGCAGCCGCTCTTCGACTTGGTGATCTCGAGGGCGTTCGCCGCGCTCAGCGATTTCATCGCGGCGTGCCGGCACTTGGTGTCGCCTCGCGGCGTGCTCGCCGCCATGAAAGGAGCTGCACCGCAGGACCAGCCGGCGGACTGCTCGCTGATTCGGCTGCGCGTACCCCTTCTCGAGGCGCAGCGTCACTTGGTCCTATGCCCCGCGTCCTCGCCGTAGTGAACCAGAAGGGCGGCGTCGGCAAGACGACGACGACCGTGAACCTCGCCGCGGCGCTTGCGCAGGCGGGACGGCGCGTGCTCCTCGTCGACGTCGACCCGCAAGGTAACGCCACCATGGGCAGCGGAATCGACAAGCGAACGCTGGCGCGCACTGTCTACCACGCGCTCCTCGGCTTGGGGGAGCTCTCGGGCATCCGCGTGCGCGCCGAGCGCGGCGGCTACGACCTCGTACCCGCGAATCGCGAGCTTGCCGGCGCGGAAGTAGAGCTGGTGGAGCTGCCTTCGCGCGAGACGCGACTCAAGGCAGCGCTTGAACGGGTCGCCGCCGACTATGACTACATCCTCATCGACTGCCCGCCTTCGCTCAGCCTGCTTACGGTGAACGCGCTTGCCGCGGCCCACCGCGTGCTGATCCCGATGCAGTGCGAGTACTACGCTCTCGAAGGCCTTTCCGATCTCGTCGGGACGATCAAGCGGGTGCGCGCCAACCTTAATCCGGCGCTCGACATCGCGGGGCTGCTACGAACCATGTACGACCCGCGTAATACGCTGTCCCAGCAAGTATCGAGGGAGCTGGAGGCGCACTTCGGCGACAAGGTGTTCCGCACGCTCGTACCGCGCAATGTCCGCCTTGCCGAAGCCCCGAGCTATGGCGTGCCGGCGGTTCTGTGGGATCCAAGCTCGAAGGGCGCGCAAGCGTATATTGCGCTCGCGGGCGAGGTGCTTGAACGGGAGATGGCTTACTCATGAAGGCAAAAGGCCTCGGACGCGGTCTGGACGCGCTTCTCGGCAGCGTTACGGAAGCCGGACCGCGCGATGCGCTGCTCACGCTGCCGGTCACGCGCATTCGGCCTGGGCGCTACCAGCCCCGGACCAAGATGGACCAGCAGGCGCTCGCCGAGCTCGCAGCGTCGATCCGTTCGCAGGGGCTGATGCAGCCGCTGCTAGTGCGGCCGGTAGATCGCGACCGCTATGAGCTGATTGCCGGCGAGCGGCGCTGGCGCGCGGCACAAATGGCTGGACTCGATGAAGTGCCCGCGCTCGTGAGGGAAGTGGCCGACGACGCCGCGCTCGCGATGTCGCTCATTGAGAACATCCAGCGCGAGAACCTTAATCCCATGGAGGAAGCCGCCGGCATCCAGCGCTTGGTCGACGAGTTCAGCATGACCCATGAACAGGCCGCCGACGCGGTCGGACGTTCGCGCAGCGCCACCACCAATCTGCTGCGGCTCCTGAAGCTCGCGCGGCCGGTGCAGGAGATGCTGATGGAAGGCGCGCTCGAGATGGGGCACGCGCGCGCGCTCCTCGCGCTTGACGGCGCGCGCCAGATCGAGGCCGGCAAGCGCGTCGCGGCAAAGGGGCTCTCGGTGCGCGAGACCGAGGCGCTGGTGAACGCCCTGCTGCAAGGGCCGGCGGTCCAACGCAAGCGCGTCGACCGCGACCTCGCGCGGCTGGAGGAGGAGATCTCCGAACGGCTCGGCACGACAGTGGAGATCCGCGCAGGCAAGAAAGGCAGCGGCAAGCTCGTGGTGCACTACTCGAGCCTCGATCACCTCGACGAGCTCGTGAAGAAGCTCCGGTGAGCGCGGAGTTCGGATATACTCTCGCGGCTTTGCTCGCTGCGAAGAAATCGAACGCCATGCTTCGCAGCTTGAGCAAGCCGATCCGCACCGTGATCGCGTGGCAGGCAGCAGCCACGCTGGCGATGACGCTCGCTGGAGCGGCGTTCATCGGCATCCACGGCGCGGTTTCCGCGGCCGCCGGGGGTCTCGTCAGCATCATCGCCGGCTTGGCGGCCGCATGGATCGCTGCGAGGGATAGCGGGAATTCGGCAGGGGGGATCTTGGTCGGGGCGCTGCGCGCCGAAGCCGTGAAAATCGGCCTGGTCGTTCTTCTGCTGTGGCTGGTGCTTGCGAACTACGCCGACGTCATTGTGGTCGTCGTCATTGGCTCGTTCGTGGTCACCATGCTCATTTTCGCGATGGCGTTCTTCGTTCGCGAGTACTGACGCATTCAGATGGCCGCAGGCAAGGCGCTTACCCCGACGGAATACATCCAGCACCACCTCACGTTCTTCACCAAGCCGGTGGGGGACGGCGGTTTCTGGATACTGCATGTGGACTCGCTGGTTACGGCGCTCCTCGTCGGTATCGTGGGTATCGGCTTCATCTGGTGGGTGGTGCGCGGAGCGACCTCGGGCGTGCCGAATAAGCGCCAGGCGTTCGTCGAGCTCGCGTTCGGGTTCATCGACGATCAGGTCAAGGGCGTTTTCCATCACGGCGACCGCAACCGCTTCGTCGCCCCTGCCGCGCTCACGGTCTTCATCTGGGTACTGCTGATGAATGCCATGGATTTTCTGCCGGTGGACATCATGGCGAAGATTCTGGGCGCCGTCGGCCTGCACGAATGGCGGCTCGTGCCCACGGCCGACGTGAATACCACGTTTGCGCTCGCGCTGTCGGTGTGGCTACTCATGATCTTCTTCGCCATTGCGGTCAAGGGCCTCGGCGGCTGGATCCACGAGCTCACCTGCACACCGTTTGGGGTAAAACCCTGGGCGGCCGCGCCTTTCCTCGTCATGTTCAATCTCCTTTTCAACCTCATTGAATATGTTTCAAAGCCGCTGTCGCACTCGCTGCGGCTTTTCGGCAACATGTACGCGGGCGAAATCATCTTCCTGCTCCTGTGGCTGTGGGCGGCGACCGGCCTGGTCGGCGCCATCTTTGCGGTGCCGCTGGCGCTCGGCTGGGCGATCTTCCACATCCTCATTGTCGTGCTGCAGGCCTACGTCTTCATGATGCTGACCATCGTGTACCTGTCGATGGCCCACGAACACCACTGATCACACCGTCTTCACGCACAGAAAGGGAGTCACGATGGAAAAACTTCAGCTCATCGCCATGGTCCAGGCCTACACCGGCA
>DATFEI010000133.1:0-4155 GCA_035251315.1 Burkholderiales bacterium | reverse complement strand
TTCCGAACAAGTTCTCTTTCCAGAAAAAGGGCAACGTCGTCGAAGCGACCTGCCCGTGGGGCAACCGCGTTCGCTGCCACGCGCCGTCACCACAATTCGGCAGCACCGAGCTCGGCCTGGTGTACGTGGACTTCGACGTTCAACAGGGGACCGCCGACGGAATCGCGCGGTTTTACCGCGAAGTGATGAAAGCACCTTCGAGGATGGAGAAGAGCCGGGCCACCGTCAGCATCGGCAAGAGCCAATATCTTCACTTCACCGAAACGGAGCGGCCGCTGCCGGAGTACGACAACCACCACATCCAGATCTACATCGCCGACTTCGGTAGCCCGTACCACTGGCTGAAGGAGCGGGATCTGATCACGATGGAAACGGACGCCGACGAGTGGCGCTTCCAGTGGATCGTCGACCCGCGCGACCACCGCAAGCTTTTCCAGATCGAGCACGAGACGCGCAGCATGAAGCACCGCCTGTTCAACCGGCCGCTCGTCAACCGCAACCACGCCATTACGAATATGACGTACGTGCCGGGTCACGACGCCTTCCGCGGCACATTTTGAGCACGCGCAGCCGGCCTTAACGCGCGAGCATCATGTAAACGATCAGAAGCAGCCCCAGCGCCGCGACCGCGAGGCTGGTGAAGACGGCCAGGTTCGGCCAGTATCGCGCCGGGATCTCCGCAGGACCAAGCGACGCGACGCCGCGGCGGTACTGCACGACCGACACGATATTCAGAAGCACGCCGAGGAGCAGGAAAGCGACGCCGATGGCGGCGGCGAGGCCCCGGCCACTCTTCGCGGCATCGGTCATGAGCGCGGCACGGTCGATGAAGAAGCCGAGCGCCATGAGGCCCGACGCGGTTCGGGTCCAGGCGAGCAGCGTGCGCTCGGCCGCGAACAGCACGCGCGGGTCGTTAAGGTCGCTCACGCGCCGAGTTTGAGCGCAAGATCGACAAAGTCGCGCGCCGCCACATCGACGCAACTCATGTCGGGCTCGAGATCAGTGGTTTGCCCGGGGCCCTGCTCGGTCGGCCGCGCGACGAATGCCGTCTTCATTCCTTGCGCTTTTGCCGCTTTGAGGTCGTTGTTGTGCGCGGCGACCATAACGACCGACGCGGGCGATAGGCCGAGCTGACGGCATGAATTCAGATAGGCATCGGGCATCGGCTTGTAGGCGCGCGCCGTTTCGGCGCCGAGGATGCAGTCCCACGGCAGCCCGGCGCGCTTCGCGAGGTTCACCATCAGCGCGATGTTGCCGTTCGAGCACGGCGCGATGATGAATCGCGCCTTGAGGCGCTTCAGTCCTTCCACCGCGTCGGGCCATGGGTCCAGCCGGTGCCAGGCTCGGTTCATGTGATCGAGCTCGGGCTCGGAAAGTGCCTTGATGCCGTAGCGCGAGAGGAGCTTCTCCAGGCTTTCCCGGTGCAGCACGTCCAGAATGGTGAACGGCCGCCTTCCCGAGCGCACCTCTTCCATGGAGGGCTGATAGAGTTTGCGCCATTCGACCGCGAAGTCGAGCCAGTCGACCCCGCGGAGTCCTTTTTCCTTGGCAAAGGCGGCGAGGTCTCGGCTCACGCTAGTGCGCCAGTCGACCACGGTGCCGAAGACGTCGAAGAGACAGGCCCGGATGTCCATGCGCTGCCGTATCTTAATTGTGCGGCACGGCTCTTGCTCAACAAGAAGGCATGCTGCCTGCCACGTCGGATCGGGTACCGCGGAACACCGCGCCGGAAGTGAACGAGCGGATTCGCCGGCAGACCTTGGCCAACCTCGCCCGGTACCGCAACGCGGCGCCCGAGGCGATCGCGCGCCGCCTCGACGAGCTCGATCATGAATGGGACGTTGAGCGCGCCATCGAGGCGAACGCGGCCGGCATCGCGCTGGCCGGAGTGGCGCTCGGAGCGTTCGCGGATCGCCGTTTTCTGCTGCTGCCGGCGGCGGTCTGCCTGTTCCTCATGCAGCACGCGCTCCAGGGGTGGTGCCCGCCCGTTCCGATCCTGCGACGTCTGGGCTTCCGCACCGCGCGCGAGATCTTTGAGGAGCGCCTCGCTCTTAAGTCGCTGCTCGACCGCGCTTCCTGATACTTTTCGGCTTCCGGCGTGTTCGATGAAGCCTGTTCTATTTGCGCTGACTTTGTGCTCGTTGATGCAATGTGCGCACGCGGACGAGGTGTCGGTTCGACTCGGCGCCGAGGAAGTTCCCTTGACTAGGGCCATGAGCCAAAAGCTTGCGGCGCTCGCGCGCGAGACGCTGGCCCGCTGCGGGCCGAACACGTCGCAGCACGCAAATAACTTCGGTCTGGCGGCGTTTGGGGTCGAGGGCCGCTGGAAGAAGCTCCTCGAGGGCTCGTACGTCCGGGTGCGCTTCGCCGAGCCATTCGTCAGCGAGTCGCACCTTGGGGGAACGCTCGGGGTGTCGGAGGCGCTGATCGGCCTGGAGGACAACGAGCTCTTCGTTGGCCCTGACTTTACACGCCACGGCGGGGCGATCACCGAGCACCTGCAGTGCGGCTATCTGCCCTCGCTCGAGCTCGCGTGCCTTGCCGAGCTCCAGCCGCACCTCCCGGCGCGCTACCGCGAGACTTGCGCCAAGCTCGAGCGCGATCAGAACGGCCGCATCGTGATGCCGCCGCCCGACATCGCGCCCTCCTGCAGCTAGTCGATCAGTGCTTGCGCTGCGATGACCACGCGCAGTCGTGGCAGTGGTCTAACCCCGGGCAGTTGCCCTGCCTGCGCGCTCTGCAGAATTCGCGTTCGTCTGCGAATCCTAGCAGCCATGCAATGAATGAAGGCTTCCGGTAGTCGACCGCGATCGGCGTCGACCACCCGGGCTGAAAACGGACAGTACGCGGCATGGTCAATCCTTGCTCAATGCACCTGATCGATCGTAGGACGCGGCGCCCCGCCTGCTTTGATCTGGATTAAGAACGCTCCTTGTAGAGCGTGGGCAGGGACAGCTGCCCTTGGGGGTCGACCAGCACGGCGAAGAACGGAGTGCCACGCTCGCGCCGGCCAGCCGCGACGCGCTCCAGCGCCGCGACCAAGGCTTGGAACTCCTGCGGCTCCCGGACGGCGACGGCGTCGAGCCCTTCGATGATCAGTACCTGGGCGGCGGAACCGGCCTCGAGCGCCGCCGAGCGCGGGATCGCCGCGTCGCTGACGCGATACACGCCCGACCGGCGTGCATCGCGATAGCGTTCGACGAGATGGCCCATGAGCGTGCGAGTGTACTTGCGACGCACAAATGTTTCCTCCAGAAACGCTTTGGCTTGGTGGGCCTTGCCTGCCGAGAATCCGTGGGCGCATACTGGATTCGCCCACAGGGGAGGAGGTCCCATGTCGAGCAATGCCAGCCGCAGGAATTTCATCCGCAAGACAGCAGCATTGACCGGAGGTGCGCTCGCCGCAGCAGGCACGGCGCGCGCCGCGCCGCTTCCGATCCCCGGAGCGAACCAGGAGCCGGGACGCGTCATCGAGCCGGGCGTGTACGGCATGCCGTCGAAGTACGAGTCGCATGTCCTGCGCCGACGCAGCGACGTCCTGAAGAACCGGCAGAACCTGTCGGACTGGAGCATGACGCCACTCCAGCACCAGCCCGGTATCATCACGCCGAACGGCCTTGTTTACGAGCGCCATCACGCCGGCACGCCCGACATCGATCCGAAGACGCATCGCCTCGCCATCCACGGCATGGTGAAGCAGCCGCTCGAGTTCGCGATGGACGATCTCACGCGTTATCCGTCGGTGTCGCGCTTCTATTTCCTCGAATGCTCGGGCAACGGGCTCACTGACTGGCTCAAGCCTGCATCGACTACGGTGCAGCAGACCCACGGCCTGCTATCGGGCGCGCTCTGGACCGGCGTGCCAGCCTCGACGCTGCTCGAGGAAGCGGGCTTCGATCCGCGCGGCAAGTGGGCCCTTTTCGAGGGCGCCGACGGTTCGGCGCACACGCGCTCGGTGCCGATGGAGAAGGTGCTCGACGACACGCTGATCGTCTACGCCATGAACGGCGAGGCGCTGCGCCCCGAGAACGGCTATCCGGTGCGGGCGCTGATGCCGGGCTGGGAAGGTAATATCAGCGTGAAGTGGCTGCGGCGCATCAAGGTCGGCGACCAGCCGTGGCACTTCCGCAGCGAGACCGCGCGCTATACCGACCC
>DATFEI010000018.1:0-7418 GCA_035251315.1 Burkholderiales bacterium | reverse complement strand
GCCTCGGTCTCGAGCGCCTGCTCGATCGACTGGTTCCATTCCTGGTGCAGGCACTTCTTGGTCATCGCATGCGCGAACGCCGGGCCTTCGGCGAGCGACCTGGCCATGTTTTGTGCTTTTTCGAGAAGCTTGTCTTTTTCGACCAACTCATTGAAGTAACCCCACGCCAATCCTTCGTGGGCGTTCATCGAGCGCCCGGTGTAGAGGAGCTCGGAGGCGCGCCCCTGGCCGATGATGCGCGGCAGGATGGCGCAGGCGCCCATGTCGCAGCCGGCGAGGCCGACGCGCACGAAGAGGAACGCGGTCTTCGCCTCCGGCGTGGCATAGCGCAGGTCGGAGGCCATCGAGATGATGGCGCCAGCGCCGGCGCACACGCCATCGACCGCGGCGATGATCGGTTGCGGACAGGTGCGCATGTGCTTCACCAGATCGCCAGTCATGCGCGTGAAGCGCATGAGATCCGGCATCTCCATCTTCACCAGCGGGCCGATGATCTCGTGGACGTCGCCGCCGGAGCAGAAGTTGCCGCCCTCGCCGGTGAACACCACCGCGCGCACGTCGTCAGCGTAGTTCAAGCGCTGGAACGTGTCGCGAAGCTCGGCGTAGCTCTCGAAGGTAAGCGGGTTCTTGCGTTCCGGACGGTTGAGCGTGACGGTGGCGACGCGGTCGGTCACTTGCCATTTGAAGTGCTTCGGTTGCCAGTCGGCGGCTTTGAGCTTGTACATGGTTTCACCCCGCCATCGTCAGGCCGCCGCTCACGGAGAGCACCTGGCCGGTTACGAACTGAGATTGTGGGCCGGCGAAGAACAGGATCGCGTCGGCGACTTCCGAGGGCTTGGCGAGGCGGCGCATCGGCGTCACGCGCGCGAACGCGTCCTTGATCTTGTCAGGCACCGCCGCCATCAGCGGCGTGTCGGTCGGCCCCGGGCACACGCAGTTCACGGTGACGTCGTAGCGTGCCATCTCGCGCGCGAGCGCCTTGGTGAACGCGATTACGCCGCCCTTGGTGCCCGAGTACACCGTTTCACCCAGGCTGCCGACGCGGCCGGCGTCGCTCGCCACCGTGACGATACGGCCCGCGCGGCGCTCCATCATCCCATCGACGAAGGCGCGCGTCACCATCACCGTGCCGAGAAAGTTGAGGTCGATGAGCTTGCGCCAGAACTCGGGCTTGTTCTCCACGAACGGCTCGGTCTTGCCCCAGCCGGCGACGTTCGCCACGATATCCACCTTGCCGCGCTTGGCGAGCGCCGCGTTGCGGAACGCCTCGATGGACGCGGCGTCGGTGATGTCGACGTGGAAATAATCGGCGCTGCAACCCTGCGCCTCGAGCGCCGCGGCCACGGCCTCGCCGCCTTCATCGTTGATGTCGGCGAGCAGCACATACGCTCCCGCGTGCGCGAACGCCTCTGCGGTAGCACGGCCGATGCCCGAGGCCGCTCCGGTCACTACGGCAGTCTTGCCGTCCAGTCTCATGACAGCTCTCCTTTGCTCAGCCGGCCGAGCAATCGCCGCGCGAGAATCGCGGCAGCCTGCCGGCGGTAATCGGCGGCGGTGACCGTGGTGCGCACCGGCCCCGCCTGTTTCTGTACGAGTTTCATTAACAGGGGACCGGCATCCTCGGCCTTCGCGGTCGCCAGGGAGTCCGTCCCTGTAAGCACAAGCGGCCTGGAGTTCGTTCCCGTCAGCCCGACGCGGATATGCGCGATGCTTCCATCGCGCATTCCGAGCGCCATCGCCACGCCGGCGAGCGGATAGTCGATGGCCCCGCGCCCGCGCACCTTCGCGTAGCCCGAGCGGCCTTTCGGCGCCGGGATGCGCACCGCGACCACGATTTCTCCTGCACCGAGGGCGAGATGCGCGGCTCCATCATCCTGGTAGAGCTCCTCGAGAGGAATCACGCGTACCGTCGTTTCGACTTGCGCCTCCAACGCCAAGAGAGCGGGAGCCAGGTCGCCGCTATAGGCGGCGCGGCACTTCTTTCCCTGGGGCGCGACGTGGCAAGTCTCGCCGCCGTATTTGAGGCAATAGTGGTTGGAGCGGCGCCAATGTTCGCTCTGGTTGTAGTACACGCAGCGCGTGTCCAGGCACAGGTTCCCGCCGAGCGTCGCCGCCGTGCGGTGGCCCGGCGCGGCGACCGACTTCGCCGCTTCTCTCAAGGCGTCGGGAATGTCGTTCAAACGGCACAGCTGCTCCAGCGTCACCCCTGCACCTATCCGCAGATGTGAACTTGAATGACTAATGTTTCGCAGCTCCTCGAGTTGATCCAATGAAACGAGGGTACGCGGCTTGCCGAGGCCCAGGCGCAGGTTCGGCAGCAGCCCGGTGCCGCCGGCGATGAGGCGCGCGTCGGGCTCGGCGGCGAGGCGCGCCGCTTCGGCGAGTGTCGCGGGGCGCATCAGCCTGAAGGCGGGAAGCGCGATCATGCGGCCTTCAATTTTTCCGCGCGGCGGCGCTTGCGCAGCGCTTCGAAGATCGCGTCCGGGGTCACCGGAAGCTCGTGCGGCCGGATGCCGATGGCGTCCGCCACCGCGTTGGTAAGCGCAGGCAGGAACCCCGCGAGCGCGCCTTCGCTCGCTTCCTTGGCGCCGAGCGGCCCGTTCGGGTCGCGGGCCTCGACGATGAAGGCCTCGATCGGCGGCGAGTCGGCGATGGTCGGGAAGCGGTAGTCGAGGAAGTTGGCGCGCACCGGCAAGCCATGCGGCGGGTCGTAGCGGGTCGCTTCGCCGAGCGCCTGCCCCATGCCCATCCACACCGCGCCCTGGATCTGGCCTTCGACCGCGAGCGGGTTGATGGCGAAGCCGCAGTCCTGCGCTACCCAGATCTTTTCCACGCGCACTTCGCCGGTTTCTTCATCTACTGCGACTTCGACCACCTGGGCCGCGTAGGAGAACGCCGGGCTCGGCCCAACGCCGGCGCCGCGGAACTTGCCGCCCTGAAGCTCGGGCGGCACCGTGTAAGTGCCCTTGACCGTAAGCGGGCCGGCTTCTTTCAAGGCATTTCGAACCTTGTCCTCGAACGTCTCGCCCCCGGCCGAAGCCAGCACTTTCTTCAGCTCTTGAGCCGCGGCAAGCGCGGCGTTGCCGCCCATATAGGAGACGCGCGACGAATACGAGCCGTTGTCCTTGGGCGTGAGCGCGCTGTCAGCGGCGATGACCCTGATGCGCTCGAGCCCGACGCCGAGCGTTTCGGCCGCCACCATGGCGAGTAGCGTTGATGAGCCCTGGCCGATGTCGGCCGCGCCAGTGAGAAGCGTGATGGAGCCGTCGAAGTCGAGCCGCAGGTTCACCGTCGCGTGCGGCTCGCCGGTCCAGTGCACCGGCTTCGCCGCGCCCGAGACATAGTGCGAGCACGCCATGCCGAGCCCGCGGCCGGGACCGAGCTTGCCTCTTCTTTCTTGCCATTGAGAAGCTTCTTCAACGCGATCGAGGCATTCGGCAAGCCCACAGGAATTGACCTGGAGGCCGTTCAAAGTTCGGTGTGGGGATGTAATCAGGTTCGCACGCCGCACTGCGAAGGGATCGAGCTCAAGCTCGCCCGCCATGGAGTCGAGCATCGACTCGAAGGCGTGGCGCATATCCACCGAGCCGTGGCCGCGCATCGGGCCGCACGGAGGCGTGTTGGTATAGACGCGCAGGCCGTGATATTTCGCCGCCGGCACGCGGTAGAGCGCGTGCAGCAGCGCGCCGGCATAGAGGATGGTGACGACGCCATAGCCGGCATAGGCTCCGCCCCGTTGCACGCAGTCGGCTTCGAGCGCCGTGATCTCGCCCGTCTTCTTCAGCCCGAGCTTCAGCCGGATGTCGGTCTGCGGCCGGCCGTGGTGCATGACGAAGGTCTGCTCGCGCGAGAGCTCGATGCGCACTGCGCCGCGTGCAGCACGCGCGAGGAGCGCCGCAATGATCTCGAAGTTGAGGCACTCGGTGCGGTGGCCGAAGCCCCCGCCGACGAAAGGCTTGATCACGCGGATCGCCGACGGGCTCATCTGCAGGCACTGAGCGAGCGTCAGGTGCACGTAGTACGGCACCTGCGTCACCGACTGCAGCGTGAGGGTTCCGCGCTCGGCGTCGTACTCCGCAAGCGCGGCGTCGGGCTCCATCTGCGCATGCGTCACTTCGGCGTAGTGGAAGCGCGCTTCGCGCACGAGATCGGCAGCGGCGAATCCCGCCTCGAGCTCGCCGAAGGATTGCTCGACCTCGCGCTCGATGTTGCGCGCCTTGTCGGCGTGCAGCAGTGTTTCGCCTTCGAGCGCGTCTTTCGGCTCGAAGTACGCCGGCAACGTCCGGTACTCAACCTCGATCAGCTCGAGCGCGGCGCGCGCGGTTGCTTCGTCCTCCGCCGCCACCGCCGCGACCGGCTCGCCCCAGTAGCGCACGCGTCCGCGCGCCAGCGGATACTCGTTGTGCGCGATCGGCAGGATGCCGTAGGGAATCGCGCAGTCGGCGCCGCTGAGTACCGCACGCACCCCGGGCAGCGCGCGCGCGCGGCTGGTGTCGATCTTGACTATCTCGGCATGCGCATGCGGACTGCGAAGAATATCTCCATGAAAACCCGAAAAACTCAGGTCGGCCGTATACCGTGCACGGCCGGTGACCTTTTCGATTCCGTCGACGAGCGGTGTGGCGCGGCCGGCGACGCTCACCCTGCGGCCTCCTTCACGGCCTCGATGATCTTCACGTAGCCGGTGCAGCGGCAGAGGTTGCCGCCGAGCGCTTCGCGGATCTCGGGCTCGGCGGGGTGCGGACTACGGCGCAGCAGCGCTTCGGCCGCCATGATCATGCCCGGCGTGCAGAAGCCGCACTGCGTGCCGAGCTTCTCGTGGAACGCACGCTGCAGCGCGCTCAGCTTGCCTTCCCGGTTCTGCGATTCGATGGTCTCGACCGTGCGGCCTTCGCAGCTTGCGGCGAGCGTGAGGCAAGAGAGCCGCGGCTCGCCATCGATGAGCACGGTGCAGGCGCCGCATTCGCCGCCGTCGCAGCCGCGCTTCGTACCCGTCAGCCCGCGCCGCTCGCGCAGGTAGTCGATGAGAAGCAGATTGTCCTCGATCGCCTCCTCGCGAGCGCGTCCGTTTACGGCGAGCGTAACGCGCTGGGCCACTTCGCCGTACGCTAGCCCAGCTTTGCAAGCCAGCTTTGATGTATGTCAAGTAGTCAAGATCGCAGCCCTCTAGGATCGCCGACAAGGTGAATCCGGACACTCAGGCAGCGTTCGAAATCGTGGCGCGGGAGGACTACTCCGACGCCACCTTCATGCTCGAGATCCGCCATCCCCTGATGGCGAGGGCCGCCCGGCCCGGGCAGTTCGTCATTGTCATGTCGCACCCCGAGGGCGAGCGCATCCCGCTCACGCTCGCCGACTTCGACCCGCGCAAGGGAACGATCACGCTCGTGATCCAGGCGGTCGGCAAGACCACGCGCGAGATGCAGCAGACCTGCCAGGTTGGCACTCGGCTGCATGCGCTCGTGGGACCGATGGGCGTGCCCAGCGTTATCGGCAACGCGAAGAAGGTCGCCTGCGTCGGCGGTGGCCTGGGCGTCGCGCCCATGTATCCGCAGGCGCGCGCCTACAAGCAGGCGGGCGCCTATGTGATCGGAATCGTCGGCTTTCGCAGCCACGACTTGGTGTTTTGGGAAGACAAGTTCAGAACCGTCTGTGACGAGCTCATCGTGTGCACCAACGACGGCTCCAAGGGCATAAGGGGCATCGTCACCGACGGCCTACGTATTTGTTTGGAAAAGAACCCCGACCTGGGGGAAGTCGTGGCCATCGGACCGCCGATCATGATGAAGGCGTGCGCCGAAGCGACGCGCGCGCGCAAGGTGAAGACCATGGTGAGCGTGAACCCGGTCATGGTGGATGGGACCGGGATGTGCGGCGGCTGCCGGGTCAAGGTGGGCGACAAGGTGAAGTTCGCCTGCGTCGACGGCCCGGACTTCGACGGCCACCAGGTCGACTTCGACGATCTCATGGCGCGCCTGAAGCGCTTCGACGAGCAGGAGAAAGCGGCGATGAAGCGCTTTACCGAAAGCTGCCGCATGAAAGAAGCGCCGCCGCAGCCCGAGCCGCTCGATCTGCCCGATCCCTTCGAAGAAGTGCGCGGTGGCTAAAAAGACCATCCGCACCATTCCGCAGGAGCGCACGCCGATGCCGGAGCGCCCGGCAAAGGAGCGCGCGAAAAGCTTCCAGGAAGTCGCCTGCGGCTATTCGCTCGACAACGCACTGCGCGAAGCGGAGCGCTGCCTGCTCTGCCCCGACCCGAAGTGCATCGCCGGCTGCCCGGTGAACATCAACATCCCCGAATTCATCCGCCGCATCACCGTCCGGGACTTCCGCGGCGCCTACGACACCATCGCCGACACGAACCTGCTGCCCGCGATCTGCGGGCGCGTCTGCCCGCAGGAAAGCCAGTGCGAGGGCGTATGTACGGTCGGCGACACGCTCGAGCCGGTGGCGATCGGGCGCCTCGAGCGTTGGGTGGGCGACAAGGCGCTCGCCGAGGGCTGGTCGAGCGCTTCTTATGTGGAACCAAACGGCTTCCGCATCGGCATCGTGGGCTCCGGGCCCGCAGGCATGGCTTGCGCCGCCGACATGGCGAAGGCGGGCTGCGAAGTCACCGTCTACGAAGCGTTCCAGGAGCCCGGCGGCGTGCTCAAGTACGGCATTCCCGACTTCCGCCTGCCGAACCCGGTAATCGACGCCGAGATCGAGAACCTGCGCAAGCTCGGCGTCAAGTTCGAGTGCAACACGCTGGTCGGGCGGCTCTTCACCATCGAGCAGATGATCGACGAGCTGGGCTTCCACGCGGTCTTCATCGGCACCGGCGCAGGCTATCCCTCGATGATGGGTATCCCGGGCGAGTCGCTGAACGGCGTGCTTTCCGCAAATGAGCTTCTCACGCGCTGCAACCTGATGCGCGCGCGCGACTTCCCGAGGTTCGACACACCGCTCCCCGCCGGTAAGAGAGTCGCGGTCATAGGCTCCGGCAACACCGCGATGGACGCGCTGCGCGTGAGCCTGCGCCTCGGCGCCGAGAAGGTGCACTGCATCTACCGGCGAAGCCGCGCGGAGAGCCCGGCGCGCGCCGAAGAGCTGCACCACGCCGAAGAGGAAGGCATCGAGTTCCACTGGCTCACCAACCCGCTCGAGATCCTGGACGACGGCAAGGGGAACGTGCGCGGCATGCGCTGCGTCCGCATGAAGCTCGGCGAGCCCGACGCCTCTGGACGGCCGCGGCCCGAGCCCGTCCCCGGCAGCGAGTTCGAGTTCTCCGCCGACATGGTGGTGTACGCGATCGGCACCAACGCCAACCCGATCATCGGCCAGACGTCGAAGATCGGACTTAACAAGCGCGGTTATCTTCAAACCACAGAAGATCTGGAAACTTCCCTTGCAGGAGTCTTTGCCGGGGGCGACATCGT
>DATFEI010000031.1:0-8722 GCA_035251315.1 Burkholderiales bacterium | reverse complement strand
CGGCGACCGCGATCACGATGAGCAAGAGGGGCGCGATCGAGAACAGTGTGTAGTAGGAGAGCGCCGCGCCCATGCTGGGCGCGTAGTCGTCAGACCAGGCGCCGACGGCCTGCTTGAGGAGCGACCAGATGTCCTTCAACCCTGCCTTCAGGCGCATGCCCGGCCCGAGCAGGGAACATGCCTGCGAGCGCTACCTTTCTGGCCTGGGCACGTCCGCGCTTTCGAGCGTCGGCGAGCGCATCGCCTCGCTGCTCGAGGGAGGCGCGGGCGCGATTGGGCATCCTCCCCCAGTCGCCCGATTGATGATTTGTCAGGCTCCCCAGTGTGGCGTAGTACTCACGGGCCTCGTTAAGATCCTTAGACACAAGCACTTATGTCGTTTTCCTCCCATAGAATGGGACTGGGAGGCGTAACCCTATGGTGATAATGGGAGTCGCTGATTCCGCAATTTGGCGTCGCATAATGGCCAGAGCGCTGGCGCTTGCTGTTGCGTTCGCGGCCACAGCCGTGGCGTCGGAGGACAAGCCAAACAAGGTCGAGCGTGCGGCCAAGAAGGCCGGGCAAGCTGTGGAAAACACGGCGCACCGGGCCGGGAAGTGGGCCGAGAGGAGCGCCACCCGGGCGGGCAAATGGGTCGAGCGCACCGCAAACAAGACCGACAAGGCAATCCGCCGGGCGCTGGAGCGAAAGGGGTCAGGACCCTTTTTTTGCGTCGCTGCGCGTAGCTCGCCGGAAAAGGGTCCTGACCCCTTTCACTTCAGGTTCTTCAGGTTCATCGCCACCATCTCGAGCTGCGTCGTGAGCGGCCGGTGCTGAGGCTTGTCCTGCAACCAGGTGAGCGCGGCGACCACGTTGGCGCCAACCTGCGCCGCGCTCATGTGCTCGACGCCCTCAAAGAAGCCGACGATCTCGAGCAGCCCATTCTTGCGCGCCACCTCGCGCACCTCGATTACTCTGCGCTCGATGCCGGCGCGGTCGAGGTTCGTGGGCCAGCGCAAAGTCTCCTCAGGGCCGCTTGGCATCCTTCTTAGCCGTGGCCGCGGACCCTTCCTGCGGCCAGTAGTAGTTCGCCGCGAACGAGTACGGCGGGAACATGTAGCGCTTCGCCGGCACCACCTTGGCCGCGTACTCACGCTGCGATTCGTACACCTTCTTGAAGGTCGGGTGCTTCTCCGAATGCTCGCGCGCCACCTCGTCCCACGCCTTGAGCGAGGCGAGCAGGATATCGGGCGGGGTGCGGCGGATCTGCACGCCGTGCTTCTTGATCATCTCCTCGATTGCGTCGGCGTTCTGCTTCTGCCAGCGCGTGATCCAGGTGATGAAGGTGTCCTTCACCGCGGAGTTGATTGCCTCCTGCTGCTGCGGCGAAAGTCCCTTCCAGACGTCCAGGTTCAGCCCGAACTCGCCAATCGAGTTGTTCTCGTGCATGCCCGGGGTGTAGTGATACTTGAAGACGCCGGGGAGCCCCAGGCGCAGGTCCTCGACACCGCCCACCCATTCCGCGCAGTCGATCACGCCGCGCTGCGCCGCAGGCACAATCTCGCCGCCCGCCATGTTGACCACGCTCTGGCCGAGCTTGGCGTAGACCTCAGAATTGAGCCCGGTCTGGCGGCATTTCAGGCCCTTGAAGTCGGCCACTCCCTTGAGCGGCTTCTTGAACCAGCCGAGCGCCTGTGGGCTCGAGGGGTGCGCCGGCCAAACGGTGACGTTGAGCTTGAGGTCGTTCTGGTAGAAGTCACGCCACATCTCGAGGCCGCCGCCCACGTACAGCCAGCCGAGGAAATCCATGTGATCCATGCCGAAGGGGCCTCCCGGCGGCCCGGCGAAAAGCGCTGCGGCGGGGTTCTTCCCGACCCAGTAGTAGGCGATAGCGTGGAATCCGTCGAGCACCTTCTTGTTGGTCGCGTCGAGGACCTCGAATGGCGGCACGATCTGCCCGGCGGCGAGCGTCTCGACCTTCACCGAGCCCTGCGTGAGCTTGTCGATGCGCTCGGCGAGAATGCGCAAGTGGTCCTGGAGCGTAATGCTGGCTGGCCAGGTGGACTGCACCTTGACCGACTTCGGCGTCTGCGCGTAGGCGGGAAAGCAAAGGAAAAGGGTCGAAACTGCTGCTGCGAACGCAGCTCTAGGCATGGCGCACCTCCCGAGAGCGCATGCTAGGGTGTTCTCCGGCGCTCCGGCAAGACTATTCCGCGGTGGGAACAACAGAGCCGGCTAACGCGTTAACCTTGGCTATGAACCGCGCACTCGTCTTCCTTGCCACCACCCTTCTAGCCACCACCGCGGCCGCCCAGTCCGGCGCCCCGGCCAGCGAGCCCTACGTCGGCCAGCCCGGCAAGGACGTCATCTGGGTGCCGACGCCGCCCACCCTGGTCGAGAAGATGCTCGACATGGCGGCGGTGACGGCCAAGGACTTCGTCATCGACCTCGGCTCGGGCGACGGTCGCAACGTCATCGCCGCCGCCAAGCGCGGCGCGCGCGCGCTTGGCGTGGAGTATGACCAAAATCTCGTCCAGGTCTCACGCCGTGCCGCGGCCGCCGAAGGCGTCGCGGACCGCGCCAAATTCATGCAAGGCGACATGTTCGAGGCCGACATTTCCAAAGCGACGGTGCTCGCGCTTTTCCTTCTCCCCGATAACCTGGAACGACTTAAACCGAAGTTCGAGCGGCTGCGTCCGGGAACTCGGATCGTGACGAATGGCTACCAAATTGCGGGCTGGGACGCCAAGGAGGTCGGCGTCGCGGGCGGCGATTGCGCCCCGTGGTGCACCGCTTACCTCTATATCGTGCCCGCGATGCCGGCCAACCGGCAGGACTAGACCGCGCCGCGGAGGAAGACGTTGGTGAAGTCGAGGTCCGAGCCGGGCCCGGCCACCACGGACTCGACCAGTCCGCGCTCTACGAGGTCGGCGAAACGCTTGTGATCGGCGTGGCTGCGCAGGAGCTTGCGCACCTCGTCCCAGTGGGTATCGCTTTCGAGCAAGCCGAGGATCTGCCGATGCTCGGCCGACAACGCGGGGTCCTGCCTCTGCCAGGCCTCGAGCCCCGCCTCGGTGCGGCGGTAGACGCACTCTTCCTTGCCCATCGTCCCTCTCTCGCAACCTTTGGTGCGTCATCATGGGCGCGAAACCGCAGCGCGCGCGCGATAGCACAATGTTTCACGTCATGGAAAGTCAGGAACGCTCGAGCCAGGCGACCGCAGCCTCCTCCGTGGCAAATGTCTCGAATTGCCGCGCCGTGCCGACCTCGCGCGTCGGAAACGAACGCCCACACGGCTGCTCGGAATTTCCCCTACTGCTGCAGCTTCGCGTCCGCGAGCGTCTTGAAAAATTCCTCGTGATCGCGCAGGTCGAGAAGGAACGGCACCTCGTGCTGCGGCAGCTCGCTCAGCGGCACGTGGCGCTTGAGCTTCTGCAGCAGATCGAGTACCTCGCGGATGCGCTCGACGCTGGAGGCCTCGACGAAGGATCTGATCTGGCTGCGCGTCATCTCTATTATGAGTGTGTCATGGATCGCACCCAAGTTGGGATCGGACCCAAGTTGCGATCTGCTCTGCGACGGCGCACGCCATTTCGCCCGCCGGGCACAGATCGTGCTCTTGCGAGGTACGTACGCAGATTTCTAACAAGGAGGGTCCCTCATGGCCAAGCAGTCCCGACGTCGGCGCAATTCGCAGCCGAAGCACACCGAGCAACTCGAACATCTCCCGGTGGAGAAAAGTGGCGACGCGCAGGGCTCGTCCAGCGCATTCGAGCCGATGGAGCGCTTCATGCAGGCGGCATTCATGCCCTTCGCGTGGTTCCGGCCCTGGGTCGCCGTTCCGTCCGCGCCGAAGCTCGACGTGATCGATCGCGACAGCTCCGTTCTCGTACGCGCCGAAGTGCCCGGCGTGCGCAAGAATCGCCTGGAGGTCGAGGCGAGCGACGTCTCGCTTACGATCAAGGGCGAAGTCGAGCACGAAGAAACGCGCGAGGACGAGCGCTATCGCATCTCCGAGACCAGCCGCGGCGCGTTCGTGCGCACGGTGCACCTGCCGAGCGAGGTCGACAGCGCCAAGGCGCGAGCGACGTTCAAAGACGGCGTCGTAGAAGTAACGCTGCCGAAGCTCGACCGCTCAAGGCCGCATCAGCTGAAGCTCTGAGCCGGCTGTAGACAACCCCCGCTTCGGCGGGGGTTCCAGCTACGCGCGAGGCGCGAGGTACAGAAGCGCAGCCACGAGCGCTACCATGATGATCGCCATAACGGCGGCGGTCTGAAGAAGGTGCCTGATCCGCTCGTCCTTCATCGCGTGAGCGCCAGCAATTCACATGCCCCGCCACGCGCCTGGCCTTCTCAGCGGCCGATTCTCTCCTGGAACTCCGCGAGGCGCGCTCTCAGAAGAGCCAAATGCATTCTTGCTTCCGCCAGTTCATTAGAGAGTTCGCCGAGCAAAGTTTTCACGTCCGGCTCAGCCTTCTTCGACATATCACGCAGCCGAGACACGATTAGGATTGCGCGGTTAATCACGGTCAAAAGGTCCGCGGAGCCCTCCACTGCAGCTTTCTTGCCAGCCTCGCTGGCCGATCCAGGCGGCTGCCCGACCTCCAGCGTGCCTTCAAGGCGCGTCGCGTCTTTCAAGCGCTTCGCGTCCTCTTCGGAAAGCTTGCCCGGATAAATACGCCGCTTTCCCAATTCGTCGGTGTATAGCCAGGTCCAAAGCTCATCCATGACACGCCCCTAAAAAACACCCTAACACCGGGGTGGTTTAAAAGCGAGAGCTTGGCAGGGCAAGAGCCCGACCACTTCAAGTCATTGTTTTTGGTGACAACGCAGGAGGACTCCAAGAAATTGTGAAAGCTGCGAACAAACGGCGCCCGCGCCACAAGTTCTCACACGTCTCGCGCCGGGCGGCCCGTATGCTGCCCAAATCGTGCCTGTTTTCACCAGGGAGTAAGGCGTGCAGCTCACGCAAGAGGACAGCGAGCTAATTCCGTTTTCAAACGCGGCATTCCGCGTCTATAGCCAGATCACGGGCGGCTTCCTTTCACCCTTGGGAGGCCCGGTGGTGAACTCGGTTCTGCATGACGTCGCACAGGCGATCGCCAGCGTGGCAACGATCTACGGGGCGCGCACCGACACTGAACCTCTGAAACCCCTGCCAGCATTGGAGCTCAAGCACGGCACTTTCCAGCGCGCCGCAACCGTCGTACGAACCAGCAACGGAATCGAGTACGGACGGCTATACATCCGGCGCGGCGACGTCAGCTCTGCCGTCACCATCCTGAAGCGTGCCGGTGCGCGCTTCGCCAATGCGGAAGAAGTCGCGGGAATTGCGGAACCGCACATCACCCTCGGCATTGGCGGCGAGCGTCAAGCGTCGCTCGTCTAGGGACCTGGCGCCCGATGGCGCCGCTACCGGCGCCGCTTGTGCGAGGCTTTGCGCCGCGGTTTCGGCTGCTGTAGCTCAGCGATCGCTTCGCCGGTGTGACCGTCGAGCTTGGGCTGAATGTTGTCGTTGATCCACTTCTGATCCCACCACTCGACCGGCAACACCGCGATCCCGTGCAAGTAGACGCCGTAGTGCAGGTGGTCACCGCCGGCCAACCCAGTCTCGCCCGTCCTGCCGATGATCTGGCGTTGTTTAACCGAATCTCCTTCCTTGACGTCGATGGAGCTCAAGTGGCTGTAGAGCGTATAGAGCCCGAGTCCGTGGTCGAGGATGACGGTATTTCCGTAGATGCCCAGCTCGCCGACGAAAACGACATTTCCGCTGTTGGCCGCTTCGACGGGATAGCGCTTGGTAACCGACAGGTCGTATCCGAGGTGAAACGCCGTATCGATCGGCTCCTGGTTGTAGGTGTAGGTGCGCTCTTCGGCAAAGTTCGCTTCGACCTTCGAGTTGCTGAGCTGGGTGAACACGCCCTTCCAAAGTATCGATGAAGGGGATTTCCTCATGATCGCCGCGATCTTGTCTTCGTTCTCCTTGCGCAGGCGCTTGTTGACCGCAACGAAGATCTCCTTGGGAGCAGCCTCGCGCCCGCCCATTTCCTTCAGAAGAGGCGCAACCTTGCTCTGAATGAAAATGTCGGTTAGAGCGATCGCGCTCTTCCTGTACTTGACGTTCTTGAGCTCGTAGACGAACGGCAACTCCCTGGTATTTCCAGCCTTGTCGGTGGCGATGACGACAGCCTTGGCGCCCACGGCTACGTTATAGGGATGGGCGAAAAGAGCGAAGAAGCGATCCGGATGGTCTTTTATCTGCCCTGAATACCCCGGGAAGAAATAGTCGGCGATGCGCACTCCGCTCGAAACCGTATCCGCGGATGCCTTATAAACGATCGCACCGACGCCGCCGAGGTTGATGTACCGATCATCGGCGACGAGCTCGACCGTCGGCGGAGTCCTGTCGATCGTGAGCTCTTTTTGAAGAACCGTCTCGTTGCCGCCGAAGAATTTCCATAGCGAGCCGTCGCGCACGCTAACTCGCAGCAACGCGCGCCCTTCCTTGAGGCCGGGTAGCTTGGACGGATCGACAACGAGCTCTTTCTCTCTTACTGGCTCGGCGTACTGCTCGGCGGCGAGCGTATGGTCGGAGCCGGCCACCGAAAGTGTCGCGGTGACGGACTTCAGTCCCGCGCCCTGGTCGACGATTGCAATCGCCATGGGTGCAGAACCCAATACATCGGAGTCCGGAGCCAGCGTAATCTGCGGCGCGTCTCGCTCGAAGCGCGGCGCGAGATAGTAGGCGCCGCCCAAAAAGGCGCCGATGATGATCAATAGAAGAAGAATGATTACCGGACCTCTTTTCCGAGGTCTGTCAGATTCGAAAGTGGCCATATCCGGGCTGGCTTTCCACAAGAAGACGAGATTCCTTCAGCACCCTTCGTGGGCGCCGGCATTCTACGTCCGTTTCGCCGAGATCACTCGCTCCAGCTTCGCTATAGGCATCAGCAGACGGTTGCACTGGCGCAAAAACGACCAAAACCCGCAGGAAGTGGAGCGCCCATTCGTTGCGAAATCGCAACGCCGTGATTCTCCAAGTACGGCGCGCGGGTCAGGGATTGTGAGCGCCGCGAATAAGTCACGCGCAGCGACAAGTCCTGACACCGCTCACTGGCAAGCACGCGCTAAGGTGGTCTCGCGTCTTTTGTGGACGCGCGTGCGTCCCCCCGGGGTTTGGCCCGCTACTTCACCGAGCCCCGGGGTTCTTTTTTTGCGTGCGCCCAAAACAGAAAAGGCCCCAACAAATGGGGGCCAGCTTGGTATCAAGCTTTGAGTCATACCGGAGCCCACCGGCAGTGGTACGCTCGTTGCCCGACATCACGTCGCCGTGCGATGCGGCAGGGTCGCGGTGCTACACCGTCACTACATCGCCAACCAGTCGTTCCAGACCACCGGGACGGGGTAGACCGGTTCGGCGGCAATCATCGCGGTACTCTCCGGTGTACGCGCCGGGAGCGCCACATCTGCCATGGACACAGCGCCCGCCGCGATGATCAGCAGCGTCGGGATCATCGGCAGGATGAACAACAGGTGCTCGGTCTTCAACATGGCGGACTCCATAGAGCAAGTGGGATCACTTTAGGCTCATCGCCATCGCGGCGGTAAGCGAAGCACGCCGCGCGCGTGTTGTGACTTATTCACCGACTTCTTGCCTTAGCCCCGCGGCGCCGCGCCAGGCTATCTCCCCACGACCGATCACCGATCACACTAAAGCTGGTTCACTACCTCGAAGATCGACGCACTCTCAAAGTCGCTCGGCGTGAGGTGTCTCAGGTCCCCGCAAGCAGCGTTGCTTATGCAATGGCGGGTCGGAATGATCGGATATCCGACCAGGAGGAACGCCTGGGCGAGCAAGCTGGAGCAAATGAAGCGCCGCGTCATTTCCGCCGCGTTGCCAGGCGGCCGCGATAGACGCGAAGGCAGCGGGAGCCGTAGCAGCCTTGTACCGAGCGCCCAAGCATGAGCGAGATCATATTTGTCACCGATCCGGCTCACGACCCAGTCGGCGAGGCGGCGCCGGTCTTCATCGGTCAAGGGCGTGGGGCGCAATACGTGCAGGTGCCGCGCTCTCAGCTCGGATAGCCGCACCGCCCTGACGCCCGCCACAAAGTCTGCCTCGACGATGCAGCGGGGATCCGGACCCTCTTCCAGCGGCCCCACGAAGAGCGCGACATGCGCCCAGGTCGATTTTGTTGCCCGCCGGACAATTGCCGCGGCACGCGTATTCCCATCCGTAAGCAGCACATCGCCGGGAAGCAGAACCGCGGCGAGAGATTGCAGATCGGCTGTTCCGGACGCGCCTTTGCAGCGAACCGGCTTCGAGAGGTAAAGCGTAAGCGCCACAGCCAGACCGCTGCGCATCCGGTTGAGCAGGCTTATCGCGCGGGCCACAAGCCGAGCTCTTATGCCATGGGCGCTGCAGCAGAGCGAACAGCTTCATGGCGCAGCGCGGCGGCCAGAAGCGGAAGAATGCGGTCGAAGTACAACTTGATCCTTTAACTCGCTTTGCAAGCGACTCTCCGCCTGGCGCTCGGTTGCTGCAATGGGAGGATGTACCAACCTGGGGTAGTACAAACCTCCTGCGACCGGCAAGAGCGCATTCGAGTGTGCAAAGAAAGTTCAAAGCCGTTTCTGACCGCCCCCCACACGCGATCGTGATCGTCCTTTAGCTCACGCGCGCTACACTTTGTGTTGGCTGTTGCGCCGCACAGCCGACAGCGGAGGAGCCCTCATGGGCGCT
>DATFEI010000263.1:0-8940 GCA_035251315.1 Burkholderiales bacterium | reverse complement strand
CGCCACCGCCGCCACAGGCAACGAGGAGCAACAGCGCCACGCCCCCGAGCCCGGCACGATAAGATCGTGCCCGATGAAAACCTACAGGATCGCGGCCATCCCCGGCGACGGCATCGGCAACGAGGTGATACCCGCGGGCATAC
This sequence comes from Burkholderiales bacterium, assembly GCA_035251315.1. GTDB lineage: Bacteria > Pseudomonadota > Gammaproteobacteria > Burkholderiales > SG8-39 > SCGC-AG-212-J23. Next base: position 8,797 of record DATFEI010000263.1, on the reverse strand, counting down.
ATGTTCTTAATACGCTAACAGACGGTTTCCGGCTGGAATTCCAGCATTTCGACTGGAGCTCGAAGCGCTACGTCGAAACCGGACGCTACATCCCCGCGGGCGGGCTGGAAGAGCTGCGCAAGTTCGACGCCATATTCTTCGGCGCGGTCGGCGCCCCGGACGTGCCCGATCATGTCTCGCTCTGGGGTCTGCGGCTGCCTATCTGCCAGGGTTTCGACCAGTACGCCAATGTGCGACCGGCGCGGGTCTTACCCGGTGTGAAAAGCGTTGTTCCGGATATTGACTGGGTCATCGTCCGCGAAAACACCGAAGGTGAGTACTCCGGCTCGGGAGGCCGCGTGCACCAGAACCTGCCCGAGGAGATCGCGACCGAGACCTCGGTCTTCACGCGTAAAGGCGTCGAGCGTGTGCACCGCTTCGCGTTCGAGCTGGCTCGCCAGCGCCCGCGCAAGCACCTCACTTTGGTGACCAAGTCGAACGCGCAGCGTCACGGCATGGTCCTGTGGGACGAGGTTTTTTTTGAGGTTCAAAAGCACTATCCCGAGGTGCAGACCGACCGCGTCCTCGTTGACGCCATGACCACCCGCATGGTGCTGAAGCCCGGCTCCCTCGACACCGTCGTCGCGTCGAACCTGCACGCCGACATCCTCTCCGACCTTGCAGCAGCGCTCTCGGGTTCGCTCGGGATTGCGCCCACCGCCAACCTGAATCCCGAGCGCAAATTCCCTTCGATGTTCGAGCCGATCCACGGCTCGGCCTTTGATATCACCGGCAAAGGCATCGCCAACCCGATCGGGACCTTCTGGACCGCGTCGATGATGCTCGAGCACCTGGGCGAAGCGAAGGCGGCGGCACGCCTCATGAGGGCGATCGAAGCGGCCACGGCAAAGAAGATCTTCACCCCCGACCTCGGCGGGAGCGCACGCACGCAGGACGTGACCCGGGCGGTCATCGCCGCCCTATGACGGCCACGCACACGGCGCGCATGCTGACGCGCTACAACCGCTGGGCGAACGAGCTCATCTTCGCCGCCGTGGCGGCGCTTCCCGCGGGCGAGGCGACCAAGCCGCGCGCGACGCTGTTCCAGAACATGGTTCATACGCTGAACCACAACTACGTCATTGACCGCATCTTCCAGGCTCACCTCGAAAAGCGAGAGCACGGCTATACGGCGCGTAACACAGCCGAGGCTCCGCCGCTCGAGGAGCTCGCGCGCGCGCAACGAAGCCTCGACGACTGGTACGTCGACTGGAGCGACGCGATCGTGCCTGCAGCGCTGGACGAGCGGCTGGAATTCTCCTTCATCGGCGGCGGCCACGGCGCCATGACGCGCGGCGAGATACTCCTGCACATCGTCAACCACACCAGCTACCACCGCGGTTTCGTCGCGGACATGTTCTACCAGGTGCCCGCTCGCCCGCCGGTCACGGACCTGACGGTATTCCTGCGCGACGCATGCCCACCGCTCTGATCACCGGCGCCGGCCGAGGGCTCGGGAAGGAGCTCGCGCGCCAGTACTCCGCCGACGGCTGGGAAGTGATCGGCACGACGCGCCGCCAGCTTGAAATGACCGATCGAGAGCAGATCTCCGGGTTTGCAGGGCAGTTGAAGGGAAGACCGATCGATCTGCTGTTCTGCAACGCCGGCATCCTCGGCAAGCGCGGAATGAAGCCGGGGAGCTTCGACTTCGACTCGTGGGAGGAGGTCCTGCGCGTCAATCTACTAGGCACGGCGGCGCTCGCGGATGCGCTGCTCGACAACGTGGCCGCAAGCGAGCGCCGCATCATCGCCATGATGTCGAGCCGGCTCGGCTCCATCAGCGAGTCGACCGGGATGACACTCCCGTACGCGACCAGCAAGGCGGCGCTCAACATGCTGGTCAAGGGCCTCGCCGCACACCTCGCCCGCCGCGCCATCATCGTCGTCGCGCTCAGCCCGGGCTGGGTGCGCACCGACATGGGCGGCGCGCAGGCGCCGCTCACCCCCGAGGTCTCCGTTTCGGGGCTGAGAAAGGTCATCGACAAGCTGAAATCAACGGATTCCGGTCGGTTCCTGTCTCACGACGGCGCGGAGATCCCGTGGTAGCTCCGCGCTAGCCTTGCTCCAGGCCGACAGCGCGCGCAACCGCCTCGTCGGCATCGGCCTCGTCTCGCTTACCTATCTCCTTTTTTCGCTGCTCGACGGCAGCGCGAAGTGGCTGGTCGCGAGCGTGCCCGTGATCGTCGTGGTCTGGCTGCGCTTTGTGACCCACGTGATCTTCGCGGGGATCGTGCTCTTCCCCGTGAAAGGCATCTCATTGATCAAGACCCGCCACCTGCGCTGGCATGCGCTGCGCGCGCTGATGTTCATCGCGATGACCGGGATCAATTTCTGGGCGCTGCAGTACCTGCAGCTCACTGTCACGTCGTCAGTCTTCTTCTCGGTGCCGATCATGATCGCGCTCGCGAGCGCCTCGCTCCTCGGCGAGAAGCTCGACGCCGGGCGCTGGATCGCGATCCTCGCCGGCTTCGCCGGCGTGCTGGTGATCATCCGGCCGGGCAGCGCGGAGTTCCATCCGGCGATGCTCGCCTCGGTCGTGAACGCGATGCTCTATGCCGCTTTCATGATGATGACCCGCCGCCTCGCCGCGTACGACTCGCCCGAGACGATCCAGTACTTGCCGGCCGTGGGCGCGGCGCTCGGACTCGCGCCTTTCGCCCTCGCCGCGTGGCAGTCACCCAGCGGCTGGCTCGAATGGACGGTCGCCTGCCTGCTCGGCATGCTCGGCGGCTGCGGCCACTACCTGCTCGCCCTCGCCCACCGCTATGCTCCCGCCAGCGTGATCGCGCCGTTCCTCTACCAGCAGGTGATCTACATGGCGCTCTTCGGTTACCTGGTGTTCGGCGACATCCCGAGCCCTGGTCTGTGGCTGGGTGCGGCGATCGTGATCGGCAGCGGGCTCTATCTCTTCTACCGGGAGAGAAAATGACGGAAAGCGTCGCGCTGCCGCTGTGGGCCGTGGTCGCGGTCGGCCTGTTCGCATTGTGGGCGCTGTACGAGCACGTGCTGATGCCGGCGCTGCGCTGGATGCTCACGCACCCGGCGAATCGCGTGATCGACGACGTCTCGACGCGGCTTCGCATCGCCATCCGGCCGTTCCAGCGCACCAAGCGCCAGGCGCTCATCCACCGCCTGCTCACCGACCCCAAGGTGCAGCAGGCGGCGGAACAGTTCTCGCGTGAAAGGCGCGTGCCGCTTCCCGTGGCGCTGGAAATCGTTGAAACGTATGCACGGGAAATCGTTCCCGCGTTCAACGCGTACCTGTACTTCCGTCTCGGTTACTGGCTCGGGCGGCGTATTGCGCGGCTTCTTTACCGCGTGCGCATCGGCTTCGTCGATTCGGCGGGCCTCGAGCGCATCGACCCGAGCGCCACCGTGGTGTGCGTCATGAATCATCGCTCCAACATGGACTACGTGCTGGCCGGCTTCCTTGCGGCGGACCAGGCCGCGCTTTCCTACGCGGTAGGCGAGTGGGCGCGGATCTGGCCGCTCTCGGCGCTGATTCGCGCGATGGGCGCGTATTTCGTGCGGCGCAACTCGAGCGACGAGCTCTACCGCCGTGTGCTTGAGCGCTACGTCGCCATGGCGACCGAGGCCGGGGTGCCGCAGGCGGTGTTCCCGGAGGGCGGCCTCACGCGCGACGGGCGCATGCGCGAGCCGAAGCTCGGCGTGATCGACTATATGCTGCGCGGCTTTCGCATCGACGGGGACCGCGACCTGGTGTTCGTGCCGCTCGGCATCAACTACGACCGTGTGTTGGAAGACAGATCTCTTCTAAAGGAAAGAGGCTCAACCGGGAGGGCCAAGGGGCTTTGGATCACGTTCCGCTTTGTTCTCCACAATCTCTCTCTGATGCTGCGCAGCGAGTGGCATCGGTTCGGCTACGCGTGCGTGAACTTCGGCACACCGATCTCGATGCGCGAATACTGTCGTGTGCGCAGCATCGATTTTCAGGGCTTCGCGGGCGAGCAGCGTCGCGCCGCGATTTCGAGCCTCGGCCGCGAGCTCATGGAGGCGGTCGGGCGCATCGTGCCGGTGGTGCCGGTGCCGCTGCTTGCGGTCGTCTTCGTCGCGCACCCGCAGCGCGCGCTCTCCGAGTTCGAGCTCAAAGCCGAGGTCCGGCAGCTCCTCTCGCGTCTCGAGGCGGCAGGCGCGCGCGCGTACATCCCGCGCGGCGACTTCGATTACGCGCTGAGCGTCGGCCTGCGCATGCTGCGGCTGCGCCATCTGGTGGACGAGGAGGACGGCTTGTTTCGAGCGCGGTCGCGGGAGCTTGCGCTTCTCGCCTACTATGCGAATTCCATAGTTCATCTCCTGCCCGAGACAAAATGCGCTGGACGCCCAGATAACCGTCCAGTAGATTGACTGACTGCGGGAGGGGAAGGGGAACTATGGCGGCATCATCCAGACGCACGCCAGCGAGACGCGCACCTGCACGGCGGCGAGGCGCCGCTGCGACTTCCGCCCGGCATTCCGCCCCGCACCTTCTCGGCCTCACTTCGGACTGGTACTGGGAGCAGGACGCCGAGCTGCGCTTCACGCGCGTCGAGGTGCGCAACGATGCCACTGCCGAGCAGAGCCTCGCGCAGGATATCCTCGGCAAGAAACGCTGGGAAACCGGGGTCGAGATCGAGGGCGGGTGGGAAGCGCACCGCGCGCTGCTCGAATCCCGCGCGCCGTTCCGTGATGTCCTCATGTGGCGAAACCTGCCCGACGGAGCGCGCCGCTATATCAGCGTCAGCGGCGAGCCGACGTTTGACGCGCGCGGGCGCTTCACCGGCTACCGCGGCATCGGCCGCGACATCAGCCATCAGCAGCACATCCAGCAGCTCCTCAAGCTCGACCAGGCAGTCACGTTGCGCCTGGCCGAAGCGCCCGCGCCGCAAGCCCTGAGCGGCGCGCTTGAAGCGATCTGCGACTCGCTGCGCTGGGATTGCTCGCTGCTCTGGGCGCCGGACGAGCCGGCAGGCGTGCTGCGGCCGCTTGCCTGCTGGGCGACGCCGGGCGATGCAGGCGCCGGTCGCTTCCTCCAGGCATCGCGCGATCTGTCCTTCGCGCCCGGCAAAGGCTTGGTCGGTGTCGTGTGGCAGTCGGGCGAACCGCTGTGGATCGCCGACACTACGGCCGATCCGCGCGCGCTGCGCAGCGACCTCGCCGGCGAGACCGGGCTGCACGCGGCGGCGCTCTTCCCGGTCCACGCCGGCGGGCGCGTTGCCGCGGTGCTGGAATTCACTTCGCGACGTATGCGCCAGCCGGACAAGCGACTGTGGCAGACGCTCGGCGCGATCGGCACGCAGATCGGCCAGTTCCTGAGCCGTCTCGAAGCCGAGCGCGCGGTGCGCGAAAGCGAAGCGCGGTTCCGCGCCCTCACCAACCTGTCTTCCGATTGGTATTGGGAACTCGACGCCGAGTACCGGTTCACGCGCCTCGAAGGCCGCCAGGTCGCAGGCGGGGATCCCCGCCTGCTGCAGCGCCTGCTTGGCGCGCGGCGCTGGGAAACCGAGCTCGAGGTCGAGGGCGGCTGGGACGTCCATCGCGCGATGCTCGACGCGAGGCAACCGTTCCACGACGTCCTCATGTGGCGTCGTATGCAGGACGGCTCCGTGCGCTATATGCGGGTGAGCGGAGAGGCTGTGTTCAACGCCGACGGCCGATTCCGCGGCTACCGCGGCGTCGGCCGGGATGTCACCGAAGAGAAGCGCGCCGAGCAGATGCTCAGGCTCGAGCACGACGTGGCGCGGCTGCTCGCCGCGGCCGAGGATGCCGGCGGCGGCCTTCAGGGCGTGATCCGCGCGGTGTGCGAGGCCGAAGGCTTTGCCTGCGGCCGCTACTTCCGCATCGAGGGCGAGCTCGCACGCTTCGAGAACGCCTGGGCGATCGCCGACCCGGCCATCGCCCCCTTCATCGAGCGCTCGCGCGCGTTCGTGTTCCGCGCGGGCGAAGGTCTTACCGGAACCGTGTGGCAATCCGGCGAAGCGGTGTGGTCGGCCGATATCACGCGCGACCCACGGGTGCGCGACCGTAACGCGTGGCAGGGCACCGGGCTGCGCGGCGGATTCGCCTTTCCGGTCCGAGCCGAGGGCAGGACCATCGGCGTGCTCAACTTTTCCGGCCTGAAAGCGCGCGAGCCCGACCAGCGCCTGCTTGCCGCCTCACGGGTCATCGGCAGCCAGGTCGGCCAGTTCCTGCAGAGGAAGCAGGCCGAGGCGTCGCTGCGCGAAGGCGAGGCGCGCTTTCGCAGCCTGACGCAGATGTCGTCGGACTTCTTCTGGGAGACCGACGAGGCGCACCGCTTCACCCAGCTCGTACATGGACCCGAGTACCTGCCGCCGGAGATGAGCCGCGGCGTGATCGGCAAGACCGCATGGGAGCTGCCGAACGAGAGCCCCGACGAGGCTGGCTGGGCGGCGCACCGCACGCGGCTCGACCAGCACCTGCCGTTCCGGGACTTCGAGTTTGCGCGGCGCATGCCCGACGGGCTGGTGCGCCACCTCTCGGTGAGCGGCGACCCCCGCTTCCATCCGGAAGGCGCGTTCATCGGCTACCGCGGCGTCGGGCGCGACATCACCGAGATCGCGCTTGCGCGCAAGCACATCGCCTCGCTCGCGTACAGCGATCCGCTGACCGGACTCGCCAACCGCACCAGCTTCATGCCGTCGCTCGATCAGGCGGTGCAGCGCGCGCGGAGGAGGAACTCGAAGCTGGCGGTCGTGTTCCTAGACCTGGACGGCTTCAAGCAGATCAACGACGCGTACGGCCACGACACGGGCGACGCGCTGCTCGTCGAGCTCGCTGGACGGCTGCGCGACAACCTGCGCGCGAGCGACCTCATCGCGCGCCTCGGCGGCGACGAGTTCCTGGTGGTGCTCGAGGAGGTGCAGGACCCCGAGCCGGTCGAGGTCGTGGCGAAAAAGCTGCTTGCGGAGACCGCGCGGCCCTACACGCTCCCGGGCGCCCAGGCGAGCGTGACCGCGAGCATCGGCATCAGCCTCTTTCCCGACGACGCCGCCGATGCGGCCGCGCTGATGAAGCACGCCGACATCGCCATGTACGGCGCGAAGCAGGCGGGCAAGAACACGTGCAGGTTTTACTCTGCCGGGCCCGCTGCCAACGACCCCGCACAGCAAGACAGACTAACGCTTTAAGCTCCGGTTGGCGTCCTCGATGTCGCGCCGCAGCCTGCCGCGCTCCTCGGGAGACATCTGGCGTGTCTTCTGCGGCCGCTCGTCGCGCGGGCGGTACGCGTCTCGCATGTCGTCGCGCATGCGGTCGCGCTCTTCCCGGCTCATCTGGCGCTCGCGTCCGTCGGGCCGCTTGGCCGGCTGGGCGTCGGCGGCCGCGGCGCCGATAGCGACCATGAAAGCCAACGCGGCGCGCAGGATCATGGACGCGAATGTTACGCGGCCTGCCTTGCGGGCGGGTGTCGTTTTGTAACAATCTATTGCCCTTTCTCCTCCATGAGCGAGCTCAAGACCCGCATCCTGGTAGTCGACGACGATCAGCGGCTGCGCGAGCTGCTCGTGCGCTATCTCGGCGGCGAGGGCTACGAGGTGAAAGCGGTGCCGGATGCGGGCGCGATGGACAAGCAGCTCGCACGCGAGCGCTACGACCTCGTGGTGCTCGATCTCATGTTGCCGGGCGAGGACGGTCTCGCCATCTGCCGGAGATTGCGCACGCAGCAGACCGCGCCCGCGATCATCATGCTGACCGCCAAGGGCGACGACGTCGACCGCATTGTCGGCCTCGAGATGGGCGCCGACGACTATCTGCCGAAGCCCTTCAACCCGCGCGAGCTGCTCGCGCGCATCAACGCCGTCCTGAGGCGGCGGGCGCCGCTCGGACCGCCGGGCGCCCCCGCGGCGGGAGGCGTGTACGCGTTCGGCGAGTTCTCGCTTAACCTCGCCACCCGAACGTTGACGCGCGCCGGCAAGCAAGTCGCGCTTACCACCGGAGAGTTTTCGGTGCTCAAGGTGCTGGTGCAGCATCCCCGCCAGCCTCTGTCGCGCGACAAATTGATGGAGCTTGCGCGCGGGCGCGAGTACGAGGTGTTCGACCGCTCGATCGACGTACAGATCTCGCGCCTGCGCAAGATCGTCGAGCAGGATCCGTCGCACCCGAAGCACATCCAGACGGTCTGGGGCTTCGGCTACGTGTTCGTCCCGGACGTGGAAAACCCGGCCTCCGCCCAGTGACGGTCTTCGGGCGGTCGTTCCTGCTGATCGCGACGCTCATCGTCACCGCGGTCCTCGCCTCGTTCCAGATTTACCTTGTCTACGAGCGCGAGCCGCGCTCGCGCGAGCTTGCCCAGCAGACCGTCAGCACGGTGAACCTAACGCGCGCCGCGCTGGTGAGCGCGGACCCTTTCCTGCGGCGCCAGCTCCTCGTGGAGCTGAACGAGACGGAAGGCCTGCGCGTGTTCCCGGCGACCGCGAGCGAGAAGCTCGAGCCTCTGCCCGAGGAGCCGCTGCTCGAGCTCGTGGCGAAGAAAGTGCGCGCTCTCACCGGGGAGCAAACACGCTTCGCCTACGCGCGCGACGACGAGGAAGGCTTTCTGGTCAGCTTCTTCATCGACGAGGACGAGTTCTGGGTGATGCTGCCGCGCGAGCGCTTCGAGCTAGAGCTCGGCCTGCAGTGGCTCGGCTGGGGCGCGGGGCTGCTCGCGCTCGCCCTTGCCGGCGCCTGGCTCATAGCCTCGAACCTCGCGCGCCCGCTCGCCGCGCTGACGCGCGCCGCGGAGCGCATTGGGCGTGGCGAGCCG
>DATFEI010000291.1:0-11307 GCA_035251315.1 Burkholderiales bacterium | reverse complement strand
GATTGTAGTCCTATATAACAATATCGCTCATACTCTGGAGGAGGGGTGATGAAACGCCGTCAGTTCAACCAAGCGCTCGCCGCCACGGCCGCGCTTGCCGCGGTTCCCTATGTCAGAGCCCAGGCGCAGAAGCTGCGCGTCGGCGTGGTGCTGCCGAAATCGGGCGTGCAGGGCTTCATCGGGCAGTCGTGCCAGAAGGGGGCCGACCTCGCCCCCGGCGTGATCAAGGAGATGCTCGGCGTCGACATCGAGATCGTGAGCGCCGACAACGAGTCCAACGTGGATACCTCGCGCACGCGCACCGAGCGCCTGGTTCAGGAGGGCGCGCACGTGCTGGTCGGCGCGTTCGACTCCGGCCAGACCGCCGCGATGGCGCAGGTCGCCGAGCAGCGCGGCATCCCGCACGTCATCAACGTCGCCGCCGCACCGCAGATCACCGAGCAGGGCTACAAGTTCGTGTTCCGCAATTTCCAGACCGCGCCCGACATCGTGCGCGAGGGCCTCGCGCTGATCGGCGAGCTCTTCCAGGCGACGAACACCGTGCCGCGCACGGCGGTATTCATGCACGTGAACGACACCTTCGGACAGGCGATGGCGAAGGGCATCGGCGCCTTCATGCCGCGGCTCACGCAGCTCCCGTTCAAGATCGTCGACACCATCTCCTACGATCCGGCGGCCAAGGACCTCGCCGTCGAGGTGTCGAAAGCCAAGGCGTCGAACGCGGACTTCCTGCTGCTCGTGTGCCGACTGAACGACGCGATCCTGCTGCGACGCGAGATGGTGAAGCAGCGCTGGAACCCGATGGGCATCATTAGCCCGGGATCGCCCGGCATGTACGAGGAGCAGTATTTCAAGACGCTCGGCAAGCTCTCGGAGCACTCGATCTCCAACGTTCCCTGGTACAACCCGAACGCCAAGCTCACCAAGGTCGTGGAGAAGGCGTTCCTCAAGCAGAACCCGAAAGACCGGCTGGTGTTTCATGGGCTCAACGTGGGCTTCACTTTCGAGGCGATCCTGGTCGCCGCCGACGCCTTCAAGCGCGCGAAGACTACCGACCCGAAGACTCTTGCTGACGCGATCCGACAAACCAACATCACCGAGAAGATGACGCTCGGCGGGCCGATCAAGTTCAACGCCAAGGGCCAGGTCGAGGGCATCGGCTCGGCCTGCGTGCAGAACCTGAAGCTCCTGCCCACGGTGGTACTGCCGAGAGCCGCGGCCACGGCTAAGCCGGTGTTTCCGGTCCCCGAGTATAAGAAGGCGTAACAGCCCGCCATCGGCAGGAAAGCCTGACCGAAAGCGCTCAGAATAGAGGGCCGGCTCGCCGGCCCTTTTTTTGCCCATGACCTGGGACCTCATCGTCAACGTCGCGATCGCCGGCATCCTGACCGGGTTGGTGTACGGCCTGATGGCGCTCGGGCTGTCGGTGATCTTCGGTGTGGTGCGCGTGGTGAACTTCGCGCACGGCGAGATGATGACGATCGCGATGTACGGCGCCACGGTGCTGTTCGCGGCACTCAAGCTCGACCCCTTCCTCTCGGTGCTGCCGGTCGCGGCTGCGTTCTTCGTGGTCGGCTACGCGCTGCAGGCGGGGCTCATCAATCCCTTTATCACCCGCCCAGAGCATTCGCAGTTCATGCTGCTGGTAGCGGTCGCGATCATCCTGGTGAACGCGCTGCTCATGATCTTCGGGCCCGACGCGCGCAACGTGCAGGTCGACTATCAGCTCGAGTCGCTCGAGATCGGCCGGGTCCTCATCGACAAAGCGCGCCTGTATGCCGCGCTCGTCGCCGTGGCCGCGGCGGCCGCGCTGTTCGCCTTTTTCAGGTTCACGCTTACGGGCAAAGCGATCCGGGCCTGCGCCGACAATTACCTCGGCGCCAAAGTCGTAGGCCTGAACGTCAAGAAATACTACGCGCTCACCTTCGGGCTCGGCTCGGCGTGCGTCGCGGTGGCGGGCTGCGCAATGGTGCTCCTCGTGGATGTGAGCCCGCCGCTCGGCCCCTACTACACCCTCCTCGCCTTTGTCATTGTCATCGTGGGCGGGCTCGGATCGATGACGGGTGCGCTGCTCGGCGGCGTGCTGATCGGACTGTCGGAGGCTCTCGCGGGTCTTTTCATTGTGCCGTCGGCCAAGAGCATGTTCAGCTTCGGCTTGCTGATCCTCGTACTCCTCTTACGGCCGCAAGGCCTTCTGGGAGTGAAACAATGAGTCGGGCAGGCATCGGGCTCGCGGCCCTCGCCCTGCTTCTCGTTCTGCTTCCCGCGTTCGCCGGCTCCTATGCGCTCTCGATTGCCACGCTGATCCTCTACTTCGCCTACACCGGTCAGGCGTGGAACGTCATGATGGGATTCGCCGGGCAGCTCTCGCTAGGTCACTCCCTCTACGTCGGCGTCGGCGCCTACGCCGCCGGTGCGCTCTTCTTTCACTACGGCATCGGCCCGTGGGCTGGTCTCTGGGTCGCGATGCTGCTCTGCGTGGCGCTCGGCCTGGTGATCGGCTTCCTCGCCTTCCGCTTCGGCATCTCCGGCGTCTACTTCGCGCTCCTCACCATCGCCTTCGCCGAGTTCACCCGCATCGGCTTCGACCACATCGACTGGCTCGGCGGGCCCGGCGGCATGTTCCTCAGGGTTGCGCAGCGCGACGTCTGGGACCTCGCGAACTTCCGCGGCCCGCCTCTTATGTACTACTACACGATGCTCTTCTTGACTGCGATTGCATTCATCGGCTGCTGGATGCTGCTACGGTCAAAGGCCGGCTACTACTGGCAGGCGATCCGCGAGAACGAGGAAGCCGCCCGGGCGCTCGGCATCAACACGTTCCGCTGGAAGATGGCGGCGGTGGCGATCTCGGCGGCGATGACCTCGATCTCGGGCGTGTTCTTTGCGTTCTACTACAACAATCTCTTCCCCGAGCAGATCTTCCACATCAGCCGCTCGATCGAGATCATCCTCGGCCCGGTGATCGGCGGCATCGGCACGCTGTTCGGCCCGATCCTCGGCGCTGTGGTGCTCACGCTCCTCTCCGACGGCATCACCGAGCTCCTCGCCGCGCTCGGCTGGGAGGTGCCAGGCATCAAGCAGGTGTTCTACGGCATCGTGCTGCTCGTCGTGGTGATGTTCCTCCCGCACGGAATATGGCCCGCGGTGGCGAGGAAACTGAAGATCCATGCTTGAAGTCCGGAACATTTCCAAATCCTTCCGCGGGCTGCGCGCGGTGCGCGAAGCGTCGTTCGAGGTGCCGCAGGGAAGCATCAACGCGCTGATCGGGCCGAACGGCGCGGGCAAGACCACGATCTTCAACATGCTCGCTGGCGTGTACGCGCCCGACACCGGCGAGATCATCTTCGAGGGGAAAAGGATCGACGGCCTGCGTCCCGACCAGGTATGTGCGGCCGGAATCGGCCGCACCTTCCAGCTCGTCAAGCCATTCGCCGGCCTCTCTGTGCTCGACAACGTGATCGTCGGTGCGCTTCATAGGGAAAGAACGGTAGGCGGCGCGCGCGCTTACGCTTTTTCCATCCTGAAAAAAATTGATCTTCACTCGAAAGCGGCTTTGCCTGCGTCTTCTCTTACCCTCCCGGACCGCAAGCGCCTGGAGGTAGCGCGTGCGCTCGCCACGCGGCCGCGGCTGCTCCTGCTCGACGAAGTCATGGCGGGCCTGCGCCCGACCGAAACCGACCAGATGGTGCACGTGTTCCGCGACATCAACCGCGCCGATGGTCTTACCATCCTCCTGATCGAGCACGTGATGCGCGCGGTGATGGCGCTCGCGCAGCACATCGGCGTGCTGCACCACGGTGAGGTGATCGCACGCGGCAAGCCCGAAGAGATCGTGCGCAACGCTGCAGTGCTCGAGTGCTACCTCGGCGAGGAGGCGGAAGTATGAGCATGCTTTCCGTGGAAGCGCTGGACCTGTATTACGGCGACGCGCAGGCGCTCTCGCGCGTGAGCCTCGAGGTCGGCAAGAGCGAGATCGTCGCGATCATCGGCGCGAACGGCGCCGGCAAGTCCTCGCTCATCCGCTGCATCGCCGGGATAGAAGCTCCGTGCTCGGGAAAGATTACATTCAACGGAAAGATCATCTCTGGCCTCGAGTCCCACCACATCTGCAACCTGGGCATCGGCCAGGTGGCCGAGGGCCGGCAGGTGTTCCCCAGCCTCACCGTGCTGGAGAACCTGCAGATGGGCGCGATGCTGCCGCGCGCCCGCGCGGCGGCCAAGCGCAGTCTTGACGACGTGCTTGCCCTCTTCCCGCCGCTAGCCGAGCGGCGCCACCAGCTCGCGGGCACCATGTCCGGCGGCGAGCAGCAGATGATCGCGATCGGCCGCTGCCTGATGGGCGCGCCCGAGCTCATCATGTTCGACGAGCCGTCGCTCGGCCTCGCGCCGCGCGTGGTCCAGGAGGTGCTGCACACCATCCACGTGCTGAACGGGCGCGGGCTGACCATCCTGCTGGTGGAGCAGAACGTCGCCGTGTCGCTCAAGATCTCGAGCCGCGCCTATGTGCTCGAGAACGGCCGTGTCGTCATGGCGGGAACCGGCGACAAGCTCTTGCACGACGACCGCGTGCGGCAGGCATATCTCGGGCTCTGACGTGTGGAAAAGAAGCTGAACCTCAAGAAGGGCATGAAGGTTCGCGTGCTCGGCAGGCCGGCCAACGTGGATCTCGCGGGCGTGGAGACGACTTCGTCGGCCAAGGCCGACGCCGTGATCGTCTTCGCGAGGACGCTTGCGGAGGTCGACGCCACGGCAGGCCCGGCGGTGGACGCAGCCAGGCAAGACCGCATCGCATGGGTCGCCTATCCCAAGGCGGGGCAACTCGACACGGATCTCAACCGCGACGTTCTTTGGAAGCACATGCTGAAGAAGGGCGTCCAGGCCGTCCGCCAGGTGGCCATCGATGAAGTGTGGAGTGCGTTGCGCTTTCGTCCCAGGAAATGAAGCAAGTCACAGTCAACGACCGCATGCAGCGCGGCTATGTTTATTTCCTCACCGAACCGGAGGGCGAAAATTTCGATCCCGAATTCAGGCCTCAGCTCACGCCCTCGGAGCTGCTGAAGATCGGCGTGTTCGGGGGCAAGTACATGACCGACTGCCGCGCCGAGTTCCCGGCCGAATGGTTCGAGCGCGCCAAGCTCTGCGCCGAGCGCCACGATCCCGGGCTGAATTTCTTCAAGGTGAATGCGTCGCAGCCGCTCAGCGTGTGGCGCGCGAAGGGCTGGATTCACCCCGACGACCCGCGCGGCTGGTTCCAATGGTATTGCCGCTACCACATGGGACGGCGCGGCTCCGACGACGCGCGCCAGATTCGCCGCTGGCGCAACATCCGCCGCCACCTTGCGCAGATCGAGAAGCATTGCGAGCGACGCGACCTTTCGTGCCGTCCGCGCCAGCGCCAGTCGCTTCTGCACTGGGCCTACGACTCACGCGAGGTGTAGGCGGTCAAGCACTTGACGTGGCGCTTGGTACTCTTACCAAAGTCTTGGTAGGATTACCAAGCCGTGGACGTCCGCACCCGCATCCTCGAAGCCGCGCTGCGACTGCTCGGCGAAGGAGGAACGCAACAGCTCACCCAGCCGCGCGTAAGCAAAGAGGCTGGCGTGCGGCAGAGTCACCTCACCTACTACTTCCCCACGGTCACGGACCTGCTTCAGGCGGTGGCGCGGCACTCGTTCCAGTCCCTTGCCAAGGAACTCGCGGGCGCCGATGCGCGCGAGCGTCCGGCCTCGCTCGCCGACGTCATTGCAGGAGCGACGCGCGATAAACGCCGCGTAAGGCTGATGCTCGGCCTGGTGCAATCCGCCGACCGGGACCCAAGCCTCAAGCCCGGCATGCGCCGCTTCATCCGCGAATTGCGCGCTGGCTTGGAGCCCCTTTTGCGCTCGGCTGGGCTCGAAGCGAGGCCCGAGCACATCGCTTTCCTGCATAGCGTAGTGATCGGCTGTGCGGTGCTGCAGCTCGCGCGCGACGACAACGAGGCGCGCGCCGAAGCGCGCGCGGTCCTCGAGAAAGCCGTCGGCTGCCTCCCGAAGGAGCGGTCGTGAAGCGCCTGCTCATCGCGGTTGCCCTGCTTGCCGGCTGCGGCAACGAGCCGAACGACGCCTGGCAGGGCTACGTCGAAGGCGAGTATGTCCTGCTTGCCTCGCCCTACGCCGGGCAGCTGCAGAAACTGCACGTGCGCCGAGGCGAGCGCATCGCGACCGGGAGGCCGGTGTTCGCGCTCGAGCAGGAATCCGAGCGCGCCGCGCGCCTGGAGGCCGAGGAGCGGCTGAGGAGCGCGCAGGCGAGGCTTGAAAACCTGCGCGTCCCGAGGCGCGCGCCGGAAATCGAAGCCCTGCGCGCCGAGCTCAGGCAGGCCCAGGTCGCGCGCGAGCTGGCGGCGGTAAACCTGCAGCGCGAGGAAGGTCTGGTGCGGGACGGCGCAACTTCCCGGTCGCGCTATGACGAGGCGCGCAGCGCCCTCGAGCGCGACACGGCGCGCGTCAGCGAGGCCGAGGCGCAGCTGAAGAACGCGCAAATGCCCCTCGGGCGCGAGCCCGAGCGCAAGGCCGCGGAAGGCGAGGTGGAGGCGGCCAAGGCGGCGCTCGCGCAGGCGGCGTGGCGACTCGAGCAGAAAAGCGTTGCCGCGCCGGTCGGGGGCCTCGTGCATGAGACGTTTTTCGTCGAGGGCGAATGGGTTCCCGCAGGCCGGCCGGTCGCGGCGCTGCTGCCGCCGGGAAACGTGAAGGCGCGCTTTTACGTACCTGAGGCGTCGCTGAGCGCCGTTTCGGTCGGCAAAGACATCGAGATCCGCTGCGACGGCTGCCCGGCGCCGATCGCCGCCAAGGTGACCTACGTATCCAACCAGGCCGAATACACCCCGCCCGTCCTTTTCAGCAGGGAATCGCGCGCCAAGCTCATGTTCCTCGTCGAGGCACGGCTGCAGGGAACGAACCTGCGCCCGGGGCAGCCGGTCGATGTGAAGTTGAAATGAGCGCTCTCGCCATCGACGTTCACAGACTGAACAAGTCCTTCGGCCCGAAGCACGTGGTGAAGGACTTCTCGCTCGAGGTGCGGCCGGGCGAGATCTACGGCTTCCTCGGCCCCAACGGCAGCGGCAAGACCACCTCGATCCGCATGATCTGCGGGCTGCTGCGGCCCGACTCCGGGCACGGCACCTGCCTAGGCTACGACATCCGGAACTCGGCGGCGATCAAGCGCGAAGTGGGCTACATGACGCAACGCTTCTCGCTGTGGGAGGACCTCACCATCCGCGAGAACCTCGACTTCGTCGCTCGCATGTACAACATGAACGAACGGAAACGCGCGGTTCAAGCGCAGCTCGAGGAGCTAGGTCTTGAAAAAAGACAGGACCAGCTGGCCGGCACGCTCTCGGGAGGCTGGAAGCAGCGGCTGGCGCTCGCCGCGTGCATGCTGCACCGGCCGAGGCTGCTGCTCCTCGATGAACCCACCGCCGGCGTCGATCCGCAGGCCCGGCGCGACTTCTGGGAAGAAATCCATCGTCTCGCCGCCGGCGGCATCTCGGTGCTCGTCTCCACACACTACATGGACGAAGCCGAGCGCTGCCACCGCCTTGCGTACATCGCCTACGGTCGGCTGCTCGCCACCGGTACGCCGCAGGAAGTGCTGCACATGGTGAGCCTTTCCACCTGGGCGGTGCATGGCGCGCCCGCCGAGCTCGCCGCGCTCGCCGAACGGCTTCACGACTTGGCGGGAATCGCGCACGTCACCGCGTTTGGCAACACTCTGCACGTCACCGGCGAGGACGCGGCGGAGCTCGAGAACACGGTCGCGCCCTTTCTTTCCGAAAAGGGACTGTCCTGGGAGAAGGCGGAACCGGGACTGGAAGACGTCTTCATCCACCTCATGCGCAATTCGGGGTCAGGGTCGTAATTATGTTGGCGCGTACGCGCAAACGGATTGCGACCCTGACCCCGAATTTGTCGTGGTCGCGCTGGGTCGGGATCATCACCAAGGAATTCATCCAGCTCAAGCGCGACCGGCTGACGTTCGGCATGATCATCGGCATCCCGGTGCTGCAGCTCATCCTGTTCGGCTACGCGATCAACTCCGACCCGAAGCTGCTGCCGACCGCGGTGCTGAGCGCCGACTCCGGCCCCTACTCCCGCACGCTCCTGGCCGCGATGCAGACAAGCGGTTACTTCCGCATCGACCGGTTCGTCTCCCATGAGAGCGAGATCGAGGACCTGATGGCCCGGGGCGAAGTGCTGTTCGCGGTCACGATTCCCGAGAACTTCGAGCGCAAGCTCGTGCGCGGCGAGCGTCCGGTGCTGCTGGTGGAGGCCGACGCCACCGACCCGCAGGCGATCGGCAACGCGGTCTCGGCCCTCAACCAAGTGGCGTCCTCGTCGCTCGAGCGCGACCTGAGCGGCGCGCTCGAGACGCTGAAAGGGGTACCGCCGCCGCTCGAGATGCGCGTGCATCGGCGCTATAACCCCGAAGGCGTCACCGCCTACAACATCGTCCCCGGCTTGCTCGGCACCATCCTCACTATGACGATGGTCCTTATGACCGGCCTCGCCATGACCCGCGAGCGCGAGCGCGGCACCTTCGAAAACCTGCTTTCGACGCCGGCGCTGCCGATCGAGGTGATGACCGGCAAGATCGTGCCTTACATCCTGATCGGGCTGATCCAGGTGACGCTCATCATCCTTTGCGCGCTCTGGCTCTTCACCGTTCCCATGCAGGGGAGCTATTTGCTGCTGTACCTGGTCGTGCTCGTCTTTATCGCCGCCAACCTGACGCTCGGCATCACCTTCTCGTCCATCGCGCGCAACCAGCTCCAGGCGATGCAGATGACGTTCTTCTTCTTCCTGCCCTCAATCCTGCTCTCGGGGTTCATGTTCCCGTTCCGCGGGATGCCGCAGTGGGCGCAATGGCTGGGCTCGGCGCTACCGCTTACGCACTTCGTGGTCCTCGTGCGCGGCATCATGCTCAAGGGCAGCGGGCTCGCCGACCTGTGGCCGCAGATCTGGCCGATACTCGTGTTCATGCTGGTCGTCATCGCCATCGGATTGCGCTTCTACAAGCGGACGCTCGATTGAAACCCGAGTTCCGCGACCGCGACGCAGCGGGAACGCGTCTTGCCGCGATGCTCGAAAAGTACAGGGGCGGCAGCGCGATCGTTCTCGCCATCCCTGCGGGCGGAGTCCCGGTCGGCGCGGCGATCGCGCGCGAGCTCGGCCTGTCCCTCCACGCCGCGCCAGTAAGCAAAGTGCTCTATCCCTGGACGACCGAAAGCGGCTTCGGCGCGGTCGCTTTCGACGGCAGCGTATGGATCGACCAGGCAGTCGTGAAAGGCTACGGATTGACTCCTTCCCAGGTAGAGAAGGCTACCGCCAACGCGCGTGCCAAAGTCGAGCGGCGAAGCAAGAAGTTATCCAGTGGGAGCGCTTTGAGAGACCTCACCGGCAAAACTGTAATCCTGGTCGACGATGGCATAGCGGCTGGGTCCACCATGAGGACCGCGATCGCCGCGCTGCGCAAGCTCGGCGCGGGTCGCGTCGTTGTCGCGGTGCCCACCGCGCCCGCGCGCTCGCTAGAAGCGATGCGCGAGCTTGCCGAGGAGATCGTATGCGCAGACATCCGCAGCGGCGCGTCGTTTGCCGTGGCGGACGCGTACGAGGAATGGCGTGACCTGTCAGACGACGAAGTGGAGGCGATGCTGAAGCCATGATCCCCGTCATTGCCATCCACGGCGGCGCGGGCGTGCTGCACGCCGACAAGCCCGGTGCGCGCCATCGTGCTGTGCTGAAACAGGCACTGGACGCGGGTTACGGGATTCTGAAAAGGGATCAATCGAGCCTGGACGCCGTGGCCGCCGCGGTTGTGGTGCTCGAGGACTCGCCGCTTTTCAATGCCGGGCGGGGCTCGTCGTTCAACACGGACGGCGAGATCGAGATGGACGCCTCGATCATGGACGGCGCGATGCTGCGCGCCGGTGCCGTCGCCGCGGTGTGGCGCGTCCGCAACCCGATACTTGCCGCACGCGCGGTGATGGAGAAGAGTCGCCATGTCTTGCTCGCCGGGAGCGGCGCCGAGCGCTTTGCACGCAAGCAGGGACTGAAGTTCGAACCACCTGAGTACTTTCATACGGCGCGCCGGCGGACTGCCTTGAAGAAAAAGCTGCGCAATTACCACGGCACCGTAGGCGCGGTGGCGCTCGACGTTGATGGAAACCTCGCCGCCGCGACGTCGACCGGCGGCTACACGGGCAAGATGCCCGGGCGCGTCGGTGATTCGCCGCTCATCGGCGCCGGAACGTACGCCGACAACCGCGCCTGCGCAGTGTCTGGCACCGGACTCGGCGAAGCGTTCATCCGCGCAGCCGTGGCTTACGACGTGTGCGCAAGAATGCGCTACGCCGGCGCCACACTCGCCGCGGCCGCGGCCGCCGCCCTCAATGCCGTAGCGGCGCTCGGCGCAAACGGCGGGGTGATCGCGGTGGACCGCCGCGGCAATGTCGCCATGCCGTTCAACAGCGAGGGCATGTTCCGCGCGTGCATCGACCGCCGCGGCCGGCGCACGATCGCGATATTTTGAAAGTCGAGCTGCGCTATGCGCCGCTTCCCTGGATCGGCGCCATCGCCTGGCACTACTGGTTCGTGGTGTGCGACGACACCGGGCGTCACCGCTGGGAAGTATGGCAGACGAAAAACGCCGGCGGCTGGTGCATCGGCCACGTCCACCGCGACCTCAAGCATCCCGATGACGGCGTGGGCGGCGGCCCTTCCAGACTCGTGAGGGAATGGGACGGAGACGACGCCGTGAAGATACTTCGGGTACTACAGACGATAGAAAGCTATCCCTACTGCGAGCGCTACCGGTACTGGCCCGGGCCGAACAGCAATACTTTCGTCGCCTGGGTGCTGCGCGAGGCCGGTATCGCTTACAAGCTAAGCCGCAAAGGGCTCGGCCAGGGTTATTTGACCGCGAAACAGTAGAGCAGCCCGTCGCCGCCCGAGCTGCGCAGCGCGTCCTGGCTGCAGCCGCGCGAGGGATGCGACGAGTTCCACGATTTCGAGGCGTCGTCGTCGCGCAGGCCTATGCGGTCGTGATGCCCGACCATGGCGGCGCCCTCGCCGCTCTTCGCCCAGTTGCCGCAGGTCAGGTCCTTGTCCGCGATGGCGCGGCCGTCGGGCGTCGAGCCGGTCAGGATGTCGTGCCTGTTCGGGCTGTCGCCGCGCCCGTTGACCATGTTGCCTTTCTCGTCGAGGCCGGTCTGCTTGTTGATCTTCGGGTCCTTGTGCAGGTCGTCCACGCTCTTGGCGATCACTTCACCTT
>DATFEI010000117.1:0-3121 GCA_035251315.1 Burkholderiales bacterium | reverse complement strand
ACGGTTTCCGTGCGGCTCTACAACAACCGGATCACGGCAAACGCCATGGAGCCGCGCGCCGCCATCGGCGATTTCGCGAACGATTCCTTCACCCTCCATACGAGCTCGCAGAACCCGCACGGCGCGCGCTCGATCCTTGCCAACGCGATTTTCAGGATCCCGGAAACGAAGCTCAGGGTGATCTCCCCCGACGTCGGCGGCGGCTTCGGCATGAAGGGCGACGTGTACCCGGAAGACGGGCTCGTGCTCTGGGCATCGCGGCGGCTGGCACGGCCGGTGAAGTGGGTCGCGACGCGCACCGAATCGCTGCTCGGCGACAACCACGGCCGCGACCAGCTGATCAGCGCCGAGATGGCGCTCGACGAGAACGGCAAGATCCTCGCCATTCGCGCCCAGGCGCTGCACGCGGTGGGCGCGTATGTCACCAACGCCGGCGTAGTGCCGGTGCTGTGCGGACTGCGCAATATTCCGAACGTCTATGTGGTGCCGGCGATGCTGGTCGCGGCCAAGGCGACTTTCACCCACACCACCCCGCTCGGGCCCTACCGCGGCGCCGGCCGCCCGGAAGCGTCGTACGTGACCGAACGGCTGATGGACGAGGCGGCGCGCAAGCTCAACATGGATCCGGTGGAGATCCGCCGGCGCAACTACATTCCGCCGAGCGCCATGCCGCACAACACGACGGCTAACTGGACTGTCGGAGCGGCCGTGGGATGGACCTACGACTCGGGCGAATTCGCCCGGCTGACGGACCGTTGTCTCGAGCTTGCCGATTGGTCCAACTATTCATCCCGAAAAAGAGAATCGGAAAAAGAGGGAAAGCTTCGCGGCCGCGCCCTCATCTATTACCTGGAGGACTCGGGCGTGTTCAATGAGCGCATGGAGCTGCGCTTCGATCCGAGCGGTATGGTGACGATCGTGGCCGGCACGCACAGCCACGGCCAAGGGCACGCCACCACCTACGCGCAGCTCGTGTCCGACTGGCTCGGTGTTCCATTCGAGAACATCCGCCTTGTCCAGGGCGATACCGACGCAGTGTCGTTCGGCCGCGGCACGTACGCCTCTCGCAGCGCGATGCTCGGCGGTTCCGCCCTCAGGGCCGCGGCCGACGGCCTCATCGAGAAGGCGAAGCCGCTTGCAGCGCATCTCATGGAAGCTTCCCCGAAGGATCTTGAATTCCAGGCGGGGAAGTTCACCGTGGTCGGCACCGACCGCTCGATCGCGCTCGCCGATGTGGCGAAGGCTTCCTATCGCCCGGTCGGGCCGACGACGAAGTTTGGCATCGGCCTCGACGCGAGCGGCTCATCGGCCGCGCCGCCGACCTTCCCGAACGGCTGCCACGCCTGCGAGGTCGAGATCGACCCCGAAACCGGGGTAGTCGAGGTGGATCGCTACGCGGTGGTGGACGACGTCGGAAGAGTGATCAACCCGATGATTTGCCATGGCCAGATCGAGGGCGCGCTTGCGCAAGGGATCGGCCAGGCGCTCATGGAGAACGTGGTGTTCGACCGTCAATCGGGACAGATGCTGTCGGCGAGCTTCACCGACTACGCGATGCCGCGTGCAGCGGACCTGCCGCACCACTACGAGCTCGACTTCATCGACATTCCGGCAAAGACCAACCCGCTCGGCGTGAAAGGCATCGGCGAAGCGGGCTGCGTCGGCGCGCCGCCCGCGGTGATGAACGCCATCCTGGATGCGTTGCGTTCGCGGGGCGTCACGCATCTCGACATGCCGGCGACCCCGCGCCGGGTTTGGGAAGCTTTACAGAACGCGAAGCACTAGCTTTCCACGCAGATGGCGCGCCTCGCTTAGGGAGTGGGCTTCGGCTGCTTTGGCGAGCGGATACTCGACGATCTCCGGCAGCGGCACCGCGCCCGAGGTGACCAGCTCGGTGACTCGCTGAAGAGAGCGCCGCTCGCGTTTCACGTTCGGACGTAACGAAGTTACGTCGGGCCTCGGCGAAGCGGGCGCGCTCGCGCCGGCAGCCACCGTGGCGAGCCGGCCGCCGGAGCGCAGCACCGCGAAACTCCTTGTGGTGACGTCGCCGCCGGCCGTGTCGAACACCGCATCCACATCGGCAACCCGCTTGGTGAAATCCTGGACGCGGTAATCGATAACCTCGTTTGCGCCGAGCGAGCGAACATAGTCATGATTTGCCGCGCTCGCGGTTGCGATGACGCGCGCGCCAAGGTGCTTCGCGAGGCCGACCGCGAAGCCGCCGACCCCACCCGCGCCGCCGTGGATAAGGATCGTTTCACCGCGCTTGAGCTTCAGCGTTTCTTCGAGCGACACCATCGCCGTCAAGCCGGCGAGCGCGACAGCTGCGCATTGCACATGCGTGAGCTTCTCCGGCTTGCGCGCGACGATGCTTTCGCGAATGGCGATCCTCTCGGCGTACGCGCCTTCGCGCGGCACCTCGCACACCGCGAACACCGCGTCGCCCGGCTTGAAATCACCCGCGCCCTCGACCACGACGCCTGAAAAATCGCGCCCTGGAACATGCGGAAACGAGATCGACGCGCCGTATTGTCCGGCGCGCATTTTCCAGTCCGCGGCGTTGACGCTCGCCGCGTGCACCGCGACCAGCACCTCGCCGGCCGCCGGCGCCGGATCCGGCAGCTCGCCGTACTCGAGGACTTCCGGAGCGCCGTACCGACGAAAGAAACAGGCTTTCAAACCTGACTACTTGAAAATATCGGCCAGATCGACGGCGAAAGCCGACCCCTCCATCCGGCCGTCCCTGCCGAAGAACTCGCAGCGCTTGGACTGAGAGTAGACGATCCAGACCTCTTCGGCGCCCGTGGCGAGATAGGCGTCGATCTTTTCGCGCATTTCCTGGCGCGAATGTGATGGCGACACCACCTCGATACACAGCTCTGGCGCGCGAGTCAGAGGCGTTTCGGCGCGGTGGCTTGCCATGAAACCGGGGCTTGCCCACGCCACATCGGCGACGAACAAACCGGCAGCGGTTGCTATCGGGGCTTCTACGACCACTTCGCCGCCCAAAGCAGACAAGCTACGGACAAGACGCGCTTGGACCACGCCATGGTAGAAGCTCGGCGGGGTCATCACCATGCGGCCCCAGACGTCGAGCTCTATCTTCCCGGGCACGTTGGCG
>DATFEI010000125.1:0-7383 GCA_035251315.1 Burkholderiales bacterium | reverse complement strand
AGCCGCGCAGCGCGAGCACGCCCGGACCGGTACGGCGGTAGTAGTTCGCGCCGAGGTCGTAGGTTTCGTAATCGAAGTCGCTGCCGAGGGAGTCGTCGGCGAAGTTAGCGCGCAGGTCCACCAGCACGCCGGAGGACGGATTCATGTCGTTGTCCCGCGTATCGAATGTCGCCCGCGGGCCGATTCCCGAGCTGACGATGGTGATGGAATCCGGAAGCGCCGCTGCAACCGCGGGCGGCAATACGCCCGGATCGCCGTCGACCGCCGTCTCAACTCTCACGCCGCGGTACCGCAGGCCGAAGAACATGCCGCGTGCAGTCTTGAACAGCAGCTCGGGCGCGAAGGCGAAACCTTTCTGCAGGATCGGAACGGATTGGCCGCTCATTCCGGCGCTTGAGCCGGCGCCGTAGAACTTGTAGCGCAGGTCCACGTAGCCGAGGAAGCCATCGATTCTCACGTCGTCGCCGCGCAGCCGCGTGGACTGCCCTGCGCCCACGCCCCAGCTCCCGCTCGAGGTCACGCCCGCGGCGACGGCGGTGTTTGAAAGCGGCGTGCCAGCCGCGACGTGGTAGAACGGCATCACCACCACCGCGAGCCCGGTGCCAATGGTCGGGTTCGAGATCGGAATCGGCGCCACCACCACGTCCTCGAAGACGCGCGCCTCGGCGAGCTCCTTCGACGGGTCGACACCCATCTCCCTGTTGAGGATCGTGGGATCGGCGGCAAGCGCCTCGGCCGCTGCCACGGCAAGCAGGGCCGCGCACCACCAACGTTGTTTGCCGGAAGCCATTGGTTCTATGCTGCGGGCATTATTGCCTCGACCCTGAAGCGGCGTCTCGCCTGGACGCTCGGCGCGCTTGTTGTTGCCGCTGCCGCGCTCATCGTGCTGATCCCGGTGCTCGTCGACGCGCGCGCGGTGCAAGCCGAGCTCCAGCGCCGGCTCTCGGCCGCGCTCGGCGGCCAGGTGAGCTGGCAGGAACTCGACGTGAGGTTGCTGCCCGCGCCGCGCGGCGAGCTACGCGGACTGCGCGTCGACATTCCCGGAAAGCTCGGCGCGTCCGCCGACGCGGTCAATGTCTACCTTCGCCTCTGGCCGCTTCTGCGGGGGCAGCCTGACGTCTCCTCGGTCACGATCGAGCGCCCGAGTATCCGGGTCACGGCCGGGGACGGCGCACCCGAGGAGGAGAAACCCCTCGATGCCATGGCGTTGTACCGCGCCGCGATGGAGCCCACGGCGCGCGCGCTGCAGGAGTTCGCCCCCGACATGGCGTTGCGGCTCGAGCAAGCCACCGTAGAACTGGCCGACGGCTTCGCATTGCGCAACGTGCGCGCGCTTGCCCGCACCGACAGCAAAGGCGTCGAGCTCGAATTGACCAGCGCCGCCACTGTGTGGCAGCGGCTGTCGCTCCAGGCGCGGGTCGAATACGCCGACCTCTCGGGGCGCGCTGGCCTCGCGCTCGACGGCCTTGCCCTCGACAAAGACGTCCCGCCCGCGGCGCTGCGCGCTCAACTGCGTACCGACGGAAGCAGCGCACTCGAGTGCGAATTCGACGGTAGCGTCGGCGCGCTCGTCGCCGCGGTGAGAGGAAAGCTGCTGCTTCCCACCGCCACGCGGCCCGATCTCGCGGCCGAGCTCACCGGCATCGATGTCGCGCAGGCGCTCGCCCTCGCGCGCGCGAAGGGCGTTCCCGTCGATGCCATTGAAGCCGCTGAAGGAAAGGTTTCTCTTGCGGCGACGGTGGACCTCGACGAGCGATGGCGGCTGGATCTCAACATTGTGAAATCCGATGCGGCGATAAAGCTCGCCCAGCTGCCGTGGAAGCTTTCGCCGCGCGCCGCGCAGGTGAGTATTTCGAAAGAGCGCGTGACCGTGTCCGGGCTGCAAGGCTTCGCGGAGAAATCCACATTCTCCGGGATTGCCGCGGACATCGACCTGGAAGGCAAGCGCCTCGCGTCGGCTTCCGGCCGCTCGCGGCTCGAGCTCGCGCAGTGGTTCCCCTGGCTGCGAAAGACGCTGCCCCTCGACGAAATCACATCGCTCTCGGGGCAGGCCGATGTCGCGCTCAACCGGCTCGCGCTGCGCTTCGATCGGCCCGCCGAGGCCGAGTTCGACGCGATCGTCACGCCCCGCAAGGTGAGCGCGGCCTTCAAGGCGCTGCCCGTCCCGGTGAGAGTGACGGGCGGCTCGGTCCGCGCCGGACGCTCGCGCGTGCTGCTCCGTGACCTCGCAGGTTCCCTGGGGAATTCCGCGTTCGGCAATCTCAAGGCGCAGATCGAGCTCGGGAAGACGCCGCGCGTGTCGTCGGCGTCGGGGCGTGCGAGCGTCCAGCTCGCGCAATGGTTTCCCTGGCTGCGGGAAAAGCTGCCTCTCGAGGAGATCGCGTCGGTCTCGGGGCAGGCCGACGTCGCGCTCAACCGGCTCACGCTGCGGTTCGATCGCCCCGCCGAGACCGACTATGAGGTGGTCGTGACGCCTCGAAGGGTGAGCGCCGCGCTCAAAGCCCTGCCGGATGCGGTCGCAGTGGACGGAGGTTCGGTTCAGGCGGGGCCGAAGCAACTTGAGTTTGAAAACGTCGCCGTGGCCATGCTCGACGCGCGCACGCGCGTTTCGGGAAGCTTCGACGTCAAGAATTCCTCTGTCGAGGTCGCGCTTGCCGATGGCACCGCGGGGGGAAAGATCGTGCAATGGGCGCTTGAGCGCGCAGCGGTCCCGCCGCGGCTCGAACCGAAAACCCCGCTGCGCTTCGCGGCCAAGCGGATCTCCTGGGCGCCCCAAGGCGCGCTCGAAGCCGACGCCCGCGTCGAGTTCCAGGACGGCCCCGAGCTTGCGTTGAATTTGACTTCTCGTGAAGAACTTCTCGAGCTGAGGCGCGTGACCATCAAGGACGCGCGCAGCGACGCCGTGCTCTCGAGCCGAGTCGCCGGCCAGCGAATCGAGGCGAGCTTTTCCGGGACACTTAACGGCGCCAGCATCGCGGCGATGCTGAAAAGCACCCCCTCGGACTCAGGTCTCGCCCGGGGCGATTTCCGGGTCACGGTGGACCGGGCGCGGCCGCAAAACAGCATCGGCGAGGGGAAGCTGCAGATCGAAGCGCTCGACCTCACCTGGCTTGCCGGGAGGAAGGTGCTGATCGAGCGCATAAGTCTGAGCGCCGAAGGTGACGACATGCGCGTCGTCGACGGCCGCTTTGCCGTGGAAGACCAGCAGTTTGAGCTGCACGGCGAGGGAAAGCGCACTGCGCAGGGCCCGGTGATCCAGGCGCGGCTCGAATCTCCCGGTATCGTGCTCGACCGCTTGCTGCCGCCGCCGGCCGAGAAACCCGTTGCAACAGAAAAATCCCAACTGTGGCCGCTGCCGGTCACCGGGCGCATCGAGGTGCGCGCCGGGTTCGTCCAGTTCCAGGACCACCGCATCGAGCCGTTCGACGGCAGCCTCGCCCTGGAGGCGCGGCGCGCGCGGCTCGAGGTGAAGGAGGCACGGACCTGCGGGCTCTCGTTCCCGATGGAGCTGGAGGCGGTTCCGGAAGATCTTGCGGCATGGCTGCATCTCAGCATGCGCGACGAACCGCTCGCCGATGCGATCGGCTGCCTCACCGGCGGCAGGGTGGCGATGACCGGCAAGGCCGACCTGCGCGCCGAGCTGCAGACGCGCGGGCGGCGGCCGGATCTCTTGCGCAACCTCACCGGCACGGCGCAGGCCGAGGTGCGCGACGGCCGGGTAAAGAAGTTCGCGCTGATCGGCAACATCCTCGCGTTTCGCGGCATCGTCTCGCTCGACGACATGGCGAAGGCGGACGGCTTCCCCTACCGCCGCATGATCGCCAAGGGGCATTTCGCCGGAGGTCAGTTCCTCCTCGAGGAGGGATTCTTCGACAGCCATGCCGCGCGCCTCGCGGCAAGCGGCCACGTCGACCTGCTCGGGGCCAACTCTCACCTGAGCGTGCTAATCGCCCCGCTCACTACCGTCGAGCGCATCGTCGGCGTCATTCCGCTGATCGGCGACGTGTTCGGCGGCGCGATGGTCGCGCTTCCGGTCGCGGTGAACGGCGACATCCGCGACCCGATCATCGTGCCGCTCGGCCCGCGCGCGATCACCAACCAGCTGCTCGGCATCTTCGAGCGCACGCTCAAGCTGCCGGGCAAGCTGGTGGCACCGCCCGAGAGCGCAAAGCCCTGATTACTTCTTGGCGGGCTCTTTCTTTGCCGGGGCTTGCGCCGCCATCTCGATCGCGAGCGCCTCGGTGTGGGTCACCGAAATGCGGTCGCCGGCGGAGAGCTGGTCGAGCGGGACGTTCTCCGCGACCTTCAGCGACACCGTGTTGCCCTTCGGCCCGCGCACCGCGACGTAGCGGTTGGTGTAGTCGATCGCGTCGACTACGCCGGCAAGATGTACGGTGCGCACCATCGCGCCGCCGGGTTTCGCGCCCTTCGGTGCGAGCTTGACCTCCTCGCTCGCGGCCGCCGCCGGCTTGCCGCCCTTGCGGATTTCGACCGCCACCGCCTCAACGTACTTGAGCTTGTACTGCTGTCCCGGCTTCACCTGGTCGAGGTTCTGGGCCTCCTTCGGAACGGTGAGCGTCGCCACGCCGCCCTTGGGGCCGCGGAACGTCACCTTGCGCGCTTCCTTGTCGACCTTCGTGACCGTGACCACGGCCTCGGTCTCGTCTACGACGACCGCGCTGTCCTTGACCTGCGCTTGCGCAGCGGGAATGAAGGCGAGGCTGAACAGGGCTGCAACGGCCATATGCTTCATGAGTTTCTCCTCTAGAACTTGGTGCCGATGTCGAGGCGGTACTGGATCACGCTGTCCCCGCCGTAGGAGCCGCCGTAGTCCACCCACTGCGAGTTCACGAGAAACCGGAATACGCCCTTGCCGACATCCAGCCGCAGCCCGAGTCCGGCGTTATAGCTGAACTCGGTGGAAGTCTCGGTCGGAACGAACGTCGAGCAGCCGTACCAGTACCAGCACCAGGTCTCTGGCGGGCCGGACGGGATGTTGGTGTCGATGTAGGTCCACCCCAGTCCGGCGGTGACGAATGGAGTGAAGTTGCCTTCGAGAAGGTGAAACGTGCCGAAAAAGCGGATCGTGCGCCAGTCGATCTGGCCGCTGACCTGCCTGGCCGGGTTGGCGTTCCCCGGACCCGGCTGCACGGTGGCGCGGTAGTCCTGCTCGGCCCAGACGATGTCAATCCCCGCCGCCCACCGCCGGTCGAAGTTCTTGGCAAAGCCGATGTTGAGGCCGACGCCGGTATCGGTCTTCGCCGTGGAGCCGCCTTCGAACGTGTAGTTCTTCCCGTCGGTGAATTCCGGGCCGATATACATCTCCCAAGTGCCGGCGCGGCTGGACGGCTGCTGCGCGGCCGCCTGGGCTGCGGCGAGCAACGCGGCGATCAGAACGAGCGATCGTGCAGTCATGGGCTTTCTCATGCTCTTCATGGAGTTGGATACGGAGCCGATTCTCGGCCGGGGGTCGGTCGAGCCGCTATTGGACCTTGGTCGGATGGGCCCGGCGGTGACTTGGTGTAGCCTCGCTGATCCAAGGCTGAAGGTCCGTGTCCGCGAACATCAAGGTCATCCAGGCCACCGACTTTATCCGCGCCACCCCGGACGGCAAGGCCTACGTCGAGAAAGCCGAGCAGCTGCTGAAGGACATCGCCGACGCCGGCGCCGGGCTCGAGGGCTTCCACGTGCTTGTGGATACGCGGCGGGTGACCGGCGCCCTCACGGCGATCGAGCTGTGGCATCTCGCCGACAAGCTCGCGCATTACCGCCGCACGTTCGGAAACAAGACCGCGATCCTGTGCCCCGCGGAGCGTTTCGACCACAGCCGCTTCTTCGCCCTGTGCGCCGAGAACAAGGGGTTCAACGTCCAGGCCTTCACCGACTACGAGCACGCGATGGAATGGCTGCTCGAAGGCGAGGAAGTCGCCGCACTTCGAAGGGGGATCCATTGACATGCTAAGGCTTCTTGCCGTGCTGGCGCTGCTTGCGCCCGCGATCGCGGGCGCGCAGACGCTCGACAAGATCCGCAAGAGCGGCGTGATTACGCTTGGCTACATCGACGGCGCCGCGCCTTTCTCGTTTACTGACGGCAATGGCGAGCCGCAGGGCTACTCGGTTGACCTGTGCCGCGCGGTGGCCGACGGCGTCGCCGCGCAGCTCAAACGCCAGGGCATGAAGACCCGCTGGGTGAAGCTCACCATCCAAAACCGCATCGACGCGGTGCGCAAGAAGGAAGTGGACCTCGAGTGCAGCACCACCACCTGGACGCTGTCGCGCCAGAGCCTCGTGGATTTCAGCCTGGTCACGTTCGTCGACGGCGGCAGTCTTCTGGTCGGCGCCGAATCGAGCACCGGGCGGCTGCAGGATCTCGGCGGCAAGCGCGTCGCCGTGATCCGCGGCACCACGACCGAGAAGGCGTTGCGCGCCGCGCTCGCGCGCTACGATGTCAAAGCCGAGGTCGTTACGGTCGAGAAGCGCGACGAAGGCCTCGCGCTGCTGCGCGAATCGCAGGTCGAGGCCCTGGCCGCCGACCGCACCACGCTGATCGGCGTGGTGGTGATGAGCCGCAGCGGGCCCGGCAACTTCCGCCTGCTCGACCAGGATTTCTCGATCGAGCAGTACGCGCTCATGCTGCCGCGCAATGATCACGACTGGCGGCTCGCGGTCAACCGCCAGCTTGCGCGCGTCTACCGCAGCGGCCAGATCCAGGACATCTACGCCCGCTGGCTCGGGCCGCTCGGGCCGCCGAGCGTGCTGCTGTCGGCCACTTACTTCATCCAGACTATCTCCGAGTAGCGAGTGCGCCTGTCCGCCGCTCTGCTCGGCCTTGTTGCGCTTGGCGCGTGGGCGCAGACGTGCCTCGTATGCGGGGAAGTGCGTTCCATCCGGGAAGTGAATGAAAGCGTGGTGGAGCCCCGGGCGCCGGCCACGGTGGGAACAGCCTCGGGGCTCGACACCGACCCGGTGGTCGGCACCGTCGCGCAGTTCCGCTTCGACCGCGGCCGCGCCGAAGGCTGGACCTTCGGCGCGGCCGGAACGCCGGAGATGCAGGCGCGCCTGGGCGCGACCACATACGAGGTGACCGTCGCGATGGATGCCGGCGAGAACCGGACGGTGCGCACCCGGGAAGCGCATCGCTTCCACATCGGCCAGCGCGTCGCCGTGCGCGGGGGCGAGCTGGAACCGATGTAGAGGAAATGACAAGGGAGAACAAGCCATGGCCGAAGAGCGCCGCCTCATCATCCACTTCACCGACGGCACCAAGAAGCTGCTGGAGTTTCCGCAGCAGGTAGCCGACGCCACGCTCGCCGCGCGGCTTAAGGAAGCGCTCGAAGCGCGCCACCTCGTGATCGAGGCCGACGGCGCGCTCGTGGTGATCCC
>DATFEI010000170.1:0-4065 GCA_035251315.1 Burkholderiales bacterium | reverse complement strand
CGGCGGCCAGGACACCAAGGCGATCCAGGTCGACAAGCACGGCATCGTCGAGTCGTTCCAGATGAACGACCGCTGCGCCGCGGGCTGCGGGCGCTACCTCGGCTACATCGCCGACGAGATGAACATGGGCCTGCACGAGCTTGGCCCGCTCGCGATGAAGGCGACGAAGACGGTCCGCATCAACTCCACCTGCACCGTGTTCGCGGGCGCCGAGCTGCGCGACCGGCTCGCGCTCGGCGAGAAGCGCGAGGACATCATGGCGGGGCTGCACCGCGCCATCATCCTGCGCGCGATGTCGATCCTCGCGCGCTCGGGCGGCATCCGCAACGAGTTCACCTTCACCGGCGGCGTGGCGAAGAACGAGGCCGCGGTGAAATCGCTCACCGGCCTGGTGCGCGACAACTACGGCGAGCTGACGCTCAACATTAATCCCGACTCGATCTATACCGGCGCGCTCGGCGCCGCCACCTTCGCTTGGCGCGCGGTGGTGGAGGAGGGCAAGACCGCGGAGGCGAGGACATGACTTACACCGTCGGAATCGACATAGGCTCGGGCGCGGTCAAGACCGTTCTCTTCAACGATCAGGAATGGCTGGGCAAGCGCGTCGAGCGCATCCGCCGGCGCGACCCGATGGAGCTCGCGAAGCTTGGTTTCGAAGAAACGATCTCTGAAAAAGGATTGAAGCCCGAAGACATCTCTTACGTCGCCACTACAGGTGAAGGCGAGAACGTCAAGTTCGCGACCGGCCACTTCTACTCGATGACCACCCACGCGCGCGGCGGAGTGTTCCTCAACCCGGACGCGCGCGCGGTGGTGGACATCGGCGCGCTCAACGGCCGCGCCATCTACATCGACGAGCGCGGCAAGGTGCTCTCCTACAAGATGACGAGCCAGTGCGCCTCGGGCTCGGGGCAGTTCCTCGAGAACATCGCGCGCTACCTCGGCGTCGCGGTGGAGGAGATCGGCCCGCTCTCCAGGACCTCCAAGAGCCCGGAAAAGGTAAGCTCGATCTGTGCCGTGCTCGCCGAGACCGACGTCATCAACATGGTGTCGCGCGGTATCGCCACGCCCGACATCCTGAAGGGCATTCACATCTCGATGGCCTCGCGCCTGGTGAAGCTCCTGAAGGTCACCGGCATCACCAAGGGCACGGTGCTCCTCACAGGCGGCCTCGCGCTCGACGAGGGCCTGCTCGCCGCGCTGCAGGAGGAGCTCGCGAACGAGAAGATCACCGGTCTCACCGCCGTGAGCCACCCCGACTCGATCTATGCCGGCGCCATCGGCGCGGCGCTTTGGGGTGCATTCAGGTTCAGGAAACTGAAGGAACTCCAGGAGCGGATCGCCGCTTGAAAGGGACACAGCCATGGCGCTACTGATCAACGAGGCGTGTACTTTGTGCGATGCCTGCGTTCCGGTCTGCCCGAACGAAGCCATCAAGGCGGGCGAGCCCTACGTGATCGATCCGCTCAAGTGCACCGAGTGCGTCGGCGCGAAGGACGAGCCGCAGTGCAAGCTGGTCTGCCCCTCCGACTGCATCGTCAAGAACCCGGATTTCGACGAGACCCCGGAGCAGCTCCAGGAGAAGTACAACGCCCTGCACGAATGAGAACGACTTGAACCAAGGGATTCCATGCTGCCGCTCCTCCGCATGCTCGAGTTCCGCGGCCTTTCGCTGGCCGACGCCGAGGCCGGTGGATTTCAGGATCTCGCCGCCGCCGCGCAGCGCTGCCAGCGCTGCGCTGACATGTCCGCCTGCATCCGCTGGCTCAAGTGGCACGGGCGGTACGGCCGCAGGCCATCCTGCCCGAACTCGGGCTACTTCGATCGCCTCAGGGAGCGCTACCAGCCGGACTAGGCTGCGCGCGCGATAGCAGCCGCGCCCAGCCGGCATCGACCTCGCGCTGGAGCTGCTCCACTTCGTCCTTTTGGAGGTCCCGGTAGCGGCGCTGCGCCGCGAGGTAGTCGTGCACGGGGCGCGTCTTGACAGGGCCCGTCAGCTTGTAACGGCAACCGTCCTCGACTTCGTAGAGCGGAAAGACCCCGGACTCGACGGCCAGGCGCGCGACGCCGATGCCTTGGTCGTCGGGGACACCCCAGCCGTCGAGACAGGGTACGAGGAGGTTGATGAGGCGCAGCCCGCGCATCGCCTTCGCCTTTTCGACCTTACGGACGAGGTCGGGCAGGAACGCGGCGGTGGCGGTCGCGGCGTAGGGGATCTCGTGCGCCGCCATGATCTCGACCAGGTTCTTCTTGCGCGTGAGCTTGCCCGCGGGTGTCGAGCCAGTGCGCGCGAAATGCGGCGTCGAAGATGACTTCTGCGCCCCGGTGTTCATGTAGCCCTCGTTGTCGAAGCAGAAGTAAAGGATGTTCTCGTTGCGTTCCGCCGCCGACGACAGGCACTGGAAGCCGATATCGCTGGTGCCGCCGTCGCCGGCGAGCACCACCACATGGGTATCGGTGCGGCCGCGCGCATCGAGCGCGCGGCGCAGTCCAGAGGCTGCGGCCGCCGAGGACTCGAGCGAGGGCTGGTACACCGGGATGCGCATGCCGGAGAGCGGCTGCGGCCCGGCGATGATCGCCATGCAGGAGGGCGGGATGACGGCGACGCTGTCGGGCCCGAGCGTTGCGAGCACGTGGCGC
The DNA here is from genome assembly GCA_035251315.1 of Burkholderiales bacterium. GTDB lineage: Bacteria > Pseudomonadota > Gammaproteobacteria > Burkholderiales > SG8-39 > SCGC-AG-212-J23. Next base: position 1,425 of record DATFEI010000170.1, on the reverse strand, counting down.
GCCGACAACGCGTCGATGCAGCCAGGGCAGGCGGCATGGCCGGAGCAGAGCAGCTCCTGGATTTCTCTCATCTGACCCATACCGGCTCCGGCTCGGCGTCCGACGCGCGCGCTTGGCGCGCGAACTCCATGATCTTCTGAGGCGGCACGTTGACGCCGCCGACACCCGCGAGATAGCCGTGCACGCCCGGTGCGTTCTTCACGCCGTACAGCGCGGCGCGCAGCTCCTGGTGCAGCACGCCGCCCACGCCGGGCGAGAAGTTGCGGTCGAGCACCAGCACGTCGCGCACGCCGGCGAGCGTCTCGCGCAGCTCGGCCGCAGGTAGCGGGCGAAAGAGACGCACCTTGAGCAATCCCGCCGGGAAGCCGCTTTCGCGCAGCGCATCCACCGCGTCCCGCGCAGTGCCGCACATGCTGCCCATGGTGACGATCACGAGCTCGGCGTCCTCGCAGCGGTAGCGCTCGGTCAGGCCCCAGCTGCGGCCGGTGAGCCGGTACCACTCGCGGTCAGCCTCGAGCGCGGCTTGCGGTACCCGGTCCATCGCAGCGCCGATCTCGCGGCGATGGCGGTAGTACATGTCCTGGCTCACCACGTTACCCCACGACTCGCCGCGGCCGGGGTCGATGAAATGCTCGGGCCGATACGGCGGCAGGTAGCCGTCGACCAGCTCCTGCATCGGCAGCGCTACCGGCTCGAGCGCATGCGAGACGTAGAACGCGTCGAGATTGACCATTGCCGGCAGCAGCACACGTTCAGCGATGCGGAAAGCCTGGATCACGCTGTCGAGCGCCTCCTGGGCGCTCTCTGCGTAAAGCTGGATCCAGCCGGTGTCGCGCTGCGCCAGGCTATCGGTCTGGTCGGGCCAGAACGCCCATGGCGAGGCGATGGTGCGGTTGACGTTCGCCATCACGATCGGGGCGCGCGCGCCGACCGCGTAGTGGAGCAGCTCGTGCATCAGCATCAGACCTTGGGAAGCGGTCGCGGTGAATACGCGCACGCCGGCGAGCGAGGCGGGAATGCAGGCCGCCATCACCGAATGCTCGGATTCGGGCGTGAGGATCTCGGCGTCGAGCTCGCCCGCGGCCTGGAACTCGGTGAGGAGCTCCATCACCGGCGTCTGCGGCGTGATCGGGTACACCGGCACGACCTTGGGTCGGGCGAGGCGCGCCGCCCAGGCGACGGCATGATTTCCGGTGAGGAGCACGCGCTTCATTTGCGCTCTTCTTCCATGGCGATCGATCCGGTGGGACATTCCGCCACGCATAGCCCGCAGCCCTTGCAGTACTCGAGCGCGATCTCGTAGCCGCCGGCAACGCGCCGTACCGCCATGTCAGGGCAGTACTGGAAGCAGTTGTCGCACAGCGTGCAGCGGCCGCACGAGAAGCAGCGGGCAGCCTCGGTAAGCGGATCGGACGATTCCCGATG
>DATFEI010000264.1:0-2771 GCA_035251315.1 Burkholderiales bacterium | reverse complement strand
CGGCGGCCCCGCCGAGCGCGCCGGCGCGCGCGTCGGCGACGCCGTGCTCGAAGTCGCCGGCGCCCGGCCGAAAAGCCTCGCCGACCTGTGGCGCAAGGTGTGGCAGCTCGGTCCCTGCGGCGCCATCGTCCCGCTCAAGCTCGCGCGCAGCGGCAAGACCACCGAAGTGAACATCACCTCCGCCGACCGCAACGACTTCCTCAAAAAGCCGCATCTGCACTAATACCGCCTCGAATTCGGGGTCAGGGTCGCAATTCAGTTTTCACGTACGTAAAAACGAATTGCGACCCTGACCCCGAATTCGGCAAGTCGCGTCAACCCTCGTCAAACGATGCCCGTTGATGGACGATGGCTCGACGATTGCGCTACATCCTTCCAGAGGTCGCCGTGCACATCATCCAGCGGGGCGTCAATCGCGTCGCGTGCTTCCGCACTGATGCCGATTACCTCGTCTACCTGTCGCACTTGCGGCAGCTGTCGGTACGGCACAACTGCGCGGTGCACGCCTATTGCCTGATGACGAACCACGTGCACCTGCTGGTGACTCCAGGCAGCGCGGAATCGTGTACCGCGCTCATGCGCGACCTCGGCCGCCACTATGTGCCCTACTTCAATCGACGCCATGAGCGGACCGGCACGTTATGGGAGGGCCGCTTCCGCTCCTGTATCGCGGAGTCGGCGCGCTACGTCCTCGCCTGCTATCGCTACATCGAGCTCAACCCGGTTCGCGCCCAGATGGTCGACCACCCGGAGGACTACCCGTGGTCGAGCTACGCGTGAACAGCGGAGCGCTCACTGATCGTTTCGTCTCCCAGCACCCCGAGTTCGCCGCGCTCGCCACCCGGCCGGATAAGCGCCACGCCGCGTACCGGGCGCTCTTCGAGGAGCAGATGGACGAGGCGCTGCTGGAAGCGATTCGCGACGCGACCAACAGCGGCTACCCGCTTGCAAGCGAAGAATTCAAGAACCGCGCGATCGCGCCCTTGGGATGGAAGACAGGCCCCGGGAAGCCCGGCCCGCGCGGCAATTCGGACCCTGACCCCGAATTCGGAAAACGAGTCTCGACCCTGACCCCGAATCTAGTGTTTTGAGATGAAGTCGAGGACTGCCCGATTGAAGGCTTCGGGCTGCTCCCAGAAGGCGGAGTGGCCGCACTCGGCGATGACGACGGACTCGCAGTTGGGAAAGCGCGCGGCGAAGAGGCGTAGGACCGGCGGCGGAACGTAGAGGTCGGCGTCGCCCGTGAGGAGCAGCGTCGGCGTCGCGATTTTTTCCAGGGCTGCGTAGGTAATCCGGTTCTTGGTTGCCTGAGGTGTGGGATGACCCTCTCTCGCGAGCTCCTTCCAGCGCTGCATACCCCGCGCATTCGCGGCGCGATACGAAGGTCCGAGCTCGCGGATCTCGGCGGGGATCGCGTTGAATTGCGGCGCGGGCCGAAGCCTGCGCGTGAGCTCGAGGTACTCCTCGTCCTGTACGCCGACGATGCTGTTCGCCACGACGAGGCTTCTCAGCCGCCGCGGAAAGCTGAGCGCATAGTCGAGCGCCACGATGCCGCCGGCCGCGGTGCCGACGAGGTGGAAACGATCGAGGCCGAGGTGCTCGGCGAGTGCTTCGAGATCGTCCACGGCGTTGCCTTCCGAGCGCCGGTCATACGCGATAAAGCGGTAACCGGCGCCCGTGAACTCGGGGATCTGGTGCTCCCACATGCGGCTCGAGCCCGAGCCGGCGTGCAGGAAAACGACCGGCGGCCCTTCGCCGCTGCCCTCGCCGCCGCTTTCCTGATAGCGCAGCCCGGTCCCCGGGACCTCCGCAAGTCTCATCTTTCTATTTTGAGGTAGTCTCTCGCGCTCAGGGAGGAGGTGCCGATGGCTTCGGATGCGCCGCCGCGCGCTCTGGTGCGATTCGTGCGCGCGATGGACCGCTTCGCCGAGTGGTGCGGGCTCGCGTTCTGCTGGCTCATCATTCCGCTCGTCGCCGGCATCACCTACGAGGTGTTCGCGCGCTACGTGTTCCGCGCGCCCACGGTGTGGTCCTACGACGTGGCGTACATGCTATACGGCACGCACTTCATGCTCGGCGCCGCCTACACGCTCTACAAGGGCGGCCATATCCGCACCGACGTCTTCTACCAGAGCTGGTCGCCGCGCACGCGCGGCCTGATCGACGCCTCGCTCTACCTCTTCTTCTTTTTCCCGGGCATGGCGTTCTTCTTCTGGATGGGGCTGCAGGAGGCGCTGCACTCCTGGGACATCCGCGAGGTTTCCAACGAAAGCCCGTGGCGCCCGATCCTGTATCCCTTCAAGACCGTGATCCCGGTCGCCTGCGCGCTGCTCATCGTCCAGGGCGCTTCCGAGTTCGCCAAGTCGGCGTGGGCCGCGCTCAAGGGCCGGCCGTTATGAGCGGCGAAGTCCTCGGCCTCATCCTCCTCGGCGCGCTGCTCGCCGGGATTTTCGCCGGCTTCCCGATCGCCTTCACGCTCATCATCCTGTCGGTGGTGTTCGGCTACATCGGCTTCGGCGACACGGTGTTCTACCTGATGGTGTTCCAGACCATCGGCCTGATGAAGGAGGAGACGCTCGCCGCGGTGCCGCTCTTCATCTTCATGGGACACGTGCTCGAGCAGTCGGGGTTGATGGAGCGCCTGTTCAAGTCGTTCCAGCTGATCCTCGCCCCTCTGCGCGGCTCGCTCTTCCTCGGCGTGCTGCTCACCGCGACGCTTTTCGCCACCGCCACCGGCATCATCGGCGCCTCGGTCACCGTGATGGGGCTGA
>DATFEI010000261.1:0-3183 GCA_035251315.1 Burkholderiales bacterium | reverse complement strand
GAGGTTTTCCCATGCCCGGTTGACGCCGAGATAGCGGCCGTCGTGTGACTTCAGGAACATCGGCACCGGCAGGCGCTCGAGCAGATCGAAGGCGGCGTGCACCGCGTCTTGCCGAATATCCGCCTCGGCCTCCTCGGCCCGGCGTGTAGCCTTTACCTGTCGCGGCTTTGCCATCGCTTTTTCATTCTAATCCTCAGTTCAGTTGTGCGCCGCGTCGCGGGTGATCCACTTCTCAGTCGCCGCCGAAAGCCTATAGTGCGAAAAGCCACATCGGCATAACTCGGGGAGGAGGCGCCATGGCAACGATCGCATTTCATGTCAACGGCAAGGCCCATAAGCTCAGTGTGGACGATCCCGAAACGCCGCTGCTCTGGGTGCTGCGCGACACGCTCGGGCTGATGGGCACCAAGTTCGGCTGCGGCACGGCGCTCTGCGGCGTCTGCGTGGTCCACGTGAACGGCGAGCCGGTGCGCTCGTGCACCGCGCAGGTATCGCAGCTCGCCGGCAAGCGGATCACCACTATCGAAGGTCTGTCGAAGGACGGCAGCCATCCGGTGCAGAAAGCCTGGATCGCCGCAGGAGTTCCGCAATGCGGCTACTGCCAGTCCGGGCAGATCATGTCGGCGACTGCGCTGCTCGCGAAGAACCCCCGACCCACGGACGGGCAGATCGATGAGGCAATGGCGGCGCACATCTGCACCTGCGGCACCTACAACCGCATCCGCGCCGCGATCCATGCAGCGGCTGCATCGATGAGAAAGGAGGCCTGACATGCGCGTCGTTACCAATCCCGGTCGCAGGCATTTCCTAAAGGCGGGCGGCGCGGCGGGCGGCGGGCTGCTGGTCGGCTTTTGCCTGCCGGGCGCAGCGCGCGTTGCCGATGCGGCAGCCGCGCAGTCGAAGCTCAACGCGTTTCTCAAGATCGGGACCGACGGCCGGGTCACGGTGATCTGCGGGCAGTCGGAAATGGGCCAGGGCTGCCACAACGCGCTCGCGATGATGATCGCGGAGGAGCTCGAGGTCGATCTCGCAAGAGTTCACATCGAGCAAGGTGGGATCGACCCGGCGTTCGCGAACCCGCGTTACATCGGCTTCAAGGCCGTCGGCGGCTTCCAGGCGACCGGCGGCAGCTCGAGCGTGCGCAACGTCGGCGTGCCGGCCCGGCGCGCGGGCGCCGCGGCGCGCTACATGCTGGTTTCGGCCGGCGCCGAGCGGATGAAAGTGCTCGCCACCGAGTGCTTTGCCCAAAGCGGTTTCGTCGTGCACAAGCCGAGCGGGCGCAAGATGTCCTACGGCGCGGTGGCAGCCGATGCGGCAAAGCTCGTCGCGCCCGACGATCCGGTGCTGAAGCAGCCTTCGGACTTCAGGATCATCGGCAAGTCGACGCCGCGCCACGATCTGGCGCTCAAGGTCACCGGGCAGCCTATCTTCGGACTGGACGTGAAGCGCAAGGGGCTACTCACCGCAACGGTCGCGAGGTGCCCGGTATTTGGCGGCAAGGTGAAGAGCTTCAACGCCGAGCGGGCGTTGAAGGTGAAGGGGGTGCGCAGGGTGACGCAGATCGGCTCGGGCGTCGCGGTGATCGCCGACGGATTCTGGGCAGCCAAGAAGGGCCGCGACGCGCTGGAGGTGGCCTGGGACGAGGGCCCAATGGCCCAAGTGAGCTCGGCAGAGCTGTCGCGCCGGTGGGCCGAGCTTGCGAAAGGCACCACGGCCGCAGAGCGGCTGAAGACCGGCGACGCGGCCGCGGCGCTCGCGAGCGGCGCGCGCCGCCTCGAAGCGGCTTATGAAGTGCCGTTCCTCGCCCATGTGTGCATGGAGCCAATGAACGCAACGGCGCATTTCAAGGGCGATTCGGTCGAGATCTGGGCGCCGACGCAAGCCCAGTCCTGGAGCCGGCACGCCGTGGCGCAGCTTACCGGGCTGCCGGCGAATGCGATCACGGTTCACACTACCTACCTCGGCGGCGGCTTCGGACGCAGGCTGGAAGTGGACTACGTCGTCGAGGCAGTGGAGGCCTCGCGCGCCGCGGGCAACGTACCCGTCAAGGTGATGTGGACGCGGGAGGACGATCTACAGCATGACTTCTATCGGCCCGCCTCGTACAACCTGGTGCAGGCTGCGCTCGGCGCCGACGGCATGCCGACGGCGTGGCGCCACCGCATCGTCGGCGCGTCGATCCTGCAGTTCTTCAAGACCTTCGGGCACTTCCTGCGCAAGGACGGCCTCGACCCGACCTCGGTGCAGGGCGCGGGAGACTACTTCCCTTACGACATCCCGAACGTCTACGTCGACTACGTCAACAACAATCCTGGCGTGCCATCGGGATTCTGGCGCTCGGTCGGAAACTCGCAGAACGGCTTCATCCTGGAGAGCTTCGTCGACGAGCTGGCGCACGCCGCGGGCAAGGACCCTTACGAGTACCGCAAGCAGCTGCTCGCCAAGCCGAATGCGGCGCGACTGCGCGCGGTGCTCGACCTCGCGGCCGAGAAGGCGGGCTGGGGCAAGCCGCTGCCCGCGGGAGTCTCGCGCGGCATTGCCGCGCATTTCGCCTACGGCGGCTACTGTGCCCAGGTCGCCGAAGTGTCGGTGGCGAAGGACGGCAAGGTGAAAGTGCAGCGCGTGGTCGCGGCCATCGACCCGGGATGGGTGGTCAACCCCGACATGGTGCGCTACCAGGTCGAAGGCGCAATCTTCTACGGCCTGAGCGCCGCGCTCTATGGAGAGATCACCGTGAAGAACGGTCGCGCCGAGCAGTCGAACTTCCACGATTACCGCGTCGCGCGCATGCACGAGATGCCGAAGGTCGAGGTGCACATCCTCGAGGGCAAGGGCGAGCAGGGCGGGGCCGGGGAGCCCGGCGTGCCGCCAATCGCGCCCGCGGTGTGCAACGCGATCTTCGCCGCGACCGGCAAGCGCATCCGCAGGCTGCCGATCAACCCGGAGCTGTTGCGCGCCTAGTTGTACAGGCCCTTCGCCGCGGCCTTGAAGACGACGAGCGGCACCACCGTCTCGAGCGTCGGCGCAACGACGCCGGCGGCGTGCGCGAACGCGAGCGGCGCAACGAGCAGGGCTTCGATCTCCATCGGCCGGCCGCGCTCGTAGTCCTGCAGCATTGAGGGCTTGTGGCTGATCGCTCCGGAGGACTGGCCGCCGCCCGGGCGCGTCGGCGCGCGTTCAGGG
>DATFEI010000227.1:0-9141 GCA_035251315.1 Burkholderiales bacterium | reverse complement strand
CTGCAGTTGGACCGGCACGGACGCGAGTGAGGTCGATGACCTTGATGTGCGAGAGCGCGGTAGAGGCATGCATCGTTTTGAGTTTACACACAATGGAGCGGCTCCCTCGGCCGCCCCATCGCGCTCACCCTGTTCGCCCTGGCCGCGCTCTTCCTGTTCGGGCCTTACCTCCTGAGGCAGCGGGACGCGCGCCGCTAGATCAGCCTTTCAGGCAGGCACTCATGAACGTCTTGCGCTCGCTCCTTCTTATCCTGCGCCTGCGCCAGGGGCGAAGCCGTGAGCAGCGCTAAGCAGAAGGCAGGAATCAGCACGTTCATAGGAGTCTCCTTGCTTGCGTTTAAATTCAGGACGTCACGCCGACCGGCCCGAGCAACGCGCTGTCCCGCGTCGCGGTTAACGAGGATTCCATCTCGCGGCGCACGCGCACCGCGGTGGAGTTGGCGTCGATCGCCACATCGGTCCACTTCACTGCCTGGCCGGCCGACACGTTGCGCACAAGCTTCCACCCGTGGGCGAGGCCTAGCGGAAGACACCCCTGGCTCAAGGAATCCGCAGCCGGCATGAGCCGCCCGACGACCGCATAGCCGCCTTCGCCATCGAGCACTTCTCCGGCCTTCAAATTTCTCTTTGAAATCGCAACCGCGTCGGCCCGCCATCCGGTCGCGCAGCCGGTGGGCTCGCGGCGCAGTCCGACCGACGCGACCGAGATGCCCACTTCCAGACCAATCAGGTGCCAGCGCTTGTACATGCACGCGTAGCGGCCGGACGGATCGGTCTTGACGCCATATTCCTCGAAGCAGCGCCGGATGTAATCGGTCTCGCCCTCGAACGCCACCCAGACGCCGAACCGGATGTCGTAAGGAATTTCAGTTCCATCCCTCTGGAGGGACGAGACGACTTCGACCTGTCCTTTGTGGTGCAGCACCCCGCCCTCGGACTTGGGCCGCATCAGCGCGGGAATCTCGTCCACCGATCCGGGGGGATAGAGCAGTCCCTCGGGTGCCGGCGTAAGCCCGGTGGCGTTGCACACCGCGGTGGTCTCGATCGCGGGCTTCGAGCCGTCGAGGAAGGAGTTGAACATCTTCGGGTTGAGACCGCCGCGCTTCGCCTGCTCGGGCGTGAGGCCGTAGTAGCCCCACACGGTCTCCGGGGTGGACTGCGCGTAGTGCGGCAGCCACTTGTGGCCGCGGCCGGCCGCGACCACCGGGAATCCGGCTGCGCGCGCCCAGTCGACGAGATCGCAGATCAGCGCCGGCTGGTCGCCGTATGCGAGGCTGTACACGACGCCGGCCTGGGCCGCCTTGCGGGCGAGCAGCGGCCCGCAGAACGCATCGGCTTCCACCGTCACCATGACGACATGTTTCTTATTCTTAAAAGCAAACAAAACATGTTCAACCGCCGCGGGCGGGTTTCCGGTCGCTTCGATCACGATATCGATCGCCGGGTGCGCGACGAGCGCCTCCCAGTTGTCGGACAGATGGGTTTGGCCGGTCTTAATTGCCTGGTCGATGGATGCCGCGCCGTAGCGCTCGCTCGTCCAGCCCACACGCTTCAGGTTCTCCCTCGCGTAGTCGGGCGCGATGTCGGCGACCGCGACGAGGTGCACGCCCGGCGTCTTCGGCACCTGCGCGATGTACATCGCGGCGAACTTGCCCGCGCCGATGAGCCCGATGCGCAGCGGTTTTTGAAGTTGCTTTAGCTTCGAATACAGGTTCACGCCGCCTTCAGCTCGTCGTTCGGCGTCCCGTTCTTCCAGGGCAGCGGGACGTCGTAGTGTCTGAGCAGGCAGTCGTCGGGCAGGCACTGGATCGGCGCGAAGTCACGGTGGGCGATGTAGCCGGGCCGCTTGAAGCGGCGGATGTGATTGGACACCGCACATAACGACAGATAGACGCTCACGCGGTCCCACGGCGAGAGGTTGGAGGTCGAGGCGTGCACGAGGCAGCCGTGGAACAGGATCATCGACCCCGGCGGCCCCTTGGGCGCCACGATGCCGCCGCGGTCCACCAGCTTGCGGATCGTTTCATGAGAAATGACCCACAGCGGATAGCTGGTGGTGCTGGTGTCGTGCTCCGCATCGAGCACGCCGAGCTTGTGGCTGCCCGGGATGAACATAAGCGGGCCGTTGAACTCGTTTACCTCGTCCAAGAAGATCGCGACGTTCATCGCGCGCGCCTCGGGCATCAGGTCATCGGCGCGCCAAGTGCCGTAGTCCTGGTGCCATTGCCACACGTCGCCGTCGAACGCCGCCTTGCCGTTGATCTTGAACTGATGCATGTACACCTCTTCGCCGAAGAGCTGCTTTACCGGCTCCACCATGCGCGGATGGCGCGCGAGCTTGGCAAAGGGGTAGCTGTACATGTGCGCGGCAAAGTTCGTGCGCACGACGCCGCCGGTCTTCTCGCGCACGTTCTCCGGCCGGCGCTGAGCATATAGCGCGGGAACTTCGTCGATCAGGACCTTCATTTCCTGCGCGCTGAAGAGCGAAGGGAAAAACAGGTACCCGTCCCGGTCGAACCGCTCGATCTCTTCGGGGCTTAACCTCATTGAAATAGTATAAGCCCGCCTGGAGGACATAGCTCATGGAATGGATCGCTGATCCCACCGTTTGGCTCGGCCTCGCGACGCTCGTCGCGCTGGAGATTGTGCTCGGCGTCGACAACCTGATCTTCATCGCGATCCTGTCGGACAAGCTCCCGCGGGGCCAGCGCGACCGCGCCCGCATCATCGGCCTGTCGCTCGCGCTCGTGATGCGGCTCGCCCTCCTCGGCAGCATCACCTGGGTCATGTCGCTCACGACCCCGCTCTTCGCTTTGTGGGGGTTGGAGGTGTCCTGGCGCGATCTCATCCTCATCGCCGGCGGCCTCTTTCTGCTCGTTAAGGCGACCACCGAGATTCACGAACGCCTCGAGCAGCAGCCGCACGCCCCTGCCACGGCAAGCCAAGCCGGGTTCTGGCCCATCGTGGCGCAGATCGTGGTACTCGATGCGGTGTTCTCTCTCGATTCCATCATCACCGCAGTCGGGATGGTGGATGAGCTCTACGTGATGATGGCGGCGGTCGTGATCGCGGTGCTTACCATGCTCTTCGCGAGCAAGCCGCTGACCGAGTTCATCAGCAAGCGGCCGTCGCTCATCATCCTGTGCCTGGGGTTCCTGCTCATGGTCGGGCTCGTGCTCGTGCTCGACGGCTTCGGCCTGCATGTGCCGAAGGGCTATCTCTATGCCGCCATTGGCTTCTCGCTGATGATCGAGATCCTCAACCAGCTCGCCAGTCGGCGCAGGACTACTCGCGGCATGAGCGGGCGCCAACAGGTGGCCGACGCGGTGCTCAGGATCCTGGGCGGAGTTCCGCTTCCCGCTTATGCCATTCCCGAAGGTCAGGTGTTCGGTCCGGCCGAGCGGCAAATGGTGGGCGGCGTGCTGAGCCTCCACGATCGGCCCGTAAGCGCAGTCATGACCTCGCGGCAGGACGTCGCGTGGCTGGACATTGACGACCCGGACGTCCTGGCAAAGCTGCGCGCGAATCCGCACCGCGAGTTCCCAGCGGGCCGAAGCTCGATCGACAAGGTGCAAGGTGTGGTGCGAAAAGAGGACGTCCTTGCGCTTTGCGTGGACGGGAAGCCAATCGACCTCGCCAGCGTCCTGCGCCCGGCGCCGAGCGTGTGCGCGCACGCCTCGATCCTCGATGCGCTCAATCAGTTCAAGCGGCAAACTGCGGAGCTCGCCATCGTGGTCGACGCGCAAGGCCGTTTCCAGGGCATCGTGACGCGCAACGACCTGTTGGAAGCCATCGCGGGAGAATTTCCCGACGAAGGCGAGTGAAGCCTCCCGCAATCGGTGCTATTTCGCGCCGACAAGGTGACCGATACCTCGCCTACGGGTTGACAAGCAATAGTGCCTACGCCGGCAACGGCGCGGTGTGCTATCACCTCCCGCACAACAACGTATCCGGGGGGAATATGAAAACACTCTGTGCACGCGCCGGCCTCGCCGCTGCCGCCCTGGCGATCGCCGCTTGCTCGCCGATGCCGCAGACGGCCGAGGAATTCCGCAAGGCTGTTCCGGGCGCGATGATGGCGAAGACCGATAGCTATGAGGTCAACCGCTCGATGAAGGAGGTGGCGGCAACGTTCCACCGCAGGGCGCCCGAATGCCTGAAGGTATCGGTGCGCACCGTCTCGCGGACCAACATGAGCTACCAGAACATCCTTACCGAGTACACGCCCACCGTCGTGCTCAACGGGGAGCGGGCCGAGCTGCATCTGCAGCAGCACCACAAGACCGGCGTCGTGTACCCGAGCACGCCGCCCGCGGGCGGGCCGTACATCATCGTCGCCGACGCTTATCCAATGCCGGGCAACCGCACGCGCATTCAGCTCTACGGGCCGTCCAAGGGTTACGACGTCGTGTACCGCGCGATCCGCGGCTGGGCCACCGGGGACAACCTCGGCTGCCCTGACATGACGAAAATCGGATGACGAGTGCCCCCGGGGCGCTCGTCTGCGCGACGGCGCTTCTGCTGCTCGCGGCATGCGCGGGCGGCAAGTCTTACTCCGACAGCGTCGCGCCGAAGAACCTTACCCTCCGCACGGCCAGCAGCGCGCGCGCCGCCCTCGGCGTGCATAGCGTGGACGCCCAATGCCGCACCGAGTACCTTGGCACCGTCGCGCTCGACAAGCCCTCGGCCGAGATCGGCATCCCGCCCGAGCGCTGGAGTTACCTGGTATTCGATTTTTCCACCTCGAGCTTCCTTGCCGCCAAGCGAACCCGGATCACCCTGGAAACGCTGCTCAAGCCGCGCGCGGGCTATCGCTACGAAGCCAGCGTCACCTACCGCGACGACATCTACAACGTCGTGATCCGCGAGCAATCACCCCGTGGCGGGTGGCGCGACGTCGCAATGCGCGATCTCGCATCCTGCAAGAACTAGCTCGGCGTCAGGGCAGCTTCGCCGCGCTGTCGGGTGCTGAGGCCGGTTTTCCCGGAACGTACTGGAAGAAGATCTCGTCGGACCGCAGCATGCCGAGCTCCTGGCGCGCGCGCTCCTCGATCGCTTCGGTGCCCTGCTTGAGGTCCTTCACTTCTGCGGCGAGCCCGGCGTTGCGGATGTCGAGCTGGTGGTTCTTGGCCTTCTGCGCCTCGACCTGGCGGTCGATCTCCCAGGCGCGCAGCCACCCACCCTTGCCAAGCCAGAGCGGATACTGGATGAGCACGATCAGGGCGACGAGGATGGCGCCCAGGATTCTCATGCCGCCCCGGCGAACGCCCCGCGCCCGGAATAGCTCACCGACTCGCCGAGATCCTCCTCGATGCGCAGCAGCTGGTTGTACTTCGCGACCCGATCGGAGCGCGATAGCGACCCGGTCTTGATCTGCAGCGCGTTGGTGCCGACCGCGATGTCGGCGATGGTGGTGTCCTCGGTCTCGCCGGAGCGGTGCGAGATCACAGTGCCGTAACCCGAGCGCTTCGCAAGCTCGATCGCGGCGAAGGTCTCGGTGAGCGTGCCGATTTGGTTCACCTTGATGAGAACGGCGTTGGCCACGCCCTGGCGGATTCCTTCGCGCAGGATGCGGGTGTTGGTGACGAAGAGATCGTCGCCGACAAGCTGCACCTTCGCGCCGAGCCTGTCGGTGAGGCGCTTCCAGCCTTCCCAGTCGGCTTCCGCCATGCCGTCCTCGATCGACACAATGGGATAGCGCGACGCGAGCTCGGCCAGGTAGTCGACGAATTCTGCCGCGCCCAGCGTCTTTCTCTCCGAGTCGAGTACGTATTTCCCTTCCCGTTGGAACTCGGAAGCGGCGCAGTCGAGCGCGAGGACCACGTCCTGTCCTGCGGTGTAGCCGGCGCGGCCAGCGGCGTCGAGGATCATCTCGATCGCGGCAGCGTGGTTCGGCAGGTTGGGCGCGAAGCCGCCTTCGTCTCCCACGGCGGTCGACATCCCCTTCGCGTCGATGATCTTCTTCAACGAAGCGAAAACCTCCGCGCCGCAGCGCAGCGCCTCGCGGAAAGATTGCGCCCCGACCGGCACGATCATGAACTCCTGAAAATCGAGGTTGTTGTTTGCATGCGCGCCGCCGTTCACCACGTTCATCATCGGCACCGGCATCTTCATCGCCCCGGAGCCGCCAAAGTAGCGATAGAGCGGGAGCCCCGCTTCCTCGGCGGCGCCTTTCGCCACCGCCATCGACACGGCGAGCAGCGCGTTCGCCCCGAGGCGCGACTTGTTCTCGGTGCCGTCGAGCTCGATCAGCGTCTTGTCGATGAACGCCTGCTCGGTCGCGTCCAGGCCGACGATCGCTTCCGAGATCTCGGTGTTGACGAACTCCACCGCCTTCAGCACGCCCTTGCCGCCGTAGCGCCCCTTGTCGCCGTCGCGCAGCTCGACCGCCTCGCGGCTGCCGGTGGAAGCGCCCGAGGGCACCGCAGCGCGCCCCATCACGCCGGACTCGAGCAGGACGTCGGCCTCCACGGTCGGGTTTCCGCGCGAGTCCAGGATCTCCCGTGCCACCACGTCGACGATGGAGCTCATTGCGTCTTCACTCTCTCCTCCACGAAACCGTTGCGCTTCACCAGGCGATCGAGCTCCGCCAGCGTATCGAGGAGCTCCGGCATCAGGGCGAGCGGCCAGGAATTGGGCCCGTCGCACAGCGCCTCGTCGGGCTTGGGGTGGGTTTCCATGAATACGCCCGAAACCCCCGCGCCGACCGCGGCCCGTGCGAGCACCGGGATGAATTCGCGCTGTCCGCCCGACGAGGTCCCCTGCCCGCCCGGCAACTGCACCGAGTGAGTGCCGTCGAACACCACCGGGCAGCCGGTCTCGCGCATCGCCGCGAGGCCGCGCATGTCGACGACGAGGTTGTTGTAGCCGAAGCTGAAGCCGCGCTCGCAGACCAGGATCTGCCTGTTGCCGGTGCTGGCCGCCTTCTCGACCACGTTCTTCATCTCCCAGGGCGAGAGGAACTGGCCCTTCTTGATGTTCACGGGCTTGCCCTGCGCAGCCGCGTTGCGGATGAAATTCGTCTGCCGGCACAGAAACGCCGGGGTCTGGATCACGTCGACCACCGCCGCGACCTCCTTCATCGGCGTGTCTTCATGCACGTCGGTCAATACTGGAACACCAATCTTCTTCTTCACCGAAGCGAGAATGCGCAACCCCTCCTCCATCCCCGGTCCGCGGTAGCTCTTTCCCGAGCTGCGGTTCGCCTTGTCAAAGGAGCCCTTGAAGATATAGGGCATGCCGAGCTTGGCGGTGTGCTCCTTCAGCTTTCCGGCAACGTCGAGGCACAGCTGCTCGCTTTCGAGCGTGTCCGGACCGGCGATGAGAAATAGCGGCCTGTCCAGGCCGACTTCGAAACCGCAGAGGCGCATTGGGCAGTTAAGCTGCGACGACCCTGAGCTTGGAGCCGGCGCGATGTCGCAGCGCCGCGCTGATGAATGCCTTGAACAGCGGATGGCCGTGGCGCGGTGTCGAGGTGAACTCCGGGTGGAACTGTACGCCCATGAAGAACGGATGCCCGGGCAGCTCCATGATCTCGGGCAGGCCCTCGCTCGGCGTGCGCGCCGAGACCTTGTAGCCCTTCGCCTCGAGCTGCGGCACGTAGATATTGTTCACCTCATAGCGGTGCCGATGCCGCTCGTTTACTTCAGTTCCATAGACTGAGAAAGCGAGGGTATTAGGCTGCACCGGGCATTTCTGGCTTCCCAGGCGCATGGTGCCGCCCAGATCCGACTTCTCGCTGCGTCGCTCGATGCGCCCGGTGCGGTCTAGCCACTCGGTGATCAGCGCGACTACCGGGTGGGGTGTGTCCGGGTCGAACTCCGTGCTGTTGGCTCCGGTGAGGCCGCAAACGTTGCGCGCGAACTCGACAGTGGCGAGCTGCATGCCGAGGCAGATACCGAGGTGGGGGACGCCGCTCTCGCGCGCAAAGCGGATCGCGCGCATCTTGCCTTCGGTTCCGCGCTTGCCGAAGCCGCCCGGCACCAGGATCGCGTCCATCTTCTCGAGCGGCACGGAATTACCCTTCTCCAGCTCCTCGGAGTCGACATAGTGGATGTTGACTTTCGAGTTGGTGTGGATGCCGGCGTGGCGCAGCGCCTCGTTCAGCGACTTGTAGGAGTCCTGCAGGTCGACGTACTTCCCTACGAACGCGACGTCCACCTCGTGCTCAGGATGCTCCTGCGTGTGGACGATTTTCTTCCACTCGGAAAGGTCGGCCGCGCGCGCCAGGATCTGGAGCTTGTGGCAGACGATCTCGTCGAGCATCTGCTCGTGCAGCATCATCGGAATCTTGTAGATCGACTCGACGTCCCAGGCGGAGATCACCGCCTCTTTCTGGACGTTGGTGAAAAGCGCGATCTTGCGCCTCTCGTCCTCGGGCAGCGGCTGGATCGTGCGGCACACCACCGCGTCCGCTTGGATGCCGATCTCGCGCAGCTCCTTCACCGAGTGCTGCGTCGGCTTGGTCTTGATCTCGCCTGCCGACTGGATGTAGGGCACGAGCGTCAAGTGGATGTAGCAGACCTTGTTGCGGCCGAGGTCCAGCCCCATCTGCCGGATCGCCTCGAGGAAGGGCAGCGACTCTATGTCGCCGACGGTGCCGCCGATTTCCACGATCGCCACATCTGCGTCGCCCGCGCCGCGCTTGATGAAGAGCTTGATCTCGTCGGTGATGTGCGGGATGACCTGGACCGTGCCCCCGAGGTAGTCGCCGTGGCGCTCCTTCTTGATCACCGATTCGTAGATCTGGCCGGTGGTGAAGTTGTTCCAGCGGCGCATCTTCGAGCTCTGGAAGCGCTCGTAGTGGCCAAGGTCGAGGTCGGTCTCGGCGCCGTCCTCGGTGACGAACACCTCGCCGTGCTGAAACGGCGACATCGTCCCGGGATCGACGTTGATGTACGGGTCCAGCTTGATGTTGGTGACTCGGATGCCCCGCGATTCGAGGATCGCGGCAAGGGACGCGGCGGCGATGCCCTTCCCCAGGGAGGAAACTACACCGCCTGTTACGAAAACATATTTGGTCATCTACCTGGCGCGGGTAGGGATAGAGGAGTCTACCGGAACTCGCAGCCCGCCACAAACGCACGGCGCACTGGACTTTGGTCCGATGGCCAATGCGGGTGCGCCGCGGTAAGTTTGCGC
>DATFEI010000215.1:0-10263 GCA_035251315.1 Burkholderiales bacterium | reverse complement strand
TGCATCTCGAAGAACACCGGGTCGGCGCACTGCTTGCGCCGGCTCACGCACACCACAGTCACGCCGCCGATCTGCAGCGCGCAGGTCGGACCGAGCTCGAGCGCGCGCCCGGCCCAGATGCCGCGCCGGCCGACGCATTTCCCATCGGTCGTCTTCAGGATTTTCGCCGGCACGGTGAATCCTTCGGTAAACCGGGCCGTCATCTCGTTTTTTCCCCGGGCCTCGGCGGCGATCTGCGGCTCGAAGAAGATCCCGTAAAGCACGCCTTGCACTTTCGCCTCGTAAAGCTTCTTCAGCAAAGTCGTCGTCTGGCCGGTGCCCCCTCCGCCGGGGTTGTCGCCGGCGTCCGACCAGATGAAACCATCTTGATGGTTCCTGATCGCGTCTTCCATCGTGGTGAGGCGCTTCACGAAGCGCCCGCGGTCGCTCCAGATGCGCCCGGCGACGTCGAGCGCCGTGCCGCGCACGTCGGCGCCCGCTTCGCCGTTGACGACGATGGCGATCCCGTTCTTCGGCGTGTCGCTGAAGACGAAGCCCCCGACGATGGAGACGTCGAGCACGCCGCCGCCGACTTTCGTCTGGCCGTATGCGATGGCGTCCGCGTACGGCCCCTCTTTCGTCAACAAGGTCACCGAGGCAGGAGTCAGTGGCAACCTGACGAACGCCCGCCTGGATTTTTTCCCGCTCAAGAACCGTCTCAAAAGTCGCGCGGCATCAATGGCGCGGTCCTGCTGATCCATGTGCGGGTTGGTGCGGTACGACACCAGCGCTTCCACGCTCGCCACCATGCGCTCGGAGATGTTCGCGTGCAAATCCACCGTCGCGACTACGGGAACCGCTTTTCCAACGGCCGTGCGGACCATCTCGTAGAGCTCGCCGTCGGGGTCGGGGCCGCCGGTGGAGACCATGCCGCCGTGGTTACTGATGTAGACCGCGTCGATCCCGCCGGCGGCGGCGAGCCCCTTGCGCATCGCCGCCAGGGTGCGTTGGAAGAAGCCTTCGTCCACCGGCCCTCCCGGCTCCGCCGCGGTGACCAGGATGGGCACCGCGCTCCATGGACCGAGGCGAAGCATCTCGGCGTAGAACGCGGGCACCTCGGCGGGCAGCGGCGACGGGTCGTTGCGCGCCTCGCGCGTGATCGCGTCGCCTTCGACATAGCACAGCGAGCGGAACTGCGCCTCGGCGCTGACCGGCGCGAATGCATTGCTCTCAAGATGGAATCCGAGGATCGCGACCCTCGGGCCTGAGTCTTGCTGCATCAATGTCGCACCCGCTCTGGAGGTTCCATGAAGCTCTCGCCTTTACTGGTCTCGGTCCCCACGCTGCTGCTTGCCGGATGCAGTCAGCCGGTGGTTGACGAGCGTTCGGCGGCCGCCGGCGGCACGGCGGGCAACTGCGTGTACGCCTCGCAGGCTTACAGGCAAGGCACCATCACCTGCCAGGAGGGGGTGCGATACCGCTGCGAGAGCGGAGTCTGGAACAGCACCTTCAGGGCCTGCTAGCGCTCATTCGGTTTCCTCGATCCAGGCCTGCTGGATGGCTTCGAGGATTTTTTCCCCGCAGCGCTTGGGATCGTCGCTGAATCCCGGCAGGGCCATGACCCACTTGTAAAGGTCGACGAAGTTCACGGCCTTGGGGTCCTTGTCGGGATGGATCTCCGCAAGGGAGATCGCAATTTCTTGCGTGTCAGTCCAGTTCATTGCGCCCCTTCATTTCTTGCCCCCTCCGCCCCCCTCGCGCTCGTAGTTGATGGTGTACCTGGGGATCTCGATGACGAGATCCTCCTCGGCAATCTTCGCCTGGCAGGACAGGCGCGAGGTCGCCTCCAGGCCCCACGCCTTGTCGAGCAGATCCTCCTCTTTCTCTTCCGGAGGCTCGAGCGAATCGTAGCCCTGCCGCAAGATCACGTGGCAGGTGGTGCACGCCGCCTGCTTCTCGCACGCGTGCTCGATTTCGATGCCGTTGTCGAGCAAGGTGTCGCAGATGGACACGCCGCTCTTCGCGTGGATCTCCGCGCCTTGGGGGCAGATCACGTGCCCCGGCAGCACCTTCAGCTTGGGCATCTAGAGACTGCCGATCTTGCGGCCGGCGAGCGCCCGCTTGATCCCCTCGTCCATGCGCCGCGCTGCGAAGCTCTCGGTGGTGTGGTTGAGCGCCTCGGTCGCCTTCCTGATCGCGCGGTGGTCGGTACCGGGCAACAGCCTTTCGAGCAACGCCATCGCCGCCTCGATCTCGCCTTTTTCCTGTTCATTCAAAAGAACTGAATCGACAGCAAGCGCGGCGCGAGTAGCCTCGATCAGCCGCTGGCCGTCGACGCGCTGCTCCGCGAGCGCGCGGGCGTGCATGTCTTCGCGGGCGTGCTCGAACGAGTCGCGCAGCATGCGCTCGATATCGGCGTCGCCCAGGCCGTAGGAAGGCTTGACGTTTACCGAAGCCTCCACGCCCGAGGTGCTTTCCCTGGCCGAGACCGAGAGCAGGCCGTCGGCGTCGACCTGGAAGCTCACGCGCACGCGCGCCGCGCCGGCCGCCATGGACGGAATGCCCTTCAGCTCGAAGCGCGCGAGCGAGCGGCAGTCGGAGACAAGCTCGCGCTCGCCCTGCACCACGTGGATGCTCATGCCGGTCTGGCCGTCCTTGAAGGTGGTGAACTCCTGCGCGCGGGCGGCCGGGATGGTAGTGTTGCGCGGGATGATCTTCTCGGTCAGCCCGCCCATGGTCTCGATGCCGAGCGAAAGCGGGATCACGTCGAGCAGCAGCCAGTCCTCGCCCTGCGGCTTGTTGCCGGCGAGCACGTTCGCCTGCATCGCGGCGCCGAGCGCGACCACCTTGTCCGGGTCAAGGTTGTTGAGGGGATCGCGCCGGAAGAAGTCGCGTACCGCGCGCTGCACCTGCGGCATGCGCGTCGCCCCGCCGACCATCACCATGCCCTTCACTTCGTCGGGCGTGAGGCCCGCGTCACGCAGCGCCTTGCGCATCGGACCGAGGGTCTTGTTGACGAGCGTCTGCGTGATCGAGCAGAACGTCTCGGTGTCGATCGCGAGATCGACGAACTCGCCCGACGAGAGCCTCGCGGTTATCGGCGCCTCGCCGTGCGCCGTGAGGTGCTCCTTCGCCTCGCGCGCCTTCACCTGGAGCAGCCGCATGTCGCGCGGCGCGAGCGGCGCGAGCTTGGCCTGCTCCACTACCCAGCAGAACAGGCGCTGGTCGAAGTCGTCGCCGCCGAGCATCGAGTCGCCGCTCGTCGCCACGACTTCGAAGACTCCTTTCGACAGTTTCAGGATCGAGAGGTCGAACGTCCCGCCGCCGAGGTCGTAGACCGCGTAGGTGCCTTCGGCCGCATTGTCCAGGCCGTAGGCGATCGCGGCCGCGGTCGGCTCGTTCAGCAATCGCAGCACGTTCAGGCCGGCGATTCGGCCGGCGTCCTTGGTCGCCTGGCGCTGCGCGTCGTCGAAGTAGGCAGGCACCGTAATGACCGCCCCGAAAATGTTTCCTTGCAAGGACAGCTCCGCGCGCTCGCGCAAAACCTTGAGAATTTGAGAGGAGACCTCCACCGGGCTCTTGACGCCGGCAGCGGTGCGGATCTGCAGCATCCCGGGGGCGTCGACGAAATCGTACGGCGTGCTTTCGATGTGCGCGACGTCCTTGAGGCCGCGGCCCATGTAGCGCTTGACCGAGACGATCGTGTTCTTCGGATCGTCGGCCTGACGCGCCTGCGCGGCATAGCCGACTTCAACCCGCCCGTCGGGCAGGTAGCGCACGATCGAAGGAAGGAGCGGCCGGCCGTGCGAATCGGGAAGCACCACCGGCGCGCTGCTCCTCACCGTGGCGACGAGCGAATTGGTCGTGCCGAGGTCGATGCCGACCGCGGGCCGCCCCTGGTGGGGCTCGGGCGACAATCCCGGCTCGGAAATTTGCAGCAGTGCCATGCTGTCAGCCGAGGTTCTGCGGCTCCTTTCTATTCGATCGTTTCGTAAGCGGCGTCGATTTCAGCGTCGAGCTTGTCGAGGAACTGCAGCTTCCTCACCAGCCCCGCGGCAGCGGCGTAATCCTTTTTCGCGTCGATCGCTTCCGCGATCGCCTTTTCGAGGGATCGGCTTTCAGCCCTTAGGTTTTTGCGCAACTCATCCAACGCCGCGGCGTTCTTCGCCTCCTCCAGCGATTCCCGCAGCTCCATCTGCTGCGCGAGGAAGTCGCCTGGCATCGCGGTGTTTGTCTCGAAGGCAACGTCCACGCCGTGGAGCTCGAGGAGGTGCTTTGCACGCTGTACCGGGTCCTTGAGTGTGCGGTAGGCCTCGTTGACGCGCGTGGTCCACTGCAGCGATGCCCGGCGTTCGGCGTCGCCGGCGTGCGCGAAGCGGTCGGGATGCACGCGCGACTGGATCTGGCGGTAGGAACGCTCGAGCGCCTCGGACTCCAGGGCGTACGCGGGCGCGAGGCCGAAGAGATCGAAATGACTATGCATGGACGATGCATCGACGCGTCACGCACCCCCGTACATGTATCTCATGTATCGGCTGGTCGCGCGAGCGTCGTGCAATCAGTTAAGCGACGTTAAAGGATTCCCCGCACCCGCATTCGTCCTTGACCTTCGGGTTCCTGAACTTGAAGCCCTCGTTCAGACCCTCGCGGGTGTAGTCGAGCTCGGTGCCGTCGATGAACTGCAGGCTCTTCGGATCGACGACGACCTTGACGCCGTGGCTCTCGAACTCGAGGTCGTCGGGATTCACCTGGTCGGCGAACTCGAGCTTGTAGGCGAGGCCGGAGCAGCCCGAGGTGCGCACGCCGACGCGCAGGCCGAAACCCTTGCCGCGCCTCGAAAGCGAGCGCTGCACGTGGCTGGCGGCGTTGGGAGTCAGCGTGATGGCCATCAGGCGGCCTTTTCCTGTTGCTCAGGAAGCAAATTATGTTTCTTCCTGTAGTCCTCGACCGCGGCCTTGATCGCGTCCTCGGCGAGGATCGAGCAGTGGATCTTCACCGGCGGGAGCGACAGCTCCTCCGCGATCTGGGTGTTCTTGATCTTCGCCGCCTCCTCCAGAGTCCTACCCTTCACCCACTCGGTAACGAGCGAGCTCGAGGCGATCGCCGAGCCGCAGCCGTAGGTCTTGAAGCGCGCGTCCTCAATGCGGCCGTCGGCGCCGACCTTGATCTGCAGCTTCATCACGTCGCCGCACGCGGGCGCGCCGACCATGCCGGTGCCCACCGCGTTGTCCGTCTTGTCGAAGGATCCGACGTTGCGCGGATTTTCGTAGTGGTCGATGACTTTGTCGCTGTATGCCATTTCTGTGCTCCTAACCTTAATGTGCTGCCCACTGAACCGTATTCAAGTCGATGCCTTCCTGATGCATTTCCCAAAGGGGCGAGAGTTCGCGCAGCTTCGCCACCTTCTTCTTGATCAAGTCTGCCGCGTAGTCGATTTCTTCCTCGGTGGTGAAGCGCCCGAGCGTGAAACGGATCGAGCTGTGCGCGAGCTCGTCCGAGCGCCCGAGCGACCGAAGCACGTAGGACGGCTCGAGCGAGGCCGACGTGCACGCCGACCCCGAGGACACCGCAAGGTCCTTCACCGCCATGATGAGCGACTCGCCTTCGACGAAATTGAACGAGACATTCAGGTTGTGCGGAATGCGCCGCTCGAGGTCGCCGTTGACGTAAACCTCGTCGATGTCCTGCATGCCCTTCAGCAGCCGGTCGCGCAATGCGCGGATGCGCTCGTTCTCGGTCGCCATCTCGAGCTTCGCCAGGTGCGCCGCCTCGCCGAAGCCGACGATCTGGTGCGTGGCGAGCGTGCCCGAGCGGAAGCCGCGCTCGTGGCCGCCGCCGTGGATCTGCGCCTCGATGCGAACGCGCGGCTTGCGCCGCACGTAGAGCGCGCCGATGCCTTTCGGGCCGTACATCTTGTGCGCGGTGATTGTGAGCAGATCCGCCTTGAACTTCTGCATGTCGATCTCGATGCGGCCGCCGCCCTGCACCGCATCGCAGTGGTAGACCACGCCCTTCTTCCTGCAGATCTCGGCGATCTCCCACACAGGCTGGATCACACCGATCTCGTTGTTCACCATCATGATCGATGCCAGGATGGTGTCGGGCCGCATCGCCGCCTCGAACTTCTTGAGATCGACGAGGCCGTTGGACTGCACTTCGAGATAGGTCACCTCGAAGCCCTGGCGCTCGAGCTCGCGGCAGGTGTCGAGCACCGCCTTGTGCTCGGTCTTCTGCGTGATGATGTGCTTGCCCTTTGTCTTGTAGAAGTTCGCCGCGCCCTTGATCGCCAGGTTATTGCCCTCGGTCGCGCCCGAAGTCCACACGATCTCCTTCGGGTCGGCGTTGATGAGCGCGGCCACGTGCGCGCGCGCCTCTTCCACCGCCTCCTCAGCCTTCCAGCCGAACGCGTGCGATCGGCTCGCCGCGTTGCCGAAGAACTCGGTGAGGTACGGGATCATCTTCTCGGCGACGCGGGGATCGACCGGGGTAGTCGCCGAGTAGTCGAGATAGATGGGCAGCTTCATGCGGCAACCTTCTCGTTTGTCCTGAAGTCCTTGATCACGGACACGGGCTTGCCACTCTGGTGAGCGACGAGATCGGCGAGCGTGACCGACGAGAGGTACTCGTGCATCTTCTCGTTCAGCGTCGCCCACAGGTCGTGGGTCATGCAGCGCTTGTCGTCGTGGCAGTTTTCCTTGCCGCCGCACTGGGTGGCGTCGAGCGGCTCGTCCACCGCGGTCACGATGTCGGCGACCGTGATCTGATTCGCGGGCTGCGCGAGGTTGTAGCCGCCGCCCGGGCCGCGCACGCTCGACACGAGCGAGGCGCGCCGCAGCTTGCCGAAGAGCTGCTCAAGATACGAAAGCGAGATGTGCTGACGCTCGCTGATCGCCGCGAGGGTAACGGGCCCGCGGTTCTGGCGCAGCGCCAAGTCGACCATCGCCGTGACCGCGAACCGTCCCTTGGTAGTGAGTCTCATGATTGTTCCAATACCCGATTGATGTAGTCAAGTATACACTTAATCCGACTAAATCTGTCGGATTAAGTTTCCTTTTGAGTACAGCTACTTGACAACGCGCAGCTGCTCGCGCTCGGCCTTCTCGATACGGCTCAGCTTGTCGGCAAGCGCCGCGAGCGCGCGCTCGAGCTCCTGCGAGTGCTCAACGAGTTGCTGGATCGCCTTGGCATACGGGTCGTCCTGCTCCTGGACCACCGCGTACGCCGCGAAGCGCTCGGCCTTCTCTCGCTTCGGATCTTCCACGACCCGGCCGGGAATGCCGACGACCGTCGCTCCCGCGGCCACTTCCTTGACCACCACCGAATTCGCGCCGATGCGCGCGCCGTCCCCGACGGTAAAGCCGCCGAGTACCTTGGCGCCGGCGCCGACGATCACGCCTGCGCCCAAGGTCGGGTGGCGCTTGGTGCCGGGGTAAAGCGACGTCCCGCCCAAAGTCACGCCTTGGTAGATGGTGCAGCCGTTGCCAACCTCGGCCGTCTCACCGATCACCACGCCCATGCCGTGGTCAATAAATACGCACGAGCCGATCTTTGCACCGGGATGGATCTCGATGCCAGTTAGCCAGCGGCCGAGGTGCGAGACGAATCGCCCGAGCCAGCGCAGCCCACGCAACCAAAACCAGCGCGCGAGCTTGTGCACGTAGATGGCGTGCAGCCCCGGATAGCAGGTCAGGACCTCCCAACGCGATCGTGCCGCCGGGTCGCGCTCCAGGATGCAGTCGATGTCGCCGCGCAGCTTCTCGAACATGGTCCCGATTCTATGATTTTCCGACTATTTTAGTAAGGCTTTAAGCAACCCGCGCACAATATTTACTTCCTCGCGTTCCAGGCTCGGCACCCGGGAGAAAAGTCGCCGCCAGCGCTCGCGCAACCGCGACGCCGGGGTCATGAAGCCGCTCTTCACCGCCGCTTCTTCAAGGTGCGCATACAGGCCCTCGAGGTCCTCCACCGTGGCTGCTTTCTCCACGCGCGAAAAAGGAATCGCCACGTCCACTGCCATGCGCAGCTCGTAGGCAACGACCTGCACCGCCTGGGCGAGGTTGAGCGAGCTGAACTCCGCGTTGGCCGGGATATGGACGAGGTGCTGGCAGGCGAACATCTCTTCATTCGTGAGGCCGGCAGTCTCGTTGCCGAACACGAACGCCACCGGGCCGGCGATCTCCCTCGCGCGGAGCGCCGCGGTGCGCACGTCCAGCACTTGCGGTGACCACTCCCGGCCGCGCGCCGACATCGCGAATGCCGCCACGCAGTCTCTTATGGCATCGAACAGGTTCTCGTGGATCTTTGCGCCTTCAAGCACATCTACCGCGTTGGTCGCCATCCAAGTCGCTTCAGGCGCGGGAAAGCGCTCCGGCGCGACGAGCCGCAGGTCCGTAAGGCCCATGGTCTTCATCGCACGCGCAGCCGCGCCGATGTTGCCGGGATGGCTTGGGCGACACAGCACAAAGCGAACTTCCTGCATAACGCCATCTAGAATACGCGCCCGATGCACCCGATGCTCAACATCGCGGTCCGCGCCGCACGCCGGGCGGGATCGATCATCAACCGCGCCTCGCTCGACGGCAGCGGCCTGGAGGTGCGCGCAAAGCAGCGTAACGACTTCGTCACGCGCGTCGACCGGGCCGCCGAGGAAGCAATCATCGAAGTCGTGCGCAAGGCCTACCCCGACCACGCAGTGCTCGCGGAGGAATCGGGCAGGACGGCCGGCAGCGCCGAGTACCAATGGATCATCGACCCGCTCGACGGGACGACCAATTTCATCCACGGCTTCCCGCAGTACTGCGTGTCCATCGCCATCCGCCACCGCGACGCGCTCGCGCACGGCGTGGTGTACGACCCGATCCGCAATGAGCTTTTCACCACGTCCAAGGGGCGCGGGGCTTTTCTCAACGACCGGCGTATCCGCGTCTCGAAGTGCGCTCGGCTCGGCGATGCCCTTGTCGGCACCGGGTTTCCGTTCAAGGAGGTCACGCGCCTGGACGTGTACTCGCAGCAGCTCCGCACGTTGATGCTTTCGTCTTCAGGAGTGAGGCGCGCAGGCGCCGCAGCGCTCGATCTGGCCTACGTCGCGTGCGGGCGGCTCGACGCGTTCTGGGAGATGGGGCTCTCGGCGTGGGATATGGCGGCCGGCGCGCTCATGATCCTGGAAGCCGGGGGACTCGTCGGCGACCTCCGCGGCGAAGCGGGCTACCTGGAATCGGGCGAGATCTGCGCCGCTACGCCGAAGGTATTTCCGCTGCTGGTCGAGGCGCTCTCAGGCAATCCCGGAACAGGCTCTTCGCTTCGACGCGCGCAAAATCCATGAACGCCCGCGCGGCGGGTGCAAGGCGCCTGCCCAGCGGGTAGACGAAGTGCCAGTGGCTTTCGAGCGGGAAGCCCTCGACATCCAGGCAGACAAGCTTCGTGAGCACCGGGTCGAGGCCGAGCGTGTAGCGGGGCAGCACGGCCACGCCAAGCCCCGCCAGCACCGCCTCGCGGATCGCCTCGTCCGAGCCGAGCTCCATCCGGATCGTCGGCGCGATGCCGTGCCGCGCGAAGAGCCGGAGCACGATCATCCGGATTCCGGACCCCGGCTCGCGCATCACGAGCGGCTCCTGGGCGAGTCGCGCAAACGGGATGTCGGTCTCGGCCGCGAGCGGATGGTCGGCGCTCGCGAGCACGACCAGCGGGTTCGGCACCAGCGCCTGCGACACGACCTGGCGCTCGCCGGGCGGCTCGACGAAAAGGTACAGGTCGTCCTCGTTCCCGCCGAGCCGATCCACGAGCGCCAGCCGCTCGTGGATCTGCAGCGAGGCCTGCACGCCGGGGTTGACCCGCACGAAGGCATCGAGGAGCCGCGAGGCGAAATGCCTCGCCGCCGACGGCGCCGCGAGCCGCAGACATCCGCAGGCAAGGCCGCGGATGCCGCCTAGCGCGAGCTCCATCGCGGAGAGCGCGCGGAATACTTCGCCGCAGCTCGAATAGACCGCCTGCCCGGCTGCGGTGAGCTGAAGCCGGTTCCCGACCTGCTCGAATAGCGCCAGGCCTACCGTCTCGCTGAGCTTCTTGATCTGCACCGAGGCCGTGGCCTGGGCCATGTGCAGCTCCTGCGCGGCGCGCGTCAACGTGCCGAGGCGTGCCGCGGCTTCGAACGCGCGCAGCTGCGGCAGGGTGCCGTGCTTCAAATAGCGCCGGATGTCCGGTGGCGGCATTGGCGAACTCCTTTACCTCTCATCGAGGCAAAGGTCTCGCTCGCACCGTTTGGGATGCTGGCGCGACCGGGGCGTG
>DATFEI010000061.1:0-12275 GCA_035251315.1 Burkholderiales bacterium | reverse complement strand
GATCGCGGTAGGTGCAGCTCATGCGTTGAAGCTAAGAAATAGCCCTCATGTGGTGGCATGTTTTTTCGGCGACGGCGCGGTGAACCGTGGGCCCTTCCTGGAGGCGCTCAACTGGGCCGCCATCCATGCTCTGCCGGTCCTTTTCGTATGCGAGGACAACCGCTGGTCGGCGACAACGCAGACCGGCACCATGACCGCGGGCGAGGGCGCGCTCGTGCGCGCGCGGGCGATCGGCGTGCCAGGCCTGCTGGTGGACGGCAACGATGTATTCGCGGTCGACGCCGCGGCCCGGCGATTGCTCGAAGAGGTCCGCACCGGCAGGCCTCCGCGATTCCTGCACGCGGTGACCTACCGCTTCAAGGGCCATGTTTCGGTTGACGCGGCAGGCTATCGTGACCGGGCCGAAGTGGCGAAAGCGCTCGAGAACGACCCGCTCGTCATCGCGGCGCGAAGCATTCCCGACGGCGAGGCGAAAAGGATTCGCGATGACGCCGAGCAGGAGGTGCGGCGCGCGCTCGCCGCGGCCGCTCGCGCGCCTTGGCCGGATGCGGCGGACGCCTATCGCGATGTTCAGACCACCGGGAGCGGCCAGTGGCGTTGATGAGTTATGCCCAGGCGGCGTGCGCAGCCGTGCGAGATGCGATGAAAGCGGATTCGACTGTCGTGGTCGTCGGCGAGGATGTGGGCCGCGGCGGCATCTTCCAGCAGTACAAGGGCCTGCAACAGGAGTTTGGCGCCGCGCGCGTGGTCGACGCACCGATCTCAGAGGCGACCATTCTCGGCGCCGGCGTCGGCATGGCGCTCGCCGGTCTAAGACCTGTGGCGGAGATGCGCGTCGTGGACTTCGCGCTCTGCGCGATGGACGAAATCGTCAACCAGGCAGCCAAGGCGCGCTACATGTTCGGAGGACAGGGGCGAGTGCCGCTCGTGGCGCGCCTGCCGATCGGCTTGTGGAGCGGCTCGGCTGCGCAGCACTCGCAAAGCCTGGAAGCCTGGTTCACACACGTGCCCGGCCTCGTGGTGGTCACGCCGGCGACGCCGCAGGACAACTATTCGTTGCTGCGCGCGGCGATCGATTGCGGCGACCCGGTGATCTACATGGAGCACAAGGAGCTTTGGGGTCTTCAAGGAGAAGTCAGCGGGGAACTGGGCACGCTGGGGCGTGCCCGCGTTCTTCGTGAAGGCAAGGACGTCACCCTGGTCACGTGGTCGCGAACAGTCCATGCGGCGCTCGAAGCCGCCGGGAAGGCGGGGCAGTCGGTCGAGGTCATCGATCTGCGCACGCTCTGGCCGTGGGATCGCGAAACGGTTTTCGGTTCGGTCAGGAAGACGAAAAAGCTACTGGTCGTGCACGAGGCGGTCCGAGCGGCGGGATTCGGCGCTGAGATCGCCGCCACGGTGGCAGAGGAGTTGGGCGTCCCGGTCAAGCGCCTGGGCGCGCCGCGGATTCCGGTAGGGTACTCGAAGCCGCTTGAAGACGAGGCGCGAATCAGCGCCGAGGCGATTCTCGCCGCGCTTTAGTTCAGGAAGCCTACCTTGCGCGGCAGCCAGAGCACGAGCTCCGGGAAGACGATCGTGAGGATCAGGCCGAGAAGCTGGAGGATCACGAACGGGATGATGCCGCGGTAAATGTGGCCCATGGTGACCGAAGGCGGCACCGTCCCCTTCATGTAGAAGAGCGTGAAGCCGAACGGCGGCGTAAGGAATGCGGTCTGCAGGTTCACCGAGATCATGATGATGAACCACGTCAGGAAGACGATCGACCCGCCGGGGCCGATGTGCGAGGTGAAGTCCACAGTGCGCAGCGCCGGCGCGAACACCGGAAGCACGATGAGGCAGATCTCGATCCAGTCGAAGAAGAACCCGAGGATGAAGACCAGCACCATCATGAAGACGAGGATCTCCCAGCCGGTATCGAGCCCGACGGCTTTCATGATGTCGACCACCAGCTCGTCGCCGCCGAGCGCGCGGAACACGAAGGCGAAGAGCGTCGCACCGAAGAAGATGAAGAACACGAGCGCGTTGGTGAGCGCCGCGCTCTCAATCATCCCGTTCAGGTCCTTGAAGGACAGGCGCCCGTTCAGCCAGGCGAGGAAGAGCGCGCCCGCCGATCCGACCCCGGCGGCTTCGGTGGGCGTCGCCCATCCGCCGAAGATCGAGCCCAGGACCAGGATGATGAGGAAGGTCGGCGGAAAGAAGCTCTTGCCGACCATCCTCCAGAACTCGGCGCGCGTCTTCGGCCCCACGTCGGGCGGCAGCGGCGGCGCGAGCTGCGGTTTGATGGCGCTCAGCATGCAGATGTAGATGAGATAGAGCGCGGACATCACCAGCCCGGGTATCACGGCGGCGGCGAAGAGCGTGCCGACCGACACCGCGAGCAGGTCGCCCATGATGACGAGCATGATCGACGGCGGGATCAGAATGCCGAGCGTGCCCGCCGAGGCGATGGTGCCGACGGTGAGCTCCTTCTGGTAGCCGCGCGCGAGCATCGCCGGCAGCGCGACCAGCGTGAGCATGACCACCGATGCGCCGACGATGCCGGTAGTCGCCGCCATGATCGTGCCCATGAGCGTCACCGACATCGCGAGCCCGCCCGGGATCCGCCGGGTCAGGACCTGCAGCGCGTGCAGCAGGTCGTTCGCGACTCCGCTGCGCTCGAGCACCGTGCCCATGAAGATGAACATCGGCACCGCCACCAGGATCGGGTTGGCGGCGACGCCGCCCCAGATGCGCGGCAGAAGGTTGAAGAACTGCACCGGCTGGAACACGTCGAAGAGAATCCCGAGCGCGCCGAAGAAGATCGCGATCCCGCCGAGAACGAACGCCACCGGGAAGCCGCAGAAAAGGGCCACCGTCAGCACGAGGAACAGGATCAGCGCGAGATGCGTGCCGATCCAGTCGATCACGGGTGGGCCTTTGCGCCGGCGTACGCGGCGGCCGCGCGCAGCCGCTGCGGGCCCCACAGGTAGACCACGAGGCGAAGCCCCACCGAGACCACCGCGGCGAGCAGCAGGACAAGTCCCACGGTGATGATGCCCTTCGGGATCCAGCGCCACGGCAGCCCAGTCGCCGAGTCGGAATACTCGTTCAGCCGCCAGGCGATCAGCGTGAAATCGGTGCTGAAGTAGAGCGCGATCAGGCAGTAGGGCAGCGCGAAGACCAGCACGCCGGCGAACTCGAACAGCGCCTGGGTGCGCGGCTTTGCTGCCGCGATCGCGATGTCGATGCGCACATGCGCGTTCTTGATGTAGGCGATGCCGAGCCAGAAGGAGAACAGCGCCGTGTGCAGGTGCCACTCGAGCTCCTGCAGCCGCGTCGATCCCATCTCGGGGAGCTGGTAGCCGAACTTGCGCGTGAGGACATCGAACACGATGACGACCGTGCAGGCGACGAACAGCCAGCCCGCGGCCATCGCGACGCGGTACAGCGCGCGCTCGATCGCCTTGCTTACAGCAAGAAGTCTTTCCACTGAGGAGCAAAAGGGGCCGGAGAATTTTCCGGCCCGGTTCTTACTTCAGATAGCCGTGCTCCCGCCAAACCGCGTAGTCGGAGCGGAACTTGGCGTACGAGTCGTATACGCGCTTGAAGTTCGCGCTGGCTTTCGATTCCTCGGCGATCACCTCGTTCCAAGCCTTCTCGATCGCCGCCATGATCTCGGGCGACCAGCGCATAATCTTCACGCCGTGCTTGTCGCGCATCTCGGTCATGGCCTTCCATTGCGTCGCCTCGCCCTCGGCGACCACGTCGCGCAGGAGCTCGCCGCACGCGGCTTCGAGCATCGCCTTGTGCTGGTCGGAGAGCGAGTCGAAGCGCTTCTTGTTCACGTAGAGTTCAAGGAAGGTGGCCTGCTGGTGCCAGCCGGGGAAGTAGTAGAACTTCGCCACCTGGTAGAAGCCGAATTTCTGGTCCATCGACGGCAGCGAGAACTCGGTGGCATCGATGGTGCCGAGCTGCAGGGCCTGGAAGATGTCGCCGGGGGCGAGGAGCTGCGTCGCGACGCCCAGCTTGGCCATGGTCTTCGCCCCCAGCCCGAAGAAGCGCATCTTCAGTCCCTTGAGGTCGCCCACGGTCTTGATTTCCTTGCGGAACCAGCCGGAAGCCTCGGGCGGGATGATGGCGCAGGGAATGTTGTGGATGCCGTGCTTGCCGAAGAGCTCGCGCGAGAGCGTGAGTCCGCCGCCGTGGTACATCCACGCGATGTACTCGGGTATCCCAGGGCCGAATGGCACCGAAGCGAACATATTGAACGCCGAGTCGGTGCTCGCGAAGAAGCCGCCGTTCGACCACGCGGCGTCGACCGAGCCCTGGGAGGTGGCCTGGATCGCCTGAAGCGCCGGCACGAGCGCCCCGGGCTCGTTGAAGCGGATTTCGAGCGTCCCCGCCGAGAGGCGATCGACCTTCTTCACCAGCTTGACCGGCGCTTCGCCGATCAGGGTGAGGCTGGACGGAAACGCGCTCGCGAGATTGAGCCTGACTTTCTGCTGCGCCTGTGCCGGCGCCGAGAGCGCGAGCGTAATTGCCGCGGCGGCGGCGATGAAACCGTGGTTCATGTTTCCCCCCTCCGGGTGTGGATCGGACAGCGGCATTATCCACAATCGGGCGGGATTTGATCTAGGACAACTTCGGAACCCGGCTTGGTTGCACATTGGCGTCTGGCGACGCAGAAAGAGGGCGGTGGAGAGCATATCGACTGATGTGGCTATCGTTGGCGCGGGCGGCGCGGGGTTGCGCGCGGCGCTTGCGCTCGCGGAGGCGGCGCCGAAGCTGCGCATCGCTCTCGTGTCCAAGGTCTATCCCATGCGCAGCCACACCTGCGCCGCAGAGGGCGGCGCCGCCGGGGTGATCAAGCCGGGCGACAGCCTCCAGCAACACTTCGACGACACTGTCGGCGGCGGCGACTGGCTCTCAGACCAGGACGCGGTCGACTACTTCATTGCCGAGGCCCCGAAGGAGCTGCTGCAGCTCGAGCGCTGGGGCTGCCCTTGGAGTCGCGACTCCGACGGCTCGGTGGCGGTGCGCCCCTTCGGCGGCATGAAGCTCATGCGCACCTGGTTCGCCGCGGACAAGTCGGGCTTCCACATCCTGCACACGCTCTTCCAGACCTCGCTCAAGTATCCCTCGATCCAGCGCTTCGACGAGTTTTACGTCACCGAACTTCTGGTGGAAGAGGGGCGCTGCCGCGGCCTCACTGCCATCGAGATGCGGAGCGGTCAGATGCGCCGCTTTGACGCCGCCGCGGTGATCCTCGCCGGGGGCGGGGCGGGGCGCATGTTCCCGTTCACCACGAACGGCGCGATCAAGACCGGCGACGCCATGGCCTTGGCCTACCATGCCGGCGTGCCGCTCAAGGACATGGAGTTCGTGCAGTACCACCCGACCGGCCTGCCCAGCACGGGCACGCTTCTAACCGAAGCCTGCCGGGGCGAAGGCGGCGTGCTGCTCAACAAGCATGGCCGCCGCTTCCTGCAGGATTACGGCATGGGACCGGAGACGCCGCTCGGCAAACCGGTGCTCAAGACGATGGAGCTCGGGCCGCGCGACCGTGTAAGCCAGGCGTTCTGGCACGAGCAGCGCAAAGGCAACGCGGTGCGCACGCGCTGGGGCGACGCGATGCTCCTCGACATGCGCCACCTCGGCGAGAAGACGATCAACGAGCGGCTGCCGCTGGTGCGCGACATGTCCATCAGCTACATGGGGGTCGATCCGGTCAGCGACCCCGTGCCTGTGCGCCCGGTGGTGCATTACATGATGGGCGGCATCCATACCGACATCAAGGCGGCGACCCCGGTCGCCGGGCTGTTCGCAGCGGGCGAATGCGCATGCGTTAGCATCAACGGCGCGAACCGCCTGGGCTCCAATTCGCTTACCGAGCTGCTGGTCTTCGGCCGGCGCGCGGCTTTGAGCGCACTCGAGTTCTTGCAGAAGGGCGGCGCCCGCCCCGCGTCCGCATCGCTCGCCGACAACGCGCAAGGGAAAATCCGCGCGTTGTTCCAGCGTTCGGGGGGCGGCGAGACGGTCGCCGGGCTGCGCAAGGAAATGCTGAACACCATGGAAGAGCACGCGGGCATCTACCGCAGTGGCGAGGGCCTGGCCGCGGCCTGCGCCAAGCTCGGCGAGCTTCGGCGGCGCTACCGCAACCTCGAGCTGCACGACAAGACCAACGTCTACAACACCGATCTCCTCCAGGCGCTCGAGCTTGGCTCGATGCTCGACTGCGCCGAAGCCGTGGTTCAGAGCGCGGCTGCGCGCAAGGAATCGCGCGGCGCGCACCAGCGGCTGGATTTCCCGGAGCGGGAGGACCGCACCTACTTGCGCCATTCGATGGCCAGTTACGCCGGCGATGGTCCGCCGCATATCGGCTACCGCGACGTGGTGGTCACCCGCTCGCAGCCCGGAGTGCGGGACTACTCTGGAGCGCACGCGTGAGGAAGGTGGAGCTCGAGGTATTGCGCTACAACCCGGAAACGGACCGCGAGCCACATTTCCAGCGCTATTCGGTCGACTGCCAGGAAGAATGGGTGGTTCTAGACGCGCTCAACCATGTCAAGGAAACGCTCGACCCGACGTTGAGCTACCGGTGGTCCTGCCACATGGCGGTGTGCGGAAGCTGCGGGATGATGATCAACGGGGAGCCGAAGCTAGCTTGCAAGGCATTCCTGCGCAATTACGAGGGCACGATCCGCGTGGAGCCGCTGCGGCACTTCCCGGTCGAGCGGGATCTCGTGACCGTGATCGACGACTTCGTGGCCAAGCTCGCTCGCGTCAAGCCTTGGCTGATGCCGAAGGAGCAAGCGCCCGCGACGGGTGAATACCGCCAGACACCCGCGCAACTGAAGCGCTACAAGCAGTTCACGCTGTGCATCAACTGCATGCTGTGCTATGCGGCCTGCCCGGAATACGGCCTGATCCCCAAATACATCGGTCCGGCGGCGATCGCGCTCGCGCACCGCTGGAACCGCGACTCGCGCGACGGCGGCCGCGATGCGCGCCAGGAGGAGATCGCCTCCACGGAGGGTGCGTGGGAGTGCTCCTTCGTCGGCGCCTGCTCGGAAGTCTGCCCCGAGCACGTCGACCCGGCGGGTGCGATCCAGCAGGTCAAGATCGAGAGCACGGTCGACTGGTACCAGGCGCATCTCATGCCATGGCTGAACAAATGAGTCGCAACCCCTACATCCGCCCGATCACCTCGGAGTGGATCTTCCGCCACCCGCGCTATGTGCGCTACATGGTGCGCGAATTCAGCTGCCTGTTCATCGGCGGCTGGACAGCGCTAATGGTGTGGGGCCTGAAGCAGCTCGCGGAGGGGCCCGCCGCCTGGGCGGCGTTTCTCGAGTTGCTGCGCAGCCCGGCGAGCATCGTGTTCCAACTGCTGACGCTCGCGTTCGCGGCCTATCACAGCGTTACCTGGTTCAATCTCACGCCGAAAGCCCTGCCCGTGCAGCTCGGCGAGGAGTTCGTCCCGGGCTGGGTCATCGCCGGCGCGCATTTCGCGGGATGGGCAGTGCTGTCTTTCATAATCCTTGTTTTGGCGCTCTGATGGCGAGGTCCAACAAGCCGATCGTCTGGGGACCGTTCGCGGCGGGCGGAACGCTGACCGCGTTTCTCACGCCGGTTCTGGTGGTGCTGACGCTGCTCGCCGCTTTCGGCCATGCCCCGCAGGTGTTCTCCTACGAGTCAATGCGCGCCCTCGCGGCCCACTGGGCGGCCAAGGTGGCTTTTGTCGCCGTGATCGGACTGTCCCTGTGGAGCGCGGCGCACCGCCTCCGCATCACGCTCTACGATCTCGGTCTTCGCGCCGACACCCTCGTCGCCACGGTCCTGTATGCCGCGACGCTGGCCTGTACCGGCGCGGCGATCTACTATCTGCTGAAAATCTGAGGGGAGGGACCGCCATGCCGCCGCCGCCGATCGCAGTGCGCGAGCAGCTCCGCGAGGAACGCTTCAACGATGTCTGGACGCAGGAGCTGAACCGGGTGTTCGCCGACGTCGCGCCGTACTACGACCAGGCGAACGTCGTCGCGAGCCTCGGGCTCTGGGACTTCCTCCTGCGCGGCTTCATGGACACGATGGAGCTGCGCTCGGGCGAGCGCGTGCTCGACGTCTGCGCCGGCACCAACGCCGTCGGCATCGCGCTTCTCAAGCGCGAGCCTCGCCTCGAGGTGCACGCCATGGATCGCAGCGCGGAGATGCAACAGGTAGGCCGGCGCCGCGCCGAGGCGCTCGGGATGCGGATCGGAAGCGTCATCGGCGACGTGCACAAGCTGCCGTATCCGGACAACCACTTCGACGTCGTGACGCTGCAGTGGGCCACGCGCCACCTGCGGGTAAGACAGGTTTTCGGCGAAATCCGGCGGGTGCTCAAGCCCGGAGGGCGCTTCTACCACTGCGACATGCTTCGCCCTGCGAACCCGCTGGTGGAGACGCTGTACTACACCTACCTGCGCTTCTGCCTCAACTTCACGGCGATCGTCTTCGGCAGCGGGGCGTCGGCGCACGGGCTGAAGCGCTACTTCATCAGCGCGCTGGAGATGTTCTACTCGGCCGATGAGCTGTCGGTGCTGCTGCGCGAGCTCGGCTTCGAGCGCGTCGCGGCACGGACGGTGCTCGCCGGGATGATCGGTTACCACCGAGCCGCCAAGCCCGCCTGAAGGATGGCGCTCGCGCCCTGGCGTCGCTGAATGGCAGGTTGCTGCGCGCCTACAGCCGCCGCTGCGTCGCCGCGGCTCGGCTTCCGCTCGGGCCACTGGAGGCGCTGCTCGCCGGGAACGTCGACAAGGAGGTGCGCAAGGACGCGGCTGCGATCCGCTCGGCACGGAGCGTCGAGCAGCTCCTTCGCCAGGCGAGGGAGATCGACCGCGAATTCATCGCCCGCCTGGAGCGTTTTCCGCTCGTTCGTTTGCGCGTCCGCTATGAGGACGTCGAGCCGCTCCGCAGGCGGCGAATCGAGCGCCTGCTTGAAGCCGCTCGCGCGCTGCTCGAGCCGCCGTGGCGCGGCATCCGGGCGGCGGCAAGCGCGCGTTACAGTCGCAGGGAGTTTGAAGCGCTCGTGCGCGAGCACTTGCGCCTCTACGCAGCCGAGGTGCACGCGCTCAGCCTCTCGGTGCGCCCGGCGCTCCTGGTCGCTCCGTGGCGCGAGCGTCTGCGCGCGCTCATGGAGAAGCAGGCGAACGCACTCGCGCGCGAGGTCGCGTCCCTGCTTTATGAGCGTGCAATGCGGTAAAATTCACGTGCATGGCGCGCGTTCGGCTGGTCGCCGGCAACTGGAAAATGCACGGCAGCCGGGCTTCCATCGCGGCGCTCCTCGATGCGCTTGTCGAGGGAAACCCCACTTCAGGCTGCGCAGTTTGCGTGCCCTTTCCGTATCTGGCGCAGGCGGCCGAGCGGCTGCGCGGCACCCGGATCGCCTGGGGTGCGCAGAGCGTCTCGGAGCACGCGCAGGGTGCGTACACCGGAGAGGTTTCGGCCGCGATGCTGGCGGAATTCGGTTGCCGCTACGTGATCGTCGGCCACTCCGAGCGCAGGCAGCTGTACGGGGAAACCGACGCGCAGGTGGCGGCGAAGTTCACCGCGGTGCGCTCGGCCGGGATGACGCCCATCCTATGCGTGGGCGAGACGCTCGCGGAACGCGAAGCGGGCAACACAGAGGCAGTGGTTGCGAGACAGCTGTCGCCAGTCCGCTTCGCGGACGCGGTTCTCGCCTACGAGCCGGTCTGGGCGATCGGCACTGGGCGCAACGCCACGCCCGAGCAGGCACAAGCGGTGCACGCGTTCCTCAGGCGGCGCGTGCCGGCTGAAACCCCTATTCTTTATGGGGGAAGCTTGAAGCCGCAGAACGCGGCGGAGATTTTCGCGATGCCCGACGTGGACGGCGGATTGGTCGGCGGCGCATCGCTCGTGGCCAAGGATTTTCTCGATATCGTGAAGGCGGCGGCGAAATGACGAGTTTCTGGACCAACCTCCTGATCGTGGCGCACGTGCTGGTCGCGCTCGCGATCATCGGCCTCGTGCTCCTGCAGCACGGCAAGGGCGCCGACATGGGCTCGGGCTTCGGTGGCGGCGCTTCGGGCAGCCTGTTCGGTGCGACGGGCTCCGCGAATTTCCTCTCGCGCACTACGGCCGTCCTCGCGACGATTTTCTTTCTTCTCAGCCTCGCGCTTGCTTACGTCGCAACCAAGAAACCAGTCGAGGCCGGCGGGGTAATGGATGCTGTACGAAATCAGCCGGCGAAGCCCGACGCCAAGGCCGCGCCCGAAGCACCGAAGCCGCCGGCGCCACAGGAGAAGCAGGTACCGCAATGATTTTTTGGGAGATAATGACGGGTTAAGCCGCCCACGTGGTGAAATTGGTAGACACGCTAGCTTGAGGGGCTAGTGGCCTAAAAAGCCGTAGCAGTTCGAGTCTGCTCGTGGGCACCAAACTATGCTCGCGGAATATTTTCCGATTCTGCTTTTCATCCTGGTCGGCCTGGCGGTCGGGGTCGTGCTCCCCCTGCTCGCGAAGCTGCTCGGACCCTCGCGCCCGGATCCCGAGAAGCTCTCGCCCTACGAGTGCGGCTTCGAAGCCTTCGAGGACGCGCGCATGAAGTTCGACGTGCGCTATTACCTGGTGGCGATTCTCTTCATTCTCTTCGACCTGGAGATCGCATTCCTCTTCCCGTGGGCGGCGGTGATCAATGACATCGGCCTTGCGGGTTTCATCTCGATGATGATCTTTCTCGCCATCCTCACCGTGGGTTTCATTTACGAGTGGATGAAAGGGGCGCTGGAATGGGAATAGAAGGCGTTCTGCAGCAGGGTTTTGTGACCACCACCGTCGACAAGGTCGTGAATTGGACGCGCACCGGGTCGCTTTGGCCGGTGACGTTCGGCCTCGCGTGCTGCGCGATCGAGATGATGCACGCCGGTGCGGCGCGCTACGACCTCGATCGCTTCGGCATCGTGTTCCGTCCGAGCCCGCGCCAGGCCGACCTGATGATCGTCGCCGGCACTCTCTGCAACAAGATGGCCCCGGCGCTGCGCAAGGTCTACGACCAGATGCCCGAGCC
This sequence comes from Burkholderiales bacterium, assembly GCA_035251315.1. Classification (GTDB taxonomy): domain Bacteria; phylum Pseudomonadota; class Gammaproteobacteria; order Burkholderiales; family SG8-39; genus SCGC-AG-212-J23. The sequence continues at coordinate 1,231 of DATFEI010000061.1, read as the reverse complement.
GCGCTGGGTGCTTTCGATGGGGTCGTGCGCCAACGGCGGCGGCTATTACCACTATTCGTACTCCGTCGTGCGCGGCTGCGACCGCATCGTGCCGGTCGACGTCTATGTGCCCGGATGCCCGCCGACCGCCGAAGCGCTCCTTTACGGATTAGTGCAACTGCAGAACAAGATCAAGCGCACCAACACGATCGCTCGATGACGCCGAAGCTGCAGCGATTGTTCGACGTCCTCGGCCGCGAGAGCCTGCTCCCCAAGGAAAGTCTGGGCGAGATCACCATCGAGGTCCCGGCCGCCGAGTATCTCCAGGTCTGCCGAAAGCTCAGAGACCACCCGGATCTGCGCTTCGAGCAGCTGATGGACCTCACCGGCGTCGATTACGCTTCCTACGGGGACAAACCGCGCGCAGGCCTGCGCTTCGCGGTCGCCCTGCACCTTCTTTCCATCACGCACAACTGGCGGCTGCGCGTGCGCGCGTTCTGCCCGGATGACCAGTTTCCGCTGCTGCCTTCGGTCTTCGAGATCTGGCCCTCGGTCAACTGGTACGAGCGCGAAGCGTTCGACCTCTTCGGCATCGTGTTCGAGGGCCATCCCGACCTGCGCCGCATCCTCACCGACTACGGCTTCATCGGCCACCCGTTCCGCAAGGACTTCCCGGTGAGCGGCCACGTGGAGATGCGCTACGACCCCGAGCAAAAGCGCGTTGTCTACCAGCCGGTGACCATCGATCCGCGCGAAGTCACACCGCGCATCGTGCGCGAAGACCATTACGCCGAAGACCGGGATGCCTGAGATCCGCAACTACACGCTGAATTTCGGGCCGCAGCACCCGGCGGCGCACGGCGTGCTGCGCCTCGTGCTGGAGCTCGACGGCGAGGTCATCCAGCGCGCCGATCCCCACATCGGCCTGCTGCACCGGGCCACCGAGAAGCTCGCCGAGCACAAGACCTTCATCCAGTCGGTGCCCTACATGGACCGCCTCGACTACGTCTCGATGATGTGCAACGAGCACGCGTTCGTGATGTCGATGGAGAAGCTGCTCGGCATCGAGGTTCCGGTGCGCGCGAAGTACATCCGGGTGATGTTCGACGAGGTCACGCGCATCCTGAACCACCTGCTGAACATCGGCACCCATGCGCTCGACATCGGCGCGATGACCATGGTGCTGTACACGTTCCGCGAGCGCGAAGACCTGATGGACGCCTACGAGGCGGTGTCCGGCGCGCGCATGCAT
>DATFEI010000112.1:0-7117 GCA_035251315.1 Burkholderiales bacterium | reverse complement strand
CCGATGGTCTTGAAGAGCTGGCCGATGAAACCTTCGGGCGTCCAGTTCGCGAGCCCGATCTTGCCGCCGCCTTTGCAGACGCGCACCAGCTCGGCCGCGGCGCGCTCCTGGTCGGGCGTGAACATCACCCCGAAGGTCGAGACCACCGCGTCGAAGCTCGCGTCGGAGAAGGGCAACGCCTCGGCGTCGGCCTCCTGGAACTCCATGGGCAGGCGCTCGGCAGCGGCGCGTTCGCGCGCACGCTCGAGCAGCGCGGGCACATAGTCGGTGGCCACCACGTCGCACCAGCGCCGCGCGGCGGCGAGCGAGACATTGCCGTTGCCCGCGGCGACGTCGAGCACCTTCTGTCCCGAGCGGATGTCGAGCGCCTCGCACAGCTCTTCGCCGACGATCTGCAGGGTGGTGCCGATGAGGGCATAATCGCCCGCGGACCACGCTGCCTGCTGGCGCTTCTTGAGCGCCTCGAAATCGATAGCTCCTCTGTCCATGACGGATCTCCGTTGTTTCGCGAGCCTTCACGCTAAAGCGCGAGCGTGGTAACCGGCGTGGGAATGAGCATGGAATTGCGTTTGCTGGGGCCTTTGACGGTGAGCCGGGCCGGCGAACTGGTCGCGTTGCCCGCCTCTCGCAAGGTGCGGGCGCTACTCGTCTACCTCGTTCTGGCGCCACTTCCGGTGCCGAGGAGCCAGCTTTGCGAGCTGCTGTGGGATGTGCCGGACGATCCGCGCGGCGAGCTGCGCTGGTCTCTGAGCAAGCTGCGCAAGGTCCTCGACGAACCCGATCGGCCGCGCGTCCTCACCCACGAGGACACGGTCGCGCTCGAGCTTGCCGGCTGCGCCGTCGACGCGCTCGAGGTCACCCGATCCGCTGGCGAGGGCTTCGCCAGGCTCGCGCCGCAACGGCTGCGCGAGCTCGCCGCGTTATACAGGGGCGAGCTGCTCGAGGGCCTCGAAATCGACCGCAACCCGGCTTTCGGCGGATGGCTCACCGCGCAACGTCGCCGCTTCCGCGGCTGCCATGCCGCGATCCTCGAGCACCTCGCGAAGAGTGCTTCCGAGAACGAGGCCTTCGCGTACCTGGAAAGGTGGCTCCAGCTAGCGCCGTTCGACCGCCAGGCCCACGAGGCGCTGCTTACTGCGCTTGCCCGGCAAGGCCGCATCCGCGAAGGCGAGGAGCATCTTGCGTCAGCCGCGAAGCAGTTCGACGCCGAAGGCCTCGATTGCGGCCCGATCCACGAGGCCTGGCGCTCGGCGCGCTCGCAGGCCGCGCCGCAGCCGCGCCCCGCGGATGCTCCGCGCCGCGCCTCGATCGCGGTGATGCCTTTCGTCGACCGATCCGCGGCTCCCGCCGTGCGCGGCGGCCCGGCCGACGCGCTCGCGTACGACGTCATTACGCGGCTCGCCAAGCTGCGCGGCATGTTCGTCATCGCGCAAGGCACGGTGTTTGCGTTGCACGAGCGAAGCATCGGCGCGGAAGAAGCCGGCCGGATCCTGAACGTCGAATATATCGTCAGCGGATCGGTGCGGCGTGCGGGCGAGCGCCTCGCGGTGACGGTGGAGCTCGCCGAGACGCGCTCGGCGCGCATCGTCTGGGCGGAGACCTTCGACCAGAAGCTCGACGACGCGTTTCTCGTGCTCGACGAGATCGGCAACCGCATCGTCGCCTCGATCGCCGCCGAGATAGAAACCCTCGAGCGCAACCGGGCGATCCTCAGGCCGCCGAACTCGCTCGACGCCTGGGAGGCGCACCACCGCGGCCTGTGGCACATGTACCGCTTCAGCAAGCGCGACAACGAGGAGGCGCGTCATTTCTTCGAGATGGCACTGCGCCTCGACCCGACATTCTCGCGCGCCTACGCAGGGCTGTCCTTCACGCATTGGCAGGACGTTTTCCAGGGCTGGGCGAAAGGCACCCCGGCGCTCGACCTTGCCCTGGAGACCGCAGGCCAGGCCGTAATGGTCGACGATCGCGATCCGGCCGCCCACTGGGCGATGGGGCGCGCGCTGTGGCTGCGCGGCGAGCACGACCAGTCGCTGCGCGAGCTTGAGCGCGCCATCGATCTCAGCCCGAACTTCGCGCTCGCCCACTACAACCTCGCCTTCGTGAATGCAACGGCGGGCGATGCCCGCGCCGCCATTGCCTCGTCGGACTATTCGCGCGATCTCAGCCCGTTCGATCCGATGTTATTCGCCATGCTGGGGGCGCGCGCCATGGCGCTGGTGCGCCTGCGCCGCTTCGAGGAGGCCGCGGGATGGGCGGTGAAGGCCGCGGCGCGGCCGAACGCCCATCCGCACATCCCCGCCATCGCCTGCTACAGCCTCGCGCTCGCGGGCTCGATCGACGAAGCTCGGCGCTACGCCGCCGCCGTCCGCCAGGCAGTCCCGGGCTATGACGTCGCCAACTTCCTCACCGCGTTCCGCTTCGACGACGAGGGCGAGGCGCTCTTTCGCGAAGCCGCAAAGCGTGTCGGGATGACTTGACCGCTGCTTGTGCCGCGCGAATGGCCACGCCGTGCGTTCGCGCTGATCGCTGTTGCCACTTGTGGTCCAGCCCGCAGGTATGCTTCCGTACCTCAAACAGGAACTTCCTGGCCGTCTTGACGAGGCGATTAGCCAAATCGTCGACGAGGCCGGCTAACTTTATAGGTGGAACGGACGGGCTATGAGGGGAGGCAACCTGAAAGGAATCCTCTTGCTCCTTGCGTTCATCGCGCCGTCTCTGTGCGGCGCGCAGACGGCGGCGGAGCGTCTGGAGCGGCTGGCGGCGGAGCAGACCGAGCGCATCCTCGATCTCTTCCCGGTGAGCGAGATCTTCGGCCGCGGCGCGGGGCCGAGGCAGGACCGGGTGGAGCTGAGTTTCTCGGACGAGCACCGCGAGAGGCAGCGCGCGTTCCAGCGCTGGGTGCTGAAGGAGCTGGAGAGCATCCCGCAGTCGGAGCTTTTGCCGAGCGAGAAGCTGACGCACGAGCTGATGGCGTGGCGCGCGGGCACCTCGCTCGAGTGGCTGTCGACGCCGTTTTATCAGCACACCGCGTTCATTCACCTGAACGGCGGCCTTGCGTTTGGTTTGGTGCAAGTGGTGAACCGCCAGCCGATGCGCAACGAGGCGGACTATCGTGCCTGGTTCCGGCGCCTGCAGCGCTACGTTCCGTTCATCGATGATGTCGGACGCGTGATGCGCGAAGGCGCGGCGGCGGGGATCACCACACCGCGGGTCATTGCCGAGCGCACGCTGAGCCAGCTCGAAGCGCTCGCGCCCGAGGACATGACCAAGAGCCCGCTGTGGAAGCCGATGACGAGCTTCCCGGCGTCGATCGATGCCGCAACGCGCGCGAGCCTCGAGGCCGCGTACCGGAAGATTCTCGTCGACGAGATGTTCCCGGCGATCCGGCGGCTTTGGGCATACGCGCGCAACGAGTACATCCCGAAGGCGCGCAGCACCGACGGCTTCGGCGCGTTGCCCGGCGGGGACCGGATGTACCGCTTCGCGGCTCGCTACGAGACGACGACCGACCTCACGCCGGACGAGATCCACGAGCTCGGCCTCAAGGAAGTGAAGCGCATCCAGGCGAGCTACCTCGCCGCGGCCGAGAAGGCCGGCCTCAAAGGCACGATCGGCGACATACGGCGCGCGCTGCGCGACGATCCGAAGCTCTACCCGTTCACCACCGGCGAGCAGGTGATCGAGCATCTCTACCGCATCCACGCGCGCATCGTGCCGCAGCTGCCGAAGCTCTTCGGCCGCATGCCGAAAGCCGCGTTCGAGATCCGGCTCACCGACTCCGCCCTCGCGGCCACCACGCCGGCGCAGTACTACTCGCCGACCGACGACGGCCGCCCGGGAATCTTCTACATGCCGGTGCCCAATCCGCGCCGAGTGTCGACTGTCAGTCTCGCTGCGCTGCTCGCGCACGAAGGCATGCCGGGCCATCACTTCGAGATCGGCATCAAGCTGGAGAACAAGGTGCCGGAGTTCCGTCGCCGGCTGGGGGTGAATGCGTACAGCGAAGGCTGGGGCCTGTATGCCGAATCGCTCGGCCACGAGCTCAGCCTGTACGACAACCCGATCGATCTCCTCGGCCGATACTCGATGGAGCTCTTCCGCGCCGGGCGCCTGGTGGTGGATACCGGGCTGCACGCCAAGGGTTGGCCGCGCGAGAAGGCGATCCGCTATCTCGTCGACGAATGCGGCAGCACCGAAGGCGGGGCCACGGTCGAGATCTTGCGCTACATGGTCTGGCCCGGACAGGCGCTCTCCTACAAGGTCGGCGAGCTCACCATCCTCGATCTGCGAGCGAAGGCGCAGAAGCGCCTCGGAGCACGCTTCGACATCCGCGCATTCCACGACGTGGTGCTCGCCGAAGGCAACCTTCCGCTCCTGATGCTGCGCCAGCGCGTCGAGAGCTGGATCGACGCCCAGGTCGCGAAGTAAGCGGACTATAGGCGGCACATGGAAGGCTCCATGCCCAGGGTAACCGTATTGCGTCAAATCATTGGCCTGCTCGGTTGGCTACTCTTGTCCTTTGCTGTTGCCGCTATTGGCGCAGTTGCGTCCGCAGAAGCCGGCGCGTTCTACGAGAGGCTCGTCCGTCCGACTTGGGCGCCGCCGGGATGGCTGTTTGCGCCAGTGTGGGCGGCCCTCTATGTCCTCATGGGCGTCGCAGCCTGGCTCGTCTGGCGAGTACACGGCTTCAAGCAAGGCAGAAACGCGCTCGCGCTCTTCATCGTCCAACTCGGTGCCAACGCACTGTGGACCTGGGTGTTCTTTGTGTGGCACCAAGGCGCCCTCGCGTTCGCCGAGGTCATACTTCTGTGGTGCCTCATTGTCGCCACTGCCGCTTCGTTCCGGCGACTCAATGCCCTCGCCGCCGTGCTCCTGCTTCCCTACCTGGCTTGGGTAACGTTTGCCTCCGCACTCACGTTCTCCACTTGGCGGCTCAACCCTAACTTACTGTGAGCCATCAACATGATTCCGCCTGACAAAGCGCTGGAGCGCACGCGCGTATTGGATGTTGGTAGCGGCGTCGGAGGTACATGCCCTGTCTTGCTAGGGAATTCGAGTGCCGCGTCCGGTATCGACCTGACGGACGAATACTGTCGCGCCGCTGCGATGCTTACGGCCAAAATCGGCTTGAAGGACCCAGTCGACTTTCACCAGGGCGACGCAACCAACATGCCGTTTCAGGACCATTCATTCGACGTCGTCTGGACAGAGCACGCCGCTATTTACGACATTACTGTCTCGCAGATCGCCTCGGCGTGGTTTCCGTCGTTTTTGCTGTTTATGCCGCGGAGCAGCGACCTTGGACATGCAAGTCGTGCCGCGCGTGCCGGTTACTGGGCACGTTCAGCCGCCCAGCCAAGCGGGATTGACGAGACCCCGAGGAGGTATTTCAACCGCAAAAGTCAACGAACCAGGAGGGTTGTATGGGAAGTGCGACGGTCCAAGGTCAGCTATGGGGGGCGCGTGCCCAAGACTGGGCTGCGTACACGGAGCAGGTTTCATTGCCGCTCTTCGGGGCGGTGCTTGATGCAGCCCGCGTGACTCCCCGCACGCGCCTGCTTGATGCTGGATGCGGCGCGGGTCTCCTGGCACTGCTGGCCAGCCTCCGGGGAGCGCAGGTTACCGCCCTCGATGCCTCGGCGGCGCTGCTAGCCATAGTTCGGCAACGTATCCCCGCGGCCGATGTGCGCGAGGGTGATCTGGAGGCTCTGCCGTTCGCCGACAGCACGTTCGACGCGGTTACCGCCGTGAACAGCCTCTTCTATGCGGCAGACATGGATACCGCGATGCGTGAGCTCGTCCGCGTACTGCGGCCTGGCGGTCGGGTTGTGGTGACTGCTTGGGGCCCGCCAGAGCGCTGCCAGTTTCTCACCGCCGTGATGCCAGCCCTGGGACCGCTTATGCCGCCCCCGCCGCCTGGCGCTTCCCCTCCGCATCCCGGAGCGTTGTCGCAACCCGGCGCATTGGCAGCAGTGCTGAAGCAGGCAGGGCTGCGCGTGGTGCAGGAGGGCGAGGTCGCCTGTCCCTTCGTCTTCTCCAGCACTGAGGTATCGTGGCGCGCAAATGCAAGCGCTGGAGTCAACCAGGCGGCCATCGCGCACAGCGGAGAGGCGGCAGTGCGCGCTGTCTACGCGGACGCCGACCGCGCCCACACGCGCCCTGACGGGAGCATCCGGTATGAGAATGTGTTTCTCTGGGTCGCGGGCGAAAGGCCGTAACGGGTCCACCAAACACCTGTCGAGGCGCGCTTTGTCGAAGCGGCGCAATAGCGCGCTGCAACGGACGCGCCAAAGGCGGCACTTTTCTGCACGGTCGATCCAGATGGATAAAGGTGAACTTGTGATCGTTAGCTGGCAGCAGCGATGACGGGCGCAATCGATCCATTCGGAAGAACCGACAAGCTCGACGATGGCACGCTCGAGGCTCTTGTATTGCGGTTCGAAGCCCGCGGAAAGCACCCGCAGTTTTCGAAGATGCTGCGCGAGTACCTCGACGCAATGGACATCGCCGCGACCGCCAGGGTGTTGGATATTGGCTGTGGGACGGGTCTCGCGGCCAGGACCATCGCGCGCGGTACTGGGTTCGGCGGCACGATAACCGGCGTTGATCTCAGTTCATACCTCGTGGCGGCGGCGAAGCGGCTAGCTGGCGAGGAGGGCATCGCCGAGCGCTTGGAGTTTCGTACCGGAGACGTACGCAACCTCGAGTTTCCCGATAACAGCTTCGATGCCGTTGTTGCGCACACGCTGTTGAGTCACGTTGATGACCCGCTGTCCGTACTCAAGGAGGCGGCACGGGTCGTGAAGCCTGGCGGCACGCTTGGCATTTTCGATGGCGACTATGCATCGTTGACTTTCGGCCACGCGGACCCGGACAAGGGAAAGGCCTACGACGAGGCACTGATAAGCGCTTTGGTCACGAACCCGCGGGTCATGCGTCAGTTGCCGCGGTTGATGCGCGCGGCCGGACTGGAGCTCTTCGCGTGCTTCTCATATGTCTTGTCGGAGGCCGGTGCTGCAAACTTCTGGTTATCTGCTATCGAGGCTTATCGGAAGCTGGTGCCGAAGTCGCGGGTGATGTCGGAAGATGAAGCGAATGCCTGGGCTGCCGCCCT
>DATFEI010000086.1:0-3980 GCA_035251315.1 Burkholderiales bacterium | reverse complement strand
CGATCTCGCCAACCTGCCGCCCGAGTTCCGCACCCAGGTCCCTGGCGACGCCGCGGCCGGCGCCGGCGACTGGATTGCGGCGCTCGAGCAGGAAGCCGAGCGTCGCCTCGCGCGCGGCGACACCGGCATCCTCGACGTCCTTGGCCGTCAGTTCGAGCGCGCGCTCATCATCAAGGCTCTCGCGCGCACCGGCGGCCGGCGCATCGATGCCGCGAATCTCTTGGGCATGGGCAGAAATACGATCACCCGCAAGATCCAGGAGCTCGGCATCGAGGACGAAAAACCAGGGTCAGAGCCCGCGGATAACGCGCAGCACTAATTCTTAAGCGGCTTTTTTCCGATTGGCTTCGAGTTTCGCGTCAACCAGACCGACGACCTCATCCAGCGCAGGGAGGCGGAGGCCCTTCTGCGCGGCGATAGCCTGCACCAGGCGGTCGACGCGCTCGATGTAAGGCGCGCCGCCGTAGAGCGCGCGCGCGGCTGACGACGGGCTGCCGAGGCTCTGCGCCGCCGCGGCGTACTTGTCGAACGGTACGAGGTCGCTTTCCTTCGCGCCGAGCAGCAAGCAGAGGTTCACCACCCAGTCATACGTGGCGCGCGAAGCGTTGATGTCGGAGTGGACAGCGTCCTTGATCGCGCGCGGGCCTTCCTTCGTGACGCAGCGGTAGTTGCCGGCGATTAGCATGGCCCACTTCGCGAGCGGCACGAAAACCGATTCGTGCACCTTGAGCTTGACCGGCAGCTCCATCTTGTCGAAACGCGACGCTTCGATGTCGGCTTCGAGCTTCTTCAGGATCGCGGTATGCGCGTCGGAGGGAAAGCGCGCCGACTTGAAGTTGGTCGGCAGCCTGACCTGCAGCACGTTGACCGGCTCTTCCGGCGGGCGGAACGCCTGCGGATCTGGGCTGCAAAGTGTCATCAGCGCTGGATCGAAGCTGTCCCAGACGCTCGCATCGGTATAGCAGGACCTGAGCTCTTTGGTCGAAATGCCAGGTATCCGCGCGAGGTAAGGAAGCGGCGGCATGTTCATGATCGACATGCACGGCACTTTCGCCTTAGCGACGGCGTCCAGCAGCTCGCGCACGCCGGCCGAGCGATACTGCGGCTCCTGCATCGCGAGCGCGACAAGGTCGTATTCCGAGGGCTTGATCGTTCCCGGTCCCTCGGCCGAGAGCTTCCCGGGGAGTTTCCACGAGTGCACCTCCACCAGACCTTGATGCCCTTTGACCGGCATGCGCACCCGCGTGCCGCCACTGTTGATCGCGTCGACCTCGGCCGGCAGACAGACGAGCTTGACCGTGTGTCCGGCAAGAAGGAGCTTCGTCGCGAGCAGGGAGCCGTACGAGGCTCCCAGGATCAGAATGTTGTACGGTTTCATGATGTGAAATCCGTCCTCGGTGCTTGAAAGATCAGGCTACTCCGTTCGGCGCACGAATTCATGTTGCACTGCCACATTTCGGTTAATAGAATGGTCCAATGCACATGTCAGGCCCACTTCCACAAGGGATCGCCATCTCCGGCCCAATCAGCAAGGAGTTCGCTCAGATCCTGAGTCCGGAAGCCATGGGCTTTGTGGCCAAGCTCCATCGAAAGTTCGAATCGCGCCGGCAGGAACTGCTGGCGCGTCGCGCGCAGCGGCAAAAAGAATTCGACGCCGGGACCAAGCCCGACTTCTTGAAAGAAACACAGTCCATTCGGGACTCTGAATGGGTCGTGACGTCACAGCCGAAAGACATGCTCGACCGGCGCGTCGAGATCACTGGCCCGACCGACCGCAAGATGGTGATCAACGCGCTGAACTCGGGCGCCTCCACGTTCATGGCGGACTTCGAGGACGCCAACTGCCCGACTTGGCACAACATGATCGACGGGCAGATCAATCTGCGCGACGCGGTGCGGCGCACGATCACGTTCGAGCAGAATGGCAAGCAGTACCGGCTGAACGACAAGACCGCGGTCCTCATCCCGCGGCCGCGCGGCTGGCACCTGGACGAGAAGCACGTCACCGTGGACGGCAAGCCGGTTTCGGGTGGCATCTTCGACTTCGCGCTTTTCTTCTTCCATAACGCGAAAGAGCTAATCAAGCGCGGCTCGGGACCGTACTTCTACCTTCCGAAGATGGAGTCGCACCTCGAGGCGAGGCTGTGGAACGAAATCTTCGTCTTCTCGCAAAGCGAACTGGGCATTCCCGAGGGCACGGTGCGCGCCACCGCGCTCATCGAAACCGTGGTTGCCGCGTTCGAGATGGACGAGATCCTCTCCGAGCTGCGCAACCACTCCGCCGGCCTCAACATCGGGCGCTGGGACTACATCTTCTCGTGCATCAAGAAATTCCGCGCCAACAAGGATTTCTGCCTCGCCGACCGCGCGCAGGTCACGATGACTGCGCCGTTCATGCGCGCATACGCGCTGCTCCTCGTGAAAACCTGTCACCGGCGCGGCGCGCCGGCCATGGGCGGCATGGCGGCGCAGATTCCGATCAAGAACGACCCCGCGGCGAACGAAGCCGCGATCGAGAAAGTGCGGCAGGACAAGCTGCGCGAAGTGACCGACGGCTGCGACGGTACCTGGGTCGCGCACCCGGGCCTCGTGCCGGTGGCGAAGCAGGTGTTCGATCAGCACATGCCGCAGCCCAATCAGTACACGCGTCAGCGCGCGGACGTGAACGTCACCGCGAAACAGCTGCTCGACTTCCAGCCTGAGCGCCCGATCACCGAGGCCGGGCTGCGCAACAACATTTCGGTCGGAATCCAGTACCTCGGCGCCTGGCTCGCCGGCAACGGCTGCGTCCCGGTCTATAACCTCATGGAAGACGCCGCCACCGCGGAGATCTCGCGCTCGCAGATCTGGCAGTGGATCCGCTCACCGAAAGGCGTGCTGGAAGACGGTCGCAAGGTCACCGCGGAGCTTTTCAAGAAGCTCCTCGCCGATGAGCTCGCCAAAGTGAAGAACGCCGGCGCCGAAGGCCAGCTCGACGAGGCCGCCCGGCTCTTCGAGCGCATCACCACAGACGATCAGTACGTCGAGTTCCTGACTCTCCCCGCCTACGAGCTGATCAACTAGAAGTTCAGTTTCAGGGTAACCGGCCGTGCGCCTCCGGCATTTCCGGACGCGAAGATAAGCAATGCTTTGACAGGCTTGGAACAATCCCCCACTTAAGAATCACAACGCAGAGGGAGGAATGTCATCATGAATACCGATATGGCCGCTCGCGCTCTGGCGGCCCTTGACGAAATCAGAGGGTTGCTGCAAGCAGCACAGTTTGCCGCGTACAAGTTCGAACAGATGGGACTGCAACAGTCCTTGGAAGCCCTGTCCGATCACATCCATCGCGTGAAAGTCGCAGCGGACGACACGCGTGCCCGCATCCAGCGTTCGGTACGGCGAAGCGCAGCTGCACAACTTCCGCGTCTCGACAGTAACGAGGCGTAGACCAGCGGCGGAACAGTCGGCGTGCTGCACCGAAAGTGCACGCGGCCGCGCTTTTTTGGCATGCAAGTGTCAAATCCTGCAAGAGGGAGCAAAACAAAGAAATGCGGCAAGCCTCGGCGCCCATCCATGATTTAAGAAGAAACATTCTTTTTTGCGCCGTAGCGCACAGTGAAAATACTGGTAGTCGAAGATCAGGCGGTAACCCGGGAGCTGATGATTTCAGTGGCTCGCGCTGCTTTCCCGGGCGCCACAGTCTGGTCTGCCGCCGATTTGGCGAGCGGGCTGAGCAGCGCTGGAAAAATGGCGAGCCTGGACATCGTCCTTCTCGATCTCGGGCTCCCCGATAGCGAGGGGCTTGATGGGCTGCTCTGCTTCCGAACCGACTTCCCCCAAGCCAAGGTGGTCATCGTTTCTTCGCAGGACGCCCCCGAACTGATCGCCGACGCTCTCGATGTCGGGGCAAGCGGCTTTATCTCGAAAAGCCAGGGGATTCCCGGGATGGTGGCTGCGCTGAAAGTCGTCGCGCAGGGCGGCGTATATCACCCGCC
>DATFEI010000081.1:0-13103 GCA_035251315.1 Burkholderiales bacterium | reverse complement strand
CGCTCGGCGTCCAGGAGCGCGGCGGCTGGGCACGCGTGCAGGCAATCCAGCCGATGTACAGCCTGGTGAAGCGCCAGGCCGAGGTCGAGCTCCTACCCATGGCGGCCGCCAACGGGCTATCGGTATTCCCCTACAGCCCCGGCGCAGGCGGGTTGCTCTCGGGAAAATATTCCGAGAACCAGACCGGCAGACTGACCACCAACAAAATGTACCAGGCGCGCTATGGCGAGGGATGGGTACATGAAACGGCGGCGAGGTTCGCCGGGTTTTGTCGCGAAAGAAATTTGCATCCCATGAGCGCCGCCGTGGCGTGGGTCGGCTCCCATCCCGCGGTCACCGCGCCAATTATCGGCGCGCGCAGCGTGGAACAGCTGCGCGCCTCGCTCGACTCGGTGAAGATCGACATGACGCCGGCGCTGCGTGCCGAGATCGCGGCCTTCTCGCGCAGCCCGGCGCCGGCTACCGACCGTCTGGAGGAAGCCAGTAGGTGAAGAGCGGACCGCCGGCGCCATAGACCGGATCGCAGGCGGGCAGCGGCACGTCCTCGAGTTTGTCCAAAGAGCCGCGGCAGGTGTCCGGGTCGCTTCCCTCCGGATACGCGCCCACGATGCCGAGCGCGCCGTGCGAAGAGAGCTTCTTGTGCCGCGTTCCCGCCGGCAGAATGATCACGTCCCCGGGCTTTGCCGTGAGCACGACGCCTGCGTCGCCCCCGAACTGCACCGTGACCTCGCCTTCATAGACGCCGAGTACTTCGTGGCTGTTGCTATGGAAATGGTGAAACGGAAAGATTCCGTTGCGCCACGCCGCCGGCCAGCCGTTACAGGCGAACAGCTCTTCGAAGAACTCCGCCTTCGGGTCTTTGGCTACCCGCTGGTAAACCAGTAGCGGCCACCGCGAATGCTTGAGCGGAAAAAGCAGAGGCTTCATCGACCTCCTTGAGGACGCACTGTCTGTCGACCGCGAGCGAGCGCCGATTACTGACGGCCTGCATCTCGGCGCTCGCAAACTACGCGATCGCGTTTGCACCTCTGGAATTGTATACACCTGCCCTCCGAAAGTTCACCCGCGGCCGCGTGTACACTCGGCCCGCGCATGCCCGACGCCATCGATCCCAACCGCGTGCTTTCGGTCGTCGCTGCGGTGGTGCGCGAGGCGCGGCCAAGCTTCGATACCTACATCACGCTCGACAGCTCGCTCGAGCGCGACCTCGGGCTCGACAGCCTGGCGCGCGTCGAGGTTGTGCTGCGCCTCGAGCGCGAGTTTTCGCTCAGCCTGCCGGAGCAGGCGCTCGCCTCCAGCGAAACACCGCGCGACCTGCTGCGCTTCCTGCTCGCCGAGCGAGGGCACGCACCGCAGGCGGCGGACCGCACGGTGGCGAGCCTTGCCCAGGGCGAAGGCGTGCGCCCGCCCGAGCGCGCGGAAACGCTCATCGAAGTGCTTGAGTACCACGTCGAGCGACAGCCCGACCGCCTCGGCGTATTGCTCTACGAAGGCGAAGCGCAGGCGCAGATCAGCTACCGCGATCTCTGGCAAGGCTCGCTCGGCTACGCTTCCGGGCTCGCCGCGGCTGGCCTGATGCCGGGCCAGACCGTAGCGATCATGCTGCCGACCTCGAGGGAGTACCTCTTCACGTTCTACGGTACGCTGCTCGCCGGCGGGATCCCGGTACCGCTCTATCCGCCGGCGCGGCTCACCACGATCGAGGACCATCTCACGCGCCACGTCGGCATCCTGAAGAGCTGCGGTGCCGCGCTCATGGTGACGATCCCTGAGGCGAAGCCGATCGCGTGGCTGCTACGCGCTCAGGTGGAGTCGTTGCGCGCGGTGATGGTGCCGGCGGACTTCTGCGCGGATCCTTCGTTCGTCCCGGTGAAGTCGTCTTCCGGCCAGACGGGCTTCCTGCAGTACACCTCAGGCAGCACCGGGCAGCCGAAAGGCGTCGTGCTGACGCATGCCAACCTGCTTGCCAACGTGCGCGCGATGGGCAAGGCGGCCCGGGCGACTACGGCCGACGTGTTTGTGAGCTGGCTGCCGCTGTACCACGACATGGGTCTCATCGGCGGCTGCTTCGCCACCATGTACTGGGGCTTCCCGGTGGTGCTGATGTCTCCGCTCGCCTTCCTCGCCCGGCCGAGCCATTGGCTGCGCGCGATCCATCGCCACCGCGGCACGATCTCCGGCGGACCGAATTTTTCCTACGAGCTTTGCCTGCGACGCATTCCGGAACACGAGTTGGAAGGCCTCGATCTGTCGTCGTGGCGTTTCGCATTCAACGGCGCCGAGCCGGTGAGCCCCGAGACGATGACCGGCTTCACCGATAAATTCTCGCGCTGGGGGTTCAGCAAAGAAGCCATGTCGCCGGTTTACGGCCTCGCCGAGTGCTCGGTCGGGCTCGCTTTCACGCCGCCCGGCACACCGTGGCAGATGGACTTGCTCGATCGCGAGCATTTCTCACGCACCGGCGAGGCGGCGGCGGCGCGCGAGGGCGATCCTGCGCCGCTCAAGGTCGTGGCATGCGGGCGCGCGATACCGGACCACGAGATGCGCGTGGTGGACGCCGCTGGGCTGGAGCTCCCGGACCGCTCCGAGGGAGCGCTGCAGTTCCGCGGCCCGTCGGCGACCAGCGGCTATTACCGCAATCCCGAGGCCACGCGGGAGCTCTTCGACGGCGAGTGGCTTAATACCGGCGATCGCGCCTATCTTGACCAGGGCATGCTCTACCTCACCGGGCGCGAGAAGGACATCATCATCCGCGGCGGCCGCAACATCAGCCCCTACGAGCTCGAGGAGGCGGTCGGCGATATCCCCGGCGTGCGGCGCGGCTGCGTCGCGGTATTCGGCTCGCTGGACCCGGCGAGCGGCACCGAGCGCATCGTGGTGCTCGCCGAGACGCGCCAGGCGGACGCCTCGACCCAGGAAGAGGTGAAGCGCAGGATTAACGACCTCGCGCTCAACCTGATCGGCTCGCCGGTGGACGACATCGTGCTAGCGCCGCCGCACACCGTGCCGAAAACCTCGAGCGGCAAGATCCGCCGCGTCGCCGCGGCCGACTACTACAAGCGTGGCCCGCAGGCGGTGCGGCCGCAGGCAGTTTGGGTGCAGTTCATCCGGCTCGCTGCGGCCGGCGTGGCGCCGCAGCTGCGGCGCGGCTGGCGCGTCGTGCGCGGCATGGCGTTCGCTGCCCGTGCGTACCTCGCATTCGCGGTCATAGCGCCCTTCGTATTCGCGGCCGCCGCGACGCGTAACGTGACTTTCGCGTGGACAGTGGGCGGGGTGATGACGCGGCTGTTCCTGCGACTGTCCGGCCTTACGGTCCTCGTGCGCGGGCGCGAGAACATCCCGCCCGGACCGGTGGTGCTGGCGCCGAACCACACGAGCTACCTCGATGCGCTCGTCCTGATATCGGTGCTCGCGCCGCGCGATTACGCGTTCATTGCCAAGCGCGAGTTCCTCTCCAATCCGGTGATGCGGCTGCTGCTCCGTGGCTTCGGCTGTCTCTTCGTCGAGCGCTTCGACGTGCAGAGAAGCGCCGAGCACGCCGACGAGCTCGTCGACGCCGCGAAACGCGGCCGCTCGCTCGCGATCTTCCCGGAGGGCACGCTGCAGCGCCGGCCGGGGCTCATGCCGTTCCGCACCGGCGCGTTCCAGGTTGCGGTGCAGGCCGGGGTCCCGGTCCTGCCGGTCGCGCTGCGCGGCGTGCGCTCGGTGCTGCGCGACGGCACCTGGTACGCGCGCCGCCATCCTATGGCGGTGACCTTCGGCGCCCCGATCGCGCCGGAAGGCGACGACTGGAACGCCGCCGTGCGCCTGCGGGACCGAGTGCGCGCCGAGGTGCTGAAGCACTGCGGCGAGCCTGATACCGAGGCCGTTTAGATCCTGAGCGTGCCCTCGACGCAGGTCACAGCGTGGCCGCCGATTTCTATCTGTTTCGAGCCAACTCGGACCGCTACCCTGCCGTCGCGGCCGAGCTGCATTCCCTGGCGCGCGACGTAGGTCGCTCCGGATCTTTCGAGCCCGTTTTCTCTGAGAAACACCCCAACGCTCAAATTTCCGCTGCCGCACACCGGGTCCTCGGGGATGCCGTGCGCCGGGGCAAAGGAGCGCACGTGGATTTTCGAAATCGAGTCCGCGGAAGGCGCGAACACCGTTGCGCCGGTCACGTGCAGGGATTCGCTCCATTCCGCGAGCGCAGTCATGTCGGGCTTGAGCGCGGCGAGCGCGCCGGCGTCAGCCACTTCGGCGACGACCCACACAGGGCCGACGTCGATTTTCATCACCGCGCTCGCCGGCGCGAGCGGTATGGACGGGATCTGCGTCTGCATCCGCTCGACCTTCGCCGCCGGCCCTTCCAGAAAAATGCGGCCGTCGTCCTCGACCGAGAGCTCGATCATGCCCGCGCCGCATTCCTGGAGGAGCTTCTTCTTTCGAACGACAAAACCCGATTCCAGCGCGGCATGCGCGGAGCCGATTGTCGGATGCCCTGCGAACGGCAGCTCCTGCCGGGGCGTGAAGATGCGCAGTCGATAGTCGGCCGTCGACGACTTCAGCAGAAAGGTCGTTTCCGAGAGATTCGTCCAGCAGGCGATGCGCTGCATCGTCGGCGCATCCAGCCCGTCGGCGCCGATCACCACGGCGACCGGGTTGCCGAGGAACGGCTTGTCGGTGAAGACGTCGACTTGCTTGAAGCGCAGAATAGCCACGGCCCCAATTCTAGGCCGGGAGAGAGCCTATGGCGGAGGCGAGCAGAGGCGAAGAGGAGCGGGCAATCATGGCGATCATCGAGCGGCAGTTCGCAAGCCTTGGCTGGACGGTGCAGCGCCAGGCGGATTGGGCGAGCTTCACGGGCGACTTCCTGCCGCACGCCGTGCTCTATCCCGCGGCGCGGCCGGCGAAGCCGCAGTTCGTCGCGGCATTCGTGGAACGCATGAAGGGCCTGGCGGAAACTTCGCTGCGCACCTTCCGGGAACGCGCGCTAGGCGCCGAGATCCGCGTGTTCGGCAACGTGGCGATCGCCATGGCGGCGTGCGAGATCGTCGAGAACGAGTCGCAGACCTCGCGCGGCGTTGAGGCGATGCTGCTCGTAAAGGAGGACGGGGCGTGGAAGATTGCCGCCCAGAGCTGGGACATGGAATCCGCCGGGAACCCGGTACCAGCGGATCTTCTCGGTCGACGGGCTACTTGAGGATTCGCAGCAGGTTGTGGTGCGCGTCGGTGAAGGTCGGAAGCTCCGGGCGATCGTCGATCTGCGCCGCGGCCTGCGCGATGCGCGGCGATTCGAGCAGCTTGCGGTTGCGGGTCACGATGATCTGGTCGGTGGACGAGTACCAGTACTCCGCGCCCTCGCCCCCTTCGGGCTCGTCCGAGACATTCACCGCTTCGAGGCCGAACTCGGAGGCGAGACGCTTCACCACCGGAAGCAGGTTGATGAAGCGGTTGGTGGCCTGGAACACGATCACGCCGTCGGGCTTGACGTGCTTGAGGTAGATCGCCATCGCTTCGCGCGTCACCAGGTGCATCGGGATCGAGTCGCCGGAGAACGCATCGATGCCGAGCACGTCGTAGCCCCGGGGAAGCTCGCGCTCTAGGGACAAGCGCCCGTCGCCAAGAACGATCTCAGTCTTTGCTGAAGTATCGTGCAAAAACGTAAATTCGCGATGCGCGATGTCCACCACGCGCGGGCTGATCTCGTAGAACACCAGATGATCGCCGGGCTTCATCCACGCCGCGATTACGCCCGCCCCGAGCCCGACCACGCCGACCGAGAGCGGTTTCCCGGGGTGCACCTCGCGCAGCGTGGCAAACACGCGACCGTAGCCCGAGCTCGGGCTGAAGTAGTCCGCGGGCGTGTTACGGAAAGAATCGCCCAGGAGTTGCCCGCCATGCATGATGCCGCCGTGGTACATCGAACGATAGGGCACCGGGGACTCGTGGTCCACCGTACGCACGACTCCGTAGAAATCGCGCCCCATCACGCGGACTCCTTCGGTGTAGTCCTGCACGCCTCGTCCGACGAGCACCGCTGTGAGCACGGTCACCGCGACGCCGAGCCAGCGGATCCGCTTCACCAACACAACGATCGAGGCGAGCGCGACGAGCGCGAAGCCGAGCTCGAAGTAGCCCGCGAGCACGAGCGGCGCCACGATTGCGACCAGCACGGCGCCGAGCGCGCCGCCGAGCGACACCATGAGGTAGAAGCGCGTGAGATGCGCCGGGTCCGGCTTCAGCCGGGCGAGCTCGCCGTGGCAAACCATGCACGCGACGAACAGGCCAGCGAGAAAAAGCGGCGCCGCCTTCTCCAGGTCAAGCGACGGAATGGCGTACGCCATCATTGGCGCGAGCACGATGAGCGCGCCGATGAACAGCGGCCGGACGTACCAGCGGGGGTGGTCGAAGGCGAGAATGAAGCTCACCAGGTAGAGGGCGAGCGGCAGCACCCAGAGAAACGGCACGCTGGAGATGTTCTGGGTGATGTGGTTGCTCACGGCGAGCAGCATCACCGAGCCCATCGCGGCCAGCGCGAGCCATTCGAGCTGGGTCCTGAGGGGAAGGGCTGCGGTGAAGGCTGCTCTTGCCTCGCGCTCGAAGCCGTTCAGCGATAGCCAGGCGGTGGCGGCGCAGAGCAGCGCGAATGCCGCGAACAGGAACGACCAGCCCCAGCCGAGCGCTGTCAAATCGAACACCGGCTCCAACAGCGCCGGGAAGCCGAGCAGAGCGAGGAGAGAAGCAAGGTTCGAAAGCGCAAAGAGCCGATAGGGCACCACGATTCGGAAGCGGCGCCAGTACCACGCCTGTAGCAGCGGCGTGGTGGTAGAAAGGAGGAAGTAAGGCAATCCGATGGTCGCACCGAGCAGGAGCAGGATGCGCACCACCGGCTGCTCGTCGCCGTGCGGCTTCCAGCCGCTGGCGGCGAGGATCGGCAGAGACAGGAGCGATGCCGCGAGAAGCACCACATGGAGCATCGCCTGGCGGCGCGCGCCGAGGCGGCTCGTCCAGTCGACGTACGCATAGCCGGCAAGCAGCACGCTCTGGAAGAACACGAGGCACGTGGTCCACACCGCGGCCGAGCCGCCGAACCAGGGGAGGATCTGCTTGGCGATGATGGGCTGGACCAGAAACAGCAGGAACGACGACAGGAATATCGTCGCCGCGTATGGCAGCGTCGCGAGCAGCGAGAGCGGGGTTGCTACGGAATGAATCTGGGCGCCTGCGTCAACGTAATACCGATTTCAAGGTCTTTCCCATCTCGGCGGGATTGCGCGTCACCTTGATCCCGCACTCTTCCATCACCGCGAGCTTTTCCTGCGCCGTGCCCTTGCCGCCCGAGATGATGGCGCCGGCGTGGCCCATACGTTTTCCCGGCGGGGCCGTGATCCCGGCGATGAAGCCGACCACCGGTTTCATCATGTTGTCCTTGACCCATCGCGCCGCGTCCTCCTCGTCCGAGCCTCCGATCTCGCCCACCATGATGACCGCCTCGGTCGCGGGATCGTCGTTGAACATGCGAAGAACGTCGATGTGCTTCAATCCGTTGACAGGATCGCCGCCGATCCCGACGCAGCTCGACTGGCCCAGGCCGAGCTCGGTGAGCTGGCCGACCGCCTCGTAGGTGAGCGTGCCCGAGCGCGACACTACGCCGACCGGGCCTTTCTTGTGGATATGTCCCGGCATGATGCCGATCTTGATCTCCTCGGGCGTGATCACGCCGGGGCAGTTGGGTCCGACGAGGAGCGTCCTCCTGCCCTTCATGCGGTGCTTGGTGCGGATCATGTCCCGCACCGGGATGCCCTCGGTAATGCAGATTACAAGGTCGAGGTCCGCATCCACAGCCTCGTCGATCGCCGCTGCGGCGAAGGGCGGCGGCACGTAGATCACCGAGACCGTGGCCCCGGTGCGGGCTTTCGCATCCTTCACGGTGCCGAAAATTGGAATGCCCTCGAAGTCCTCGCCTGGCTTCTTCGGATTGACCCCCGCAACGAAGCAGGCCCGGCCGTTGGCGTACGCGCGGCTCGTCTGGGTGTGGAACTGGCCGGTCTTGCCGGTGATGCCCTGCGTCATCACCCGCGTGTTCCTGCCGATCAGGATGCTCATGGGTTCCGGTTTGGCCCCCTGACGCCGCCCCCCTTGTCAGGGGGGCAAGTCGAACCGGCGCTCATTTCTTCTTCCCCTTCTTCTTCGACTTCTTCCCTGCAACCACCTTCTTCTTTTTCCTTGCCGCGACCTTCTTCTTCGCCGGCTTCTTCTTGATCGCCGCGACGACCTTTTTCGCGGCATCGGCCATGTTGTCAGCGGAAATGATCGGCAGGCCGGAATCTTTCAGGATCTTCTTGCCGAGGTCCTCGTTGGTGCCCTTCATGCGCACCACCAGCGGCACTTTCAGATTCACCTCGCGTGCCGCGGCGACCACGCCGGTCGCGATGGTGTCGCACTTCATGATGCCACCGAAGATGTTGACGAGGATCGCTTTCACCTTCCGGTTCGACAGCATGATCTTGAACGCCGCGGTGACCTTCTCCGCGGTGGCACCACCGCCGACGTCGAGGAAGTTGGCGGGCGAGCCGCCGAACAGCTTGATCGTGTCCATCGTCGCCATGGCGAGGCCCGCGCCGTTCACCATGCATGCGATGTTGCCGTCGAGCGAGATGTAGTTGAGGTCATACTTCGACGCCTCGATCTCGAGCGGGTCCTCCTCGTCTAGGTCGCGCAGCGCAACGATGTCGGGATGGCGGAAGAGCGCGTTGTCGTCGAAGTTGATTTTTGAATCGAGCGCGACCACACGGCTGTCGCCCGCGAGGATGAGCGGATTTACCTCCACCAGCGATGCATCGGTCTCGTCGAAGCACCGATAAAGCGCCTTGAAGATCGCGCGCGCCTGCGGCGCCGAGGCCTGCGGGATGCCGATGCCGATCGCGACCTCGTCGGCATCGGCGTCGGTGAGTCCTTCCATCGGCTCGATGAACACCTTCTTGATCTTTTCCGGCGTCTTGGCCGCCACCTCCTCGATGTCCATCCCGCCTTCCGAGGACGCCATCAACACGACTTTCTGGGTGCCGCGGTCGACCACCATGCCGACGTAAAGCTCTTTCCTGATGTCCGCGCCCTCCTCGATCAACAGGCGGCGGACTTTCTGCCCCTCCGCTCCGGTCTGATGCGTAACCAGGTTCATGCCCAGAATCTTTTTCGAAAAATTCCGGACCTCGTCCAGCGACTTCGCCACTTTTACGCCGCCGCCCTTGCCGCGCCCGCCGGCGTGGATCTGCGCCTTGACAACCCAGAGCTTGCCGCCCAGCTTCTTCGCCGCTTGGACCGCCTCATCGATGCTGAAGGCGGGGAAGCCGCGCGGCGTGGCGACGCCGTACTTGCGGAAGATTTCCTTCCCCTGGTACTCGTGGATCTTCATCAGGCGTGGGTCTTTTCCTTACGGTACCACTTTGGATACCAGCGCCTCACGGTCTCCGAAGTCGTATCGAGCGCGTGGCACTGGTCGAGCTGGAAAGGCTTGCGGCCGTCGGGCCGCTCCTCCGGCATCTCGCCGGCAAATGTCTGGATCGCGGCGGTGGGGAACCCGGTGAGCATCTCCGTGATATGCGTGCAGCCCTTGACGTCCCCGAAGAGCTTTTTCACGTTGCGGCGGAAATCCCGCATGAGATTGAGGCCGATCAGCCGCTTGTATGCCGGCGCGATGGTTTCACAGCCACCCGGATAAGGCACGGCGTCGGAGGCGGCGACCGCGTTGAGGATGGTGAAGTGCCGGTCGATGGTGAGTCGCAGCCACATCTCGTGGATCGGCTGCCCGGCACGCCGCACGCCGGTCTTCATCGGGTTGTCGTGGCTCTTGATGTCGGTCAGGTGTCCTTCGATATCCCAAAGGCCGTCGGCACGCCTGTAGCCCTCGTAGCGAACGCGGCGCGTGTGCCGCAGCTCGCGCTCTACGTCGATGACCGGCAATGGCATAAGGCGCGGATTCTAGCCGATCGACCCGCTCTCCCTAGAAAAGGTAGTACGAGACCAGGAAGGCGAGCAGCATGAGCATCATCCCGAGCGCCATGGAGCCAGACGCCCAGGTGCGCGCGAAAAGCCCCTGCGTGTCGAGAAGCGATCGAGCGGCGGCGTCAACGCGTTTCCCGATGTCCGCAAAAGCCGCCTCGCATGCCGCAATGCCGGCGGAGAGCAAGCGCGCCGCGACATCCGCGAAACGCGGAAAAAACACCCGATACAGCCAGTCGAAGTCGAGCGTGATGGTGAGCGTGCGCTTGAGCCAGTCCAGCATGACGAAGAACGCAAGGCCAGAGAAGAGGAGAAGCTGCAGCTGCGCTACCACATGCCAGGCGGTGTAGGGCTCGTAGTCCACCGCATAGGGCAAGAGCCGGTAGAGCGGCTCATAGAAAATACCTAGGCCGATGCACAGCGCCGAAAAGAATGCCATCGCGAGGCGCATGTTCCACGGTGGCTCCGGCGGGCGCAGCCCGGAGTCTTTCTGGAAGAACACGAACCACGGGAACTTGATGCCCGCGTGCAAAAACACGCCCGCCGACGCCGCGGCGAGCAGAATCCATACGGCAAACAGGTGAGCGCCGGCCGCCGCCTGGGAGATCATCGACTTGCTCACGAAGCCGGAGGTGAGCGGAAACGAGGAGATGGAAAGTGCTCCGATGATCCCGCACACGGTGGTGAACGGCATGCTGTGATATAGCCCGCCGAGGTCGGTGCACTTGCGGCGGCCGGTCACGAGAAGCACCGAGCCCGCCGACATGAGGAGCAGCGCCTTGTACAGGATGTGCGTAAAGGCGTGCGCCGCGGCCCCGTTCAGCGCCATCTCGCTGCCCAGGCCCACGCCGGTGACCATGAAGCCCACCTGGTTCACGATGCTGTACGCGAGGATGCGGCGCATGTCGTTTTCGAGGAGCGCGTAGACGATGCCGTAAAACACCATTGCAAGGCCGACGTAGACCAGCAGCTCCACGCCCGGGAAACCGCGCAGCAGGACGTACACCGCCGTCTTGGTGGTGAAGGCCGAAAGGAACACCATGCCGCTCCACGACGCTTCGGGATACGCGTCGGGCAGCCAAGCCGAAATCGGCCATGCCGCGGCATTCACCAGGAACGCTATGAGAATCATCCACTGAAAGACCGAAGAAAGCGTCAGGGGGTCGAAAACCGTCGACCCGGTTTGCAGCGCATGACCTGCCACGCCGGCGAAAAGCAGCATGCCGCCGAAGAGGTGCACCATGAGATAGCGCATGCTCGCCCGGTACGCGGCGGACGTCGCGGCGCTCCACAGGACGAGCGTCGAGCCGATCGCCATCAGTTCCCAGAACACGAACAGCGTCACTAGGTCGCCGGCGAGCGCAGCGCCGATTGCCGCACCGGCATAGAGCAGGGCGGCCGGCAGCTCCGCGCGGCGCTGCTGGTTGAGCGCGAAGAGGGCACCGCCCAGCGCCATCAGGGCGAAGATCAGCGCGAAGAGGCGCGAAAGCTTGTCGACGGCATACGGCGCGAGCTCCATCCCGAGGAACTCGGTTTTCCAGTGCACGCCCTCCGGGACGTTCCACACCAGGAGGAGAGAAACCAGCGGGCCGGCGATGGCGACCGCGGCGCGCGGCCAGCCGCGCAACGGCGCAAGGAGCGCCGCGGCGAGGATGAGAACGAGGCCGGGGTGGCTAATCATCGTAGTAGTCGTCGCGTCGCTTGAGGAACAGCCCGAGTCCCTTGGCGACCAGGATCAGGGCCGCGCAGGCGAGAAAGCCGTAGAGCGCGTTCCACGCAAACAGCCGCTCGACCGCGAAGTGCGGGTGTGCCTCGATGAACAATTGCGCGACCACGGTAAGCGCCAGCACGGAGATAAAGGTTTTCCAGATCATCCGAGCATCCCCCGGGCGAGCGCGAGCGGTACGTCGGCATAGAAGAACATCGCGATGGTCAGCGCCGCGGTAGCGACCATCGCGAGAACCATGGATAAGGGAGCTTCTCCGTGAGAGGAGTCGGACGGAGAAGGCGCATTGATGAAAGCTTTATACAAGATCGGCAAGAAATACCCGGCGTTGAGCAGCGTGCTCGCGACGACGACGCCCAGCGCGAGCCAATGCCCCGCCTCCATAGCACCGGACACGAGGACCCATTTGCTCACGAAGCCCGCCGCGGGGGGCAGGCCGATCATCGACAAAGCGCCCACGCCGAAAGCGGCGAAGGTCCAAGGCATGCGCCGGCCGACGCCGTCGAGCTGGCTCACTTCGGTCTTGTGCGCGGCGGTATAGACCGCGCCCGCGGCGAAGAACAGCGTGATCTTGCCGAACGCGTGGGCTGCGATGTGCAGCGCCGCGGCGGCGAGCGAAAGCGGCGTCAGGATCGAGGCGGCGAGCACCACGTAAGAGAGCTGGCTTACCGTCGAGTATGCGAGCCGGCGCTTGAGATTGTCGGAGCGAAGCGCTACCACCGACGCGGCGAGCACCGTGAAGCCGGCGACCCACGGCAGCCAGGCGAACGCGTCCGCGCCGAAATCCAGCCCGAACACGTACACCACCACCTTGACGATCGAGAACACGCCCGCCTTCACCACCGCGACCGCGTGCAGCAGCGCGGACACCGGTGTCGGCGCGACCATCGCCGCCGGCAGCCAGCGGTGGATCGGCATCAGCGCCGCCTTGCCGATGCCAAAGGCGTAAAGCGCGAGAAGCGCGGCCGCCGCGCCGCCAGAGATCTTGCCCTGGAGGATGCCGCCCGGCGAGAAATCCAGCGTGCCCGCGATCCACCACGTCGCCACCATCGCGGGCAGCAGGAAGAGCAGCGACGAGGCGAGCAGCAGCCCAAGGTAGGTCCGACCACCGCGGCGCGCTTCGTCGTCGCCGTGATGCGTGACGAGCGGCCAGGTAATCAGCGTCAGCGCCTCGTAAAAGAGATAGAGGGTGAGCAGGTTTCCGGCGAGCGCGACGCCGATCGCCGAAGCGATCGCGAGCGCGAAGCAGACGTAGAAGCGCGTCTGGTGCTCTTCGGCGTTGCCGCGCATGTAGCCGATCGAGTACACGCCGCTCACGAACCACAGCCCCGAGGCGATGAGCGCGAAAAGGAGCCCCAGCGGCTCGAGCTCGAGCACGAGCTCGAGCCCTGGC
>DATFEI010000079.1:0-7320 GCA_035251315.1 Burkholderiales bacterium | reverse complement strand
GCGCAAAGGAGACGACTGGATCGTCGAAACCCCGGAAGGCTCGGCGAGCGTACGCTTCTCGGAGCGTAACGCCTACGGCGTGCTCGATCATCAGGTCAGGCTCCCACGAGGCGGCACGGTCTATGTGCCGCTACGCGTGGTCGCGAATGGCGCGGGCTGCGATCTTGTCCTCACCCTCTTTCGCCGGCCCGAGATGACCGATGCGCAGTTCGCCGCCGACGCGGAATGGGTACTGCGCGATCTGCAGTCCGCCAAGCGGCTGCTCGAAGATACCTACTGAATTTCATCTTCGACTACAAGGCATGAGCACTTGCGCCACAGGCAGAACCTCGCGCCGCCGGCGCTCGGCGACCGGATCGGCCGCCGGCGGCTGCTGCGCCCGGTAAGGGCGGCGGCGTAGTATCGAGGATGCGTTCCCGGCTGCGGCTAGTGATCGAGATCTCGCATCTCACCAAGACCTACGCCACAGGGCTGCAGGCGCTGAAGGACCTGAGCCTCGAGATCCGCAAGAGCGAGATCTTCGCGCTGCTCGGCCCGAACGGCGCCGGCAAGACCACGCTCATCAACATCATCTGCGGCATCGTCACGCCGAGCTCGGGCAGCGTGCGCGTCGACGGCTACGACATCGTACGCAACTACCGAATCACACGCGCGAAGATCGGCCTGGTACCGCAGGAGCTCACCACCGACACGTTCGAGACAGTTTGGACGACGGTGAGCCTCAGCCGCGGGCTGTTCGGCCGTGCGCCGGATCCCGCGCACCTGGAGAAGGTGCTGCGCGAGCTGTCGCTGTGGGACCGGCGCCACGACAGGATCCGCACGCTTTCCGGCGGGATGAAGCGACGCGTGCTGATCGCCAAGGCGCTCGCGCACGAGCCCGAGATCCTGTTCCTCGACGAGCCGACCGCGGGCGTCGACGTCGAGCTGCGGCGCGACATGTGGGCGCTGGTGCGCGCGCTGCGCGACGCCGGCGTCACCATCATCCTCACCACCCACTACATCGACGAGGCCGAGGAGATGGCCGACCGCATCGGCGTCATCAACAAGGGCGAGCTGGTAGTCGTAGAGGAGAAGGCCGCGCTCATGAAGAAGCTCGGCAAGAAGCAGCTCACGCTGCACCTGCTCGAGCCGCTGGCCGGCATCCCGGCCGGGCTGGCGGGCTGGAATGTCCACCTCAAGAACGGCGGCGGCGAGCTCGAGTACATCTTCGACGCGCAGGACGAGAGCACCGGGATCCCCGCCCTCCTCGGCCGGCTGGGCGCGCTCGGCATCGCCTACAAGGACCTGCAGACGCGCCAGAGCTCCCTCGAGGACATCTTCATCGACCTCGTGGGGCGCAAATGAACCGTCACGCCGTCATCGCGATCTACAAGTTCGAGATGGCGCGCTTCCGGCGCACGCTGTGGCAGAGCCTGGCAACGCCGGTGATCACGACCTCGCTCTACTTCGTGGTATTCGGCGCCGCCATCGGCGCGCGCATGGGCGACCTGGAGGGTGTGCCCTACGGCGCGTTCATCGTTCCGGGCCTCATCATGCTTGCGATCTTCACCGAGAGCCTGTCGAACGCTTCGTTCGGCATCTACCTGCCCAAGTTCACCGGCACGATCTTCGAGGTGCTGTCGGCGCCGGTGTCGGCGTTCGAGCTGGTGCTCGCCTACGTCGGCGCGGCGACGACCAAGTCGGTTCTCGTCGGCCTGGTGATCCTCGCGACCGCGAATCTCTTCGTGCCGGTGAGCATCGCGCATCCGCTCTGGATGATCGCCTTCCTCGTGCTCACCGCGACCACCTTCTGCCTCTTTGGCTTCATCCTCGGCATCTGGGCCGACGGCTTCGACCAGCTCCAGTTCGTGCCGATGCTCGTGATCACGCCGCTCACCTTCCTCGGCGGCGCGTTCTACTCGATCGACATGCTGCCGCAGGCTTGGCGCACCTTCAGCCTGTTCAACCCGCTCGTGTATCTCATCAGCGGGTTTCGCTGGAGCTTCTACGGCACCGAGGACGTGCCGGTCGGCGTGAGTCTCGCCGTCACGGCCGCGTTCCTCCTCATGTTCCTGGGAATTGTCGCGTGGATCTTCAAGACCGGCTACAGGCTGAAGACCTGAACGAAGGAAACATGAAATACAAGGTCATTGCGACGAAGTGTCCATTCCAGTACAGCACTTCGACGGACGCTCGCTCTAGCGCGCGAGGTAGCCGGAGTCCACTGGCAGCGTGACGCCAGTGATGCAGCGTGCCGCGTCGCTCGCGAGGAATAGGATCGCCGCCGCGACGTCCTCGGCCTCGGGGAAGCGGCCGAGCGGCGTGTGCGCCATCACGGTCTTCAGGACGTCCGGGTTCGAGAAGATGGGCACGGTGAGGTCGGTGCGCACATAGCTCGGCGCGACTGCGTTGACGCGGATGTTGTCCGGCGCCCATTCGAGCGCCAGCGCGCGCGTGAGGTTCACGACGCCGCCCTTCGACGCCTGGTACGAGGCGTTGGGGTAGATGCCGCCAGAAAGGCCCATGATCGAGGCGAGGTTCACGATCGCACCGCCGCCGCGCTTCTTCATGTAAGGATGCGCGAGCCGCGAGCACAGGAAAAGCGCGGTGAGGTTCAGCTCGATGACCGCGTCCCAGTCCTCCTTCGGCACTTCCACTGCGCTCTTGCGGATCGCGCGGCCGGCATTGTTCACCAGAATGTCCAGGCGGCCGATACCTGCGAAGGCGTTTTTGACCTGGGCCTCGTCGGTGATGTCGCAGCCGGTCGACAGATCGAGCACCTCGACGCGCGCGCCCGCCTCGCGCAGGAGCTTCGCGGTCGCGGCGCCGATGCCCTTCGCGCCGCCTGTCACCACGGCGGTCTTGTCCTTCAGATCAAACATTTTCGCGAAGTATACTGAGGCGCGATGTTCGACCTGGTCATCCGGGAAGCGCTGCTGCTCGACGGGCTGGGCTCGCCGCCGCACCGCGCCGGGGTCGCGGTGAAGGATGGACGCATCGTTGAAGTGGGAAAGATCTTGGGTCATGCAAGAGAAACCATCGTGGCCGACGGCCTTGCCCTCATGCCCGGGATCATCGACAACCATACTCACTACGACGCACAGCTCACGTGGGACCCGTGGGCCTCGCCGTCGCCCGCGCTCGGCGTCACCACCGCGATCATCGGCAACTGCGGGTTCACCATCGCGCCCTGCCGCGCGCGCGACCGTGACCTGGTGATGAAGAATCTCACCCAGGTCGAGGGTATGTCGCTCGAAGTGCTGCGCACCGGAATACGGTGGGACTTCGAGACGGTGCCGCAGTACCTCGACATGCTCGATCGCCGGGGATCTGCCCTCAACGTGGCGGCATTCGTCGGCCATTCGTCGATCCGCACCTACGTGATGGGCGACGCCGCTACTGAGCGCACCGCGACCGCTGACGAAATTTCCGAAATGAAAAGCCTGCTAATGCAGGGCATGCGCGCGGGCGCGATCGGCTTTTCCACCAGCACTTCGCCTGCGCACAACGGCGAAGGCGGCAGGCCGATGCCCTCGCGCCTCGCCGACGCCGCCGAGCTGCGCGCGCTGGTCGGCTGCTTGCGCGAGGCCGGGCGCGGCGTATTCATGCTGACGAAGGGCGGGCAGACGGCGATCGGCTTCCTCGAGGAACTCGCCGCCGAGTCGCAGCGCCCGGTGGTGATTGCCGCGCTCCTTCACAGCAGCACGAACCCCGAGGCCGTATTCCAGGATCTGCAGAAAATCCAAGAAGCGAACGAGCGCGGCCGGCGACTGCTCGGTGCGGTTTCGTGCTGCCCGCTCGCCATGGACTTCACGCTGCATTCGCCCTACGTATTCGAGGGTCTGGACGCGTGGCGGCCGGCGCTGGCGTTGAAGGAAGAACGCTTCAAGGCCAAGCTGCGCGAGAAGCAATTCCGCGACGCGCTGCGCGCGGAACTGTCGAAGCCGGCGCACTTCCGGCTGTTCAACGGCGAATGGCAGCGGGTGCACGTCATCCAGTCGACGCGCGCCGGGCTCGAGCAGCGATCGGTCGCCGAGCTCGCCGTCGCGGCGGGCGCAGACCCGCTCGACTTCATGCTGGATCTCGCGCTCGAGGAGAAGCTCGACACGGTCTTCAGCGCGCTGCTGCTCAACGCCGACGAAGCGGCGGTCGGCCGCATGCTCAAGCATCCGTGCAGCCTGGTCTCGCTGTCGGACGCCGGGGCCCATCTCACATTCTTCAACGACGCCGGCTTCGGCCTGCACCTTCTCGGCCATTGGGTGCGCGAGCGCGGCGTGCTGACGCCAGCCGAGGCAGTGTGGCGCCTGTGCGGGCAGCCAGCGCAGCTTTTCGGCGTAAAGGAGCGCGGCGCGCTCAAGCCCGGCTACCATGCCGACCTGCTGCTCTTCGATCCGGCGGTCGTGGACCGCGGGCCGAAGCGGCGCCTGTTCGACCTGCCCGGCGGTCACCCGCGTCTCACGACATTCGCGGTCGGCGTGCACGGAGTCTGGGTCAACGGCGTCCGGGTCACCGGCAAGGACGGGCCCTGCGACGCGAAGGAGCTTCCGGGCCGACTGCTACGAGAATTTTCCGCGTAGGGCTTCGGCGACAAGAAAAACCTCGTTTAAACAAGAGGCTCTGGACGTCACCGTGCCCCGACGTCGCCGCCCGGCGACAACTTTAGCGCCTAGGATCGAAAATAAGTGCTATCCTTTCAAAGGCTTGCATGCCAGGTATAGATCGTGCATGCCGGTACTAGCTGTCCTACCCACTACTACAGAGAGGGGAGTTCAAGTGCTACAGAAAGACGGGTTCTTCCGAAACAGGCGCGACGAGCCGTTCCGCCAGAATCAACCGGCCGCGCCGACGACAACGACAACGCCCGCGAGCACGGCACCCGCGCCCTCCACCGCGCCGGAGCAGAAAGTCGATCAGCGCAAGGAATCCAAGCTGGTTGTCGGCCCCGACATCAAGATGAAGGGCGTCGAGATCACCGACTGCGACACGCTGGTCGTCGAGGGGCGGGTCGAAGCTACCCTCGACTCGCGCGTCCTCGAGATCGCCGAGCACGGCGTGTTTCAAGGCACCATCGCCGTCGACCAGGCCGAAATCCGCGGCCGCTTCGAAGGCGAGATCACGGTTCGCAAGATGCTCGTGATTCAGGGCACCGGCAAGGTTTCGGGCAAGATCCGCTACGCCCGGATCAAGGTCGAGGAAGGCGCCGAGCTCTCTGGCGACCTCGCCGTGATGGACAAGTCTGCGGCCGGCCTCGGCGCGGGCAAGCGCGTCGCCAACGCGTAGAACCGCAAGAGAAAAGCGCGCATGGAACAAGGAAAGCTCGCGTTTACGGCGGTGTATCTCAAGTCGAGCCACGGCTACGTCGGCTTCATCGAGGAGCTGCCTGGGGTGCATTCCCATGGGCGCACGCTGCCCGAGGCGCGCGAGACGCTGCGCAAGCTCGCCGAGGTGATGTTCGACGAAGAGCGGCGTGAATCCGAAGAACTGATCGCCGGCAAGGACGTCGTGCGCGAGTCCTTCTTCCTCCCCATCCCGCGCCAGACGTAGACCGGTTTCTCTCTCGCGCCTCCTACCCTGAAGGAGGTGCTAGTCCGGCCCGGGGCGGAGCTATCCGCCCCCGGGCTTTTTTTCGGGCTGCAGCATGCCCTGGCGCTCGATGAACCGGATCACGGCGTCGAGGCCTTGGCCGCTCTTCAGGTTGGTGAAGACGAACGGCCGCTTGCCGCGCATCTTCCTCGCGTCGCGGTCCATGACCTCGAGCGACGCTCCGACCATGGGCGCGAGGTCGATCTTGTTGATCACCAGCAGGTCCGACTTCGTAATGCCCGGCCCGCCCTTGCGCGGGATCTTGTCGCCCGCGGCCACGTCGATCACATAGAGCGTCAAGTCGGACAACTCCGGGCTGAAGGTTGCGGCGAGATTGTCGCCGCCAGACTCGACGAACACCGCGTCGAGCCCGGGAAAGCGGCGCACCAGGCGCTCGACCGCCTCAAGGTTGATCGAGGCGTCCTCGCGAATCGCGGTGTGCGGGCAGCCGCCAGTCTCGACGCCAATGATGCGCTCGGGCGCAAGCGCTTCGTTGCGCACCAGGAATTGCGCGTCCTCCTCGGTGTAGATGTCGTTCGTCACCACCGCGATTTCGTAGCGGCTGCGCAGCGCGCGGCACAGCGCGAGCATCAGCGCCGTCTTGCCCGAGCCGACCGGGCCGCCGATGCCCACGCGAAGGGTCATGAACGGAAGAGCCTCGAGTACTGGGTTTCGTGCCTGGCTGACAGAGCCGCGAGCCCGGGTGTGAAGTTGGTCCAGCAATCTTCCTGCAATTCGGTTTCGACCAAATTCTGAAGGCGCGACCCGAGCTCGAGGAGAATCTTCTGGCCGGCGGTCTGCCCGAGCGGCACCGCCTTCACCGCCGCCATCACCTGGTTTTCGAGCCAGGACCAGAGATAAGCGAGCACCGCGTCGCTCGGCTCGATGTTCCAGTGGCGCACCGCCAACGCATAGGCTGTCGGGTAGGCCGGGTGCTCAATAAGAACTTCGGCACCGAGCTCGCGCAGCAGCTTGGCCAAAGCCTGCCCCATCTGCAGCGTCTCCGCGCGCAGCTCGGCGCTCTCGCGCGCAGCGACGAAGAAGTCGTTGCGCTCCTGCGTCGGCTCGGCGATCTGGGCGCGCAGCAGCGGAGCCTCCATGCGCGCCACCGAGAGCTCCAGCACGTCGCCAATCCAGGTTTTCGCTGAAGAGAAATCAAAAACAATTCCCGCTTCGATCGCAGCCTCGAGCCCTTGCGAGTAGCTGTAGGCGCCGACCGGAAGCGTCGGGCTTGCGAGCTGAAGAAGCCGTGCGAGGCTCATCGGTGGTGGTTATGGTCGTGGATCTTTCCACCGTGACCCATCTCGTCGTGCCGGTGGCCGTAGGCGCCGGACTCGGGCTCAAAAGGCGCCAACGAACGACGTTTCATGAATTCTCCCCGTGGTGTTAGAGACTTCGCCGGGGACGCCCGCACGGACCGTGCCAGCGTGTTGCTATGGGAATCGGGGTCTGACCCGGTCTGACCCCGATTCTTTTCGCACCAATTCGAGGCACCGCGCCGGGGCGGCGCGCGTTAATCGTGCAAGGCGGCGAGCAGCGCCGCGACGAGCGCGGCGTCGTCCTGCGGGCGCAGCGCCTGCGGATCGACGACCAGGACGCCCTGCGCGGCGAAGCGCTCCGAGAGGTGCACGGGCGGGTCGGCGGCCTGCAGCCGGGCGCTCAAGCCAGTCGCGTTTTCCACCGTGAGGTGCAGTTGCGGCACGCGGCCGGTTTCCCGCGCCGACAGGATCTTTTTCGGAAGCCTCTCTCCCAGCTCGT
>DATFEI010000183.1:0-5060 GCA_035251315.1 Burkholderiales bacterium | reverse complement strand
GAGATCTCGGTCGCGCGGTTCTCGCCCTGGGAGCTCGCCGACATCAGCTGCAGGTAGTCGACCACCACCAGTCCGAGCTTGCCGTATTCCCGCTTCATGCGCCGCGCCCGCGCGCGAAGCTCAAGCGCGTTGAGGGCCGCCGTCTCGTCGACGTGAATGCGCGCCTCGTTCAGCTTGCCGATCGCGTCGGTGAGGTTCGCCCATTCCTCGTTGTCGAGCCTGCCGGTGCGCAGCTTCGTCTGATCGACCCTCGCCATCGACGAAAGCATCCGCATGGCGAGCTGGCTCGCGCTCATTTCCATGCTGAAGACCGCCACCGGCAAGCCGACGCTCGGATGCAAGGCGACGTGCTCGGCGATGTTGAGCGCGAACGCGGTCTTTCCCATTGACGGGCGCCCGGCCACGATGATCAGGTCTCCAGGCTGCAATCCCGCGGTCTTGCGGTCCAGGTCGACGAAGCCCGAAGGAACTCCGGTGACGTCGGAGGGATTGTCCTGGCTGTGGAGATGGTCGATGCGCTCGAAAACCTTGGCGAGAACCGGGCTGATGCCGATCAGGCCCTGGTCCTTGCGCGCGCCAGACTCGGCGATCTGGAAGATCTTCGACTCGGCCTCGTCGAGAAGCTGCCCGACGTCCTTGCCGGTCGGCGCGAGCGCCGTCTCGGCGATCTCGGTGGCGACCTGCGCGAGGCGCCGCTGCACCGCGCGCTCGCGCACGAGCTCGGCGTAGCGCCGGATGTTGAGCGCGCTCGGCGTGTTCTGCGCGAGCGCCGCGAGGTAGGTCGCGCCGCCGGTCTTGTCCTTGTCCTCGCTCGCCTCGATCGACTCGGACACCGTGACCACGTCGGCCGGCCGGCTCGCCTCCACCAGGCGCGCGATGTGGCGCCAGATGCGGCGGTGGTCGTCGCGGTAGAAGTCGCCCGCCGAGACGAGGTCGGCGACGCGGTCGAACGCCTGATTGTCGAGGAGCAGCGCGCCCAGCAGCGACTGCTCGGCCTCGACGGAGTGCGGCGGCAGCTTGAGCGCGACGAGGTGCGGATCGCCGACGTCCGCACGCGCTAGCGGCTGTGCAACTGGCATTTTGTTCAGACCTCCCCGGCGCGCATCATAGGAAGTGAGGCCGGGTTTTCGATTTGAGAAGTCGAAACGCGCGCTTTACCAATGCTCTCGCGCCGCGGCACTGCTGAAAACTTGACCATCCGGGGCTAACGCACCCTGACTTCTGTGGATAGCCTGTGAGCAGGCTGTCGGTACTTTGTGGACGGCGCTGTACAACTCCAAATTAATTTCCTTGACACGCGCGCCAGTCTATTACTGTATAAACGTCCACGCAAAGCAAAAAGAGGACGCGCCTGGGGCAACGCCTTCCTGCGTTGCCATGGACGTTTATTGCTCGCCGAGCACCGAGACAGTGATGGTGACGGCGACGTCGGTGTGCAGCGCGACCTCGATCGGAAAGTCGCCCACCTGCTTGAGCGGCCCCTGCGGCATGCGGATCTGCGCGCGCTCGACCTCCTGGCCCTGCTTCTTGAGCGCGTCCACGATGTCGTAGTTGGTGACCGAGCCGAAGAGACGGCCATCGGGCCCCGCCTTCTGCGTGATCTGCAGCGTCAGGCCGTCGAGCTTGCCGGCGCGCTCCTGCGCCTTGGCGAGCGCGCTGGCCTGCGCCTGCTCGAGCTCGGCGCGGCGCGCTTCGAACGCCTTGCGGTTCTCCGCGGTTGCACGCTTCGCCTTGCCGTGCGGGATGAGATAGTTGCGCGCGTAGCCGTCCTTCACCTTCACCACCTGGCCGAGCTCGCCCAGGTTCGCGATCTTCTCGAGAAGTATCACTTCCATAGCAGGATTGACGTCGATCTTAATGCAGGTCCGTGTAGGGCAGCAGCGCAAGAAAGCGCGCCCGCTTGATCGCCTCCGACAGCTGGCGCTGGTAGCCCGCGGCGGTCCCGGTGATGCGCGCCGGGATGATCTTCCCGGTCTCGTTGACAAAATCCTTGAGCGTCTCGACGTCCTTGTAGTCGATCCACTCCACCTTCTCCGCGGTGAAGCGGCAGAACTTGCGCCGGCGGAACAGCGCCCGCTGGCCGCGGTCCTTCTTGTCCTTGCCGAACTTCCCTTTACCCTTGCCTTTACCTCTGCGCGGCGGTGGCATGTTGCTCTCCTTCGATGAATTCGATGTTCGTCACGTGGAGCACGAGCCGCTTGGAGCGCTTGCTCTTTACTCCCAGAAATCCCTCAACTTTCACGGCGCTGCCGAGCGGCCTGCTCGCGAGCAGCTTCGCCTGCGTGTCGAAGGCTACCGCGCTCACCTCGGCCTCGACGGTCCTGCGCCCGCCCGCCTCGACCTGCTCGGAGCGATGCGTGAGCCTGAACTCGACCGCGGCGACGCCGGCCGGCGTGTAACGCAACGCCCCCAGCTCAAGCAGCTGGCCGCTCAGCTCGACCCGGTTCAGGCGCCACCTCGCCGGAGGCGCCGGCGCCCCGCTCCATCAGCGACTTCGACTTCTCCTCGCGCATCATCGGCGAGGGCGTGGTATGCGCCTTCGGCATCGCGACGATCAGGTGGCGTAGCACGGCGTCGCTGAACTTGAACGAGTGCTCAAGCTCCTTCAGCGTCTCGTTGTCGCACTCGATGTTCATGAGTACGTAGTGCGCCTTGTGAACCTTGGCGATCTGGTAGGCGAGCTGCCGGCGGCCCCAGTCCTCGAGGCGGTGCACGGTGCCGTTGCGCTGGGCGATCAGACCCTTGTAGCGCTCGACCATCTGCGGCACCTGCTCGCTCTGGTCGGGATGGACGATGAAAACGATCTCGTA
The DNA here is from genome assembly GCA_035251315.1 of Burkholderiales bacterium. Lineage (GTDB taxonomy): Bacteria > Pseudomonadota > Gammaproteobacteria > Burkholderiales > SG8-39 > SCGC-AG-212-J23. Next base: position 2,250 of record DATFEI010000183.1, on the reverse strand, counting down.
ATGCCGCATGTCGAGTTGTGCTCCTTTCCTATGGCTCATTTTAGGTAATGAGGCCGACCGTCATGCGTACGGTGCGACCAGGAAGGGGCGGGATTGTACTGGAAAACTGGCGAGTTGTGCCTACCCTACGCCGCCGATGCCGAGCTCCTGCTTCACCTTCTCCAGGATCGGGCCGACCTTGCTGACGGCGCGGCGGATCTTGTCCGGATCGATCTCCAGCGTGCGCGCCCAGTAGTCGAGCGCCTCGGGTTTTGTCTCGATTTGCGTCGGGTCCGGCGGAATGTAGGTACTGCGCTTGCTCTCCATGGGGATCAGACCATGGCGGCAAAGGACGGTTCTCGCGATCAGCCCGGCGAGAAGCCGTGACGCGTTGCCGCGATGACCGCTTCGGCGCGCGTCGAGACCCCGAGAGCGGTGAAGATGGCATGCACATGTTGCTTCACCGTGTTGGAGGCGATCGAGAGCTCGGCGGCGATGCGCTCGTTGTTATGCCCCTTGAGGATGAGCCGCAGCACCTGCTCCTGGCGCTGCGTCAGCTCGAGCGCGGCCGTGCTGCGTGGTGCCGGCCGCGCCTTGTCCGCCGCGTCCTCGAGCGCTTCGGGTGGCACATACCTTCCGCCTGCGGCCACCACTCTGATCGCTGCGATCATCACGTCCGGCTTCGACGTCTTCGGGATGTAACCGGCCGCACCGGCTTCGAGTGCGCCGAGGATCAAGTCGCGATCGCAGGTGCACGACAGCACGACGAGTGGAATCTCCGGAAACTTGGACCGGAAGCGCGCGAGCGCCTCGAGTCCCTGGCAGCCGGGCAACCCGAGGTCGAGGACGACGAGCTCCGGGATGTTGTCGCGCGCCGCGCGCGCGATGCCCCCTTCCAGAGTGGACTCGGTCGCAACTGCCACTTCGCCGAGCGCCTTGGCGAGCACGGCCGGCACGATCTCCTGGATCAACGGATGATCGTCGATGACCAGGGCGCGCATGCCTGAAATGTTACCGCCGCCGCACGGACTCGAACAGGCAGATCCCGGCCGACACTGCAACGTTCAGGCTTTCGACCTCGCCCCGCATCGGGATGCGCACGAGAAGGTCGCAGCTCTCCCGCGTGAGGCGCCGCATGCCCTCGCCTTCGGCACCCAGGACCCATGCAATTGATCGAGGAAGATCAGCCGCATAGAGCGTTTCGCCGGCATCCTCCTCCGCACCCACGACCCAGATGTTGCGCTCCTTCAGCTCGGCGAGCGTGCGGGCGAGGTTAGTGACCATCAGGTAGGGCGTGGCTTCAGCAGCGCCGCTCGCCACCTTCGAGACAACCGGAGTAATTCCTGCAGCACGGTCGCGCGGCGCAATTACCGCATGCGCACCCGCAGCATTGGCCACTCGAAGGCAGGCACCGAGATTGTGGGGGTCGGTTACGCCGTCGAGCACGAGAAGCAGGGGGTTGTCGACTTGTTCGAGAATCTGGTTCAGGTCATCGAGTACGTTCTTCACTTCTACGCGCGCCACGACTCCCTGGTGTCGGCCGCCACCGTAGAAACCATCCAGCCGCTTCGTGGGAACGCGCATCACGCGCACGCCGGCGCGCTCAGCCATCGCCACGAGATCCTTGCCGCGCGCGTCGTTGCGCGTCTCGTCGAGGAAGATCTCGACCACGGACTTCGGGTCGGCGCGCAGCCGTGCGAGCACGGCATGGAAGCCGAAAACGACTCTAGGCTCTTTCATGAGGAATGAAATCGATCTTGCGCGTGTCCAGGTCCACGCGCACCAGCTTGACCGTCATCCGGTCCGCGAGGCGGTAGCGCCGGCCGGTACGCTCGCCGAGGAGCATGTGACGCGCGGGATCGAACTGGAAGTAGTCGCGACCGAGCTCGGAGATGTGCACAAGGCCGTCGACGAAATAGTCGTCGAGCGTCACGAACAGGCCGAACGGCACCACCCCGGTAATGCTGCCGGAGAACGTGCCGCCGACGTGGTCGCGCATGTAGTAGCACTTGAGCCAGTTCTCGACGTCGCGGCTTGCTTCATCGGCGCGTCGCTCGGTTTCCGAGCAATGGCGGCCGAGCGCCTCCCAGTCCTCTTCGACATACTTCTTCTGTGAGCGCGCGGCCTTGATCGCGCGGTGGACCAGAAGGTCGGGGTAGCGCCGGATGGGCGAGGTGAAGTGCACATAGGCCTCGAAAGCGAGGCCGAAGTGGCCGACGTTGCTCGGGCTGTACACCGCCTGCTTTAGCGAGCGCAGGAGAATGGTCTGCA
>DATFEI010000173.1:0-6111 GCA_035251315.1 Burkholderiales bacterium | reverse complement strand
GCGCGCGCGCAGCGCGCGCTCGACCAGCCCTTTACCGAGAATGGGCAGCGACGAGGCGGTGCACGACACCACGATGTCGTATTCGTGCAGCCGCTCGCCGAGCGAGCGCAACTCGATTGCCTGCGCGTTGAAGCGCGTCGCGAGACGCTCCGCGCGCTCGAGGGTGCGGTTGGCGACCATGATGCGCGCCGGCGCTTGCGCCGCGAAGTGGGTGGCGGTGAGCTCGATCATTTCGCCCGCGCCAATAAGGAGCACGCTCTGGTCCTTGAGGCTCGGAAAGATGCGCGCCGCGAGCTTGACCGCCGCGGCCGCCATCGACACGCTCGCCGCGCCAATGTGCGTGGTCGAGCGAACCTCCTTTGCCACCGCGAACGAGCGCTGGAACAGGCGGTGCAGCAGGCTGCCGAGCGTGCCGGCCGCCTCGGCGGCGCGCGCGGCCTCCTTCATCTGGCCGAGGATCTGCGGCTCGCCGATGACCATCGACTCCAGTCCCGAGGCTACGCGGAACGCGTGCCGCACTGCCTGCTCGCGAGGCAGCGTGTAGAGATAGGGATGCAGCTCATCGGGTGCGAGGTGGTGGTACCGCGCGAGCCAGCCCGCGAGCTCGGCCGGCTTGTCCTCCGCCGAGACATACACCTCGGTACGGTTGCAGGTCGAAAGGATCGCGGCTTCACGCGCGAGACCCCGCTTGAGCTCCGAGAGTGCCTCGTGCAGGCGCTCGACGTGGAACACCACCCGCTCCCGGACGGCGAGCGGCGCGGTCTGGTGATTCAAGCCTAGAGTGAACAACGATGCGGCCAAGGCCGCGATTATAAGGGGCTTTTCAGCCTCCGGGCGCGAAGCCGAGCCGCAACACCGCAGCGCGCAGCGCGTGGGCGAGGACCGGCTTCACGACATAGGCATCCACCCCCAGGCGATAGCTTTCGAGCACATCGCGCTCCTCGCTAGAAGAGGTCATCAGCACCACCGGGATCGCACGCAGCTGCGAGCCTTTCATGCGCCGCAAGAGCTCTATGCCGTCGACCTTCGGCATCTTGATGTCGAGTAGCACGAAGCGCGGTGCATGAACGGGGTCGCGCTCGGCATACGCGCCGCTGCAAAACAGGAAGTCGAGCGCTTCAGCGCCATCTTTCACCCAGTGCACTTGGCTTCCGGCGCTCGCCTCGCCCAGTGCGTGCAGCGTGCGCTCTGCGTCGGCGGCGTCGTCCTCCACGAGCAGGATCATGATCGGGGGTTGGCAGCCAGAAACTCGAGCGCAGCCACGTCTCGCAGCACCAAGGTCCGTCCCGCGCGCTCAAGCACGCCTTGCCGTGCCAGGCGGGAAAGCTCGCGCGTCACCTGCTCGCGCGCAGTGCCGACGCGGCTCGCGACCTCGGAGTGCGTCGGGGCGGGATCGAGGCGCGAGCGGTTGGCGTCCACGCCAGCGCTGTGCGCGAGACGCAGGAGTTCAATCCGGATGCGCCGCTGCACCGGCTGGGCGCCGAGCTCGAGCAGGCGCTCGGTGAGCTCGCGCACCGAGCGGGCCAGACGCTGCAGCAGCCGCTCGCGCACCGAACCGTGGCTGGCGACGATCGACCGGAAAACTTCGCCTGGCATCGAGGCTATGAGAGACTCGCGCAGCGCGCGCACGTCGGCCAGACGCTCGTGGCTGTCGATGGCGGAGTGCTCGCCGAATACTTCACCCGCGGGTATGTCATGGAAGATGATGCGCCGCCCGCGACCCACCGCCGCGGTAATGCGCAGCATTCCTGCAACCACGAAATACACCTCGCAGCCGATATCGCCGCGGCGCATAACGTACTCATTGCGACTGTAGCGCGTCCATTTACAGTGCCCCGCGATATCACGCAAGCTGTAGCTATCAAGCCCCTTGAAGAGCTCGATCTTCTGCAGGCCGAGCAGCGTCGACTGCACAGCGGCTTCCCTCCCCCCAGCGCACGACTATAAATCAACGCCGAGGCTCGTGGCATGCTTGTCGCGTAATTCGACGTTCCGGCGCGTATCGGAGCGGGTGTTCGTGCGGGGCCGACCCAGGGCGGTGCTCGGCTGGATCGACGCCCGCGGCCACTACGACGAGGAAACCGTGGACCCGCGCTACAAGCCGGCGCTTCCTGCACCCGAGGCTCCGCGGCGTGGCTGAAGCGCCAAACCAGCCGCCGGCGGCGGACAATATTTGGCGGCCCAGACCACCTCGCCGCACATGAACCGCTCATGATTGGACTCGACCGCAGCAAGATCGTAGAGGTAGTTGACCATCCCGAGCGACTCTTGAAGCCGCTTCTCCGACTGATCGGCGCCGAGGTGATGCGCTCCAGGCGGGCCCCGTTTGTCTAGGTGAAATCTTGCCACCGGATCGCCCAGCGCGGCCGCGCTATGACGCCGGGAAGATTGCCGCGCACCAGCGCAGTAGCTTCTGATCCTCCTCATTTAGTACACCGGTGCGTACCACCTCGGCTCATTCTTTCTGCACCCGCTTGATCAAGAAATTGCCGAGGGAAACTCCCTTGAGACGGGTTCGCAGTTGCTGATCGAGTAGAACGCCGCCATGTGCGGACGCTTGCTGTCGCGGTCGGTTGGGATGCCACCGATAAGGTGGGCGATCGAGCGCGGAACGGCGCTCACCAGCGCCACTTCGACGAAGATCAGCGGTGCTTCAGGCAACTGCGGATAAAAAAAGGCGAAGCCGCGCCGGTCGCCCTGCGGGCGCCGGCGCACATCATTCCAGTCGCGGATTGCAGCTCGAGGACTTGCTCAGCGGTGGAAGCTTCGGCACACGCGCGCGCGCCGCAGGCAATACGCGCTTGCGTTCAGGCGTGAGTGATGCCAGGTAATCAAAAACCCCCGTCCTGGACGTCGTGTCCAGCGCACCTCACCGCCGATACCATGCCGGCGATCTTGGCGCTGTCAGCCGCGCCCACCTCGGAAATAAGCCTCCGGCAGCCCAGCTCCATGTCTCTTAGCGCCGCCGTCGCCCGCGCCTCGGGTGAGCGCGTAGCAGGATCCACCGGCTGCTGAATCATCCAAAGCGGGCGCCGCGCACGAGAACGAACCCGCGGGTCTTCCCTGATGTCTTGTCCGCCACAGTGTTCATCGCTCTCCATAGACGCTCGGTGGGGACCCATACTGGGGGGTATTTGTATCTCGCAACGTCAAGGACCAGAAGCCGATCCATGCCGGCATGATAGGCGGCTAGAGGGGAGATATGGGCCATTGCTTGCTGACCAAGCGAGGCGCGCTGGTAGTTAACCAACATGAATTCCCCCTCGGTGCTCAAGCTTTGCTTGGCCATGGCGCGAAAGGAGTCGAGGCTGACATCCGAAGCGTAGAAGGCAGTCGCCTCCGCGCCGTGTGCTCGCAGCCAAGCAGCAAGCTGCGCCAACGGCATCCCCGGGAAGGTCATCTTGAGGAACATTATCCTGAGCCAGCCGCGAACTTGCTTTTTGCCGGTTGTGCGGGTGAAGAACGTGGATTGCGTAAGACGGGGATGCGAGCCGCGCAACGCATTCAGGACCACAACACAGCTCGCCACTCCACAAGACGCCGGGTGAGATTGTGATTCGAAATTTCCACTAAGGCTGTTGTAATTGGCGGCAAATGCCGATTCAGCGAGGAGTCGTAGGCCAGTGGGTGAATCGCAGGCGATGAGATCGTCCGGAAGAGGCAGGGGGTGCGTCCACGATATGCGAAAGGCGGCGCTTCTCCATATGCCGATTGCACCTCTCAGCAAGAGAGACGGCGTCGCGCCGACCGTGGGTAACCAACGCTTCGTAAGGGGCAAATCCCGACGTTCCCCGGCTCTCACGCTCGCGGGAGAAGCGCGCGAGACCTCGCACGGCGGTCTGCGCGAACGAAGAACGCCTGAACAGCGTCGCTGCATCGAAGCGTGCCCTTCAAGTGCCAAAAAAAGACCCGCCGGATGGCGGGTCTTTCTTGGTACGAAGTTCTGAAAGTTCGTTCGTCGAAGCGGCTTAACGCTTTGTGTCGCTGAAGTCGGACTTGCCGGGTACGCCGTCGAGGCCCCCGTTCCCGAATCCGTTGTTGCCCTGCGGGCCACAGCGCGCGAGCGCCGGCTTCGACGTCATATTGAGGGCGGTCTTGATCATCGCCTTGCTCGCATCACCCACGGCGGTCTGCGGCAGCAAGCCGATGTGCTGTAAAGGGCCAGCCAGAGCGAATGCACCGAAAGCGGCGCCGGCTACGGTCACGACCAACTTTAGTTTCATCTTCATACCTCCTGTCTTGATAAGCTAGCACGACGCACGATCACAGTATAGAGGTTCGCACGATACAAGCTTGTTCCGTGCCGCCAGCAAAGGCTAGGCCAATCCCGGGGGCCGGCAAATCGCCAGAATTGAGGATAAAGAGATAATTAGCCATGTCTTCCGACCCTTACGTCAATCGGTGTCCTCAATCTTGAGGATGCGACGCGTAGTTCCGACCGCTACCGTTTCTCGCTGATGTCCCAAGTCTTAAGTCCGGCCCCCTTGGCCCAAGCCGAACCAGCGGACGTTGGCCCCAGAATTCTTCGAGCGCCCCGCAGACACTTGGCGGCGGTCGGTTGTACATGGGCGCACTACACGGCCAGATCCTTTACATACCGGTTGCGGCGGCCACCGATCGACGTGTTGTTCTATCCGCAGCGGCTGGCTTCCATGCACTATGTCTTATGGAAGATCTGTGCCGTACTCGGGGTCCGCGCAACGCGGGAGCTGTCGCAGCGGACGGCTCTCACGGTTCTATGGAAGGATGCCACCTTCATCAAGGCATCGGAGGCTGTCCTACCCGTAACGTCGACGCCCATCATCAACGCAACTTGCCTGGACATCAGCAAGACCAATGTTTCCCGGCACTTCCGTGCTGTCTTTGGCTACAGCTGCGATGTTGACCCCTTCAACTACTGGGGTCCCTGCGTGGAGAAGTCCGACGAGAATGCACGTCACGACGGCCATATCGTGGCGGCCCCTGTGCCCAGGCGGCGAGCCGGGGCGGTGTACCAGCGGGTCATCAATAACGTCGTGCAAGGCGATTTGGTCGAGGACATCCGAGTACCGGCCATCAACGGCATTGTCCCGTTCGTGTATTTGAAATACCGGCCGACCGCGATACGGTTTGACAGCAGCAAAAACAATATCGTGCGGCTGTGCCCCGCGGAGGAGGTTCTCTCCGAGGAGGAGATTCGCAATATCGGAAAGTTCGCCACGTCGATCGGGCTGGATTACGGTGAGCTTGACGTGCTGCGCGACCGTGACGACGGACGGATTTACATCGTCGACGCAAACAACACACCGACGGGCCCATCCTATCGGCTGCCGAGCGCGGAGCTGCGACGCGCCGTGAACATCCTCGCGCTGGTGTTTCGCGACGAATTTCTGACCACCGCTACTGTTGCCTAGCGCGCTCCCGGCGGTAGCTTTATCTTCGGTCAGGCCTTGAAGACCCCGTAGCGGAGCAGCTTTGACGTAGCGCAACCAGAGTCGAATCTCGCCTCGCTTGCCGGTTGGATCAGCCCTTTCGATCAGCGAATATGCCCAGCACCGGAAGCCCCGCGATCAGCTGGTTCTAAGTTTTGCAATGGGAACACGCAGTTCAGTGATGCGTTTCAGGTTGGTGGGAACGTTTCATGCGAACCGCGTCCCAACATCGCCAAGCTGCTTTCGCGGCTGAAGCGAGGCCTTGCCCAGGAGCAGACTCCCTCTCCTCCTGGTCCGTCTGACTACGGAGCTGTAGCAATCCGAGCGTCGGATCGAGTGACCGTGCGTTGTGGCTGCTTTTGGTCTCGGCGGTGGAAAGCCAGTAGCGTATGCCGAGATCGCCGCGCTTCACTGGCTCGACGGGCTTCTCCGCCAGCGCCGTGGCCGCGAGTGCCCAAAAGAATCAGGGCTCGAATTCGCATCGGACACGCGAACCGGCTAGATATACGGGGACGACTGCGGAACTGGCTCCGGCTCTTGGGTAAAGGTTCCTAAAATATGCCCTTCCCGAGAGAAGGGTAACAGTTCATTCCGGAGACATGGGTAACACTTCCGGCCTTTGCGGGGAGAACGCAAAGTGCCTTGGCGGGAGTGTTGCAAGATGGATGAGCGGCTTCGGTTTGTGGCGAGATTGCTCGAG
>DATFEI010000143.1:0-5061 GCA_035251315.1 Burkholderiales bacterium | reverse complement strand
GTTCTGTCCTACTTGATCCCTGCCTGCATAAACGACTGCATGAACTGCCTCTGAAATAGCAGGAACGCTACGAGCAACGGTGCGACGGCGATCAGGGTGCCGGCGCTGATCACCGACCAGTCGACGCCGGACTCCGGGGCGCCGAAGATGGCGAGGCCGACGGTGAGGGGGCGGGTGTTCACCGAGTTGGTCACCACGAGCGGCCAGAGGAAGTTGTTCCAGTGGTAGCTCACTGATACCAGGGCGTAGGCGAGGTACGTGGGGCGGGCGAGGGGGACGTAGACGCGCCACAGGACGCCCATCCACGAGCAGCCCTCGACGCGCGCGGCTTCCTCGAGCTCGCGCGGGATGGTCTTGAAGGTCTGGCGCAACAGGAATATCCCGAACGCGCTCGCCATGTAGGGCAGGCCGATGCCGAGGATGGTGTCGACGAGGCCGAGCTTGCTCATGGTGCCGTAGTTCTCGACGATCAGCACCTCGGGCATGATCATGAGCTGCACCAGCACGAGGGCGAAGGCGATGTCGCGGCCGGCGAAGTCGAAGCGCGCGAAGGCGAAGCCCGCCAGCGTACACAGCACAAGCTGCGCGCCGAGGACCATGGTGACGAGGAGCACGGTGTTCAGGAAGTGACGCGCGAAGGGCGCGTACCCCCAGGCTTTCTCGAAGTTGGCGAGCGTGAGCGGCGCGAGCGGATCGAAGGTGGTTGCGTAGGCGGGCGGGTGAAATGCCGCCCAGAAGGCGTAGAGGAGCGGGGAGATCCACAGGATCGCGAGGAGCCAGGCGGCGGCTCTTTCGAGGTTTGTCATGCGCGCGCGGTCTGTGGATGGCGCAGCGCGCACCGGAAAGCGATGAGCACGGGCACGCAGATGAACGCGAGCAGCGCTGCGAGCCAAAGCGTCGCCCCAGTGCTGCCGGCGAGGTCCGACATGAATCCCGCGATACCCGGTACCAGCGCGCAGCCCACGTAGTACACGGTATAGAAAACGCCCATGCCCACGCCGCGGCTTTCCGGGCGCAGGAATTCCGCCGGCAGGTTGACGAAGGCGGCAGCCGGAATGCCCGCGACGATTCCGCCGGCAACGATCCAGAACAACGGCAGGGATGCGCTCGAGAGCAGCAGCAGGCTCGCGCACCAGCTGATGATCGCGGCGTGGCAGAGAAGGTCGGGACGGCTAGAGCGCTTGAGCAGCACGCCGCCTGCCTGCACCGACGCGATCATGATCGCGGTATTCAGTCCCGTCATCGCGCCGGAGGATGTGAGGCTCGAGCCGGTCTCGAGAAGAAAGGAAGGCAGAAAGGACACGACGAGCTGGTATGCCGCGTTGTAGGTGAACCAGGGGATAGAGGCGATCGCAAGCAGGCGCCATTCCCTGGTGTCGATGACGCCCAAGCCCATGCCGGCGGGAGCCGCTTGTGCCGCGCCCGCCGGCGCCCGGTAGACAAACAGCACCGCGGCGAAGCCAGCTGCGGTGAGCGCCGCCGCAGCCGCGAGCGCGCCGCGCCAACCGATCGCCTCGCCCATCAGGGGGAGCGCGAAAAGGGCGAGCCCGATACCGATCGGCCACGCGTTGATCAGGACCGACATGGCGAGCAGGCGCTGCTTGCCCTCGAACCAGTCGGCGACCATTTTCGTAAGCAGTACGTTGAGGATCACGCCGCCAACGCCGCTCGCCAGGCGCGCGGCATCGGCCTCGGCGACGGTCTCGGCGCTCGCGAGCCAGATGCCACCGCCCGTCATGAGCGCGAGGCCGATGAGCGTGACGCGCTTGTCGCCGTAGCGCGCGCCGAGCAGGCCACCGGGCAGCGCGATGACAACACCGGGAAGAAGGTAGATGCCGATCAGCCAGCCGAGCTGGGTGTTGTCAAGGCCGAGGCCGCTGCTGACGAACGGAGCGAGCGGGGCGATCGACTGGAACTGGAAGCCCATGCTCGTGCGGGCGAAGGTCAGCGCCGCGAGGATATGCCAGCGTTGCGCAATCCCCATCGACCGTCCCTAGCGATAGTGCACCCGCCGCTCGATCATGCGGAATTGCACGACGGCGAGGAGCGCAAGAATGGCGAGGAGGATCACGGTTAACGTCGCGGCGTAGGCGGTGTCGAGGTAGCTGAATGCCACCTGGTAGATGTAGTAGAGGAGCAGGTTCGAGGCGTTGTCCGGGCCGCCCTTCGTCAATATGAAGAGGTGGTCGACGAGCTTGAAGGAGTTGATGGTCGCGTTCACCAGGACGAACAGGGTGGTGGGCATGAGGAGCGGGAAGGTGACGCGCCAGAAGAAGTAGCCGCGCGAGGCGCCTTCGATGCGCGCCGCCTCCTCGAGCTCGGGCGGAAGCGTCTGGAGCGCGGCGAGGTAGAAGATCATGAAGAAGCCCGCCTCCTTCCAGATCGTCATCGCGATGACGCAGCCCATCACGGTGTCGGGGTTGCCGAGCCAGTTGTGGCTGGGCGCGCCGAAGAAGGCGGTGACCTTGTCCAGGAGCCCGATCTGTGGTGTGTAGAAGTAGAGCCACAGGTTCGCGACCGCGATCATCGGCAGCACGGTCGGCGTGAAGTACGAGAGCCGCGCGAGCGCGCGCCCGGGGAGGCGCGCATTCACCCAGAGCGCCATGACGAGCGCGAGCGCGATCGAGGTGGGGATGGTGCCGAGCGCGAACCAGAAGTTGTTGCGCAGCACCTGCCAGAACACCGGGTCGGCGCCGAGCGCGGCGTAGTTGTCGAGGCCGACGAAGCGCGCGGGGCGCAGCGCCGTGCCGGGCGAGAAGAAGCTGTCGGCGAGGGTCGCGACCGCCGGGTAATGCGTGAAGCCGACGAGCAGGATGGCTGCCGGCGCGAGCAGCAGCCACCCATAGACGTGCTTCATCGGGGCGCTTTATCTATATGGTTTCAGCAGCCTTTCCGATTCGGTTTGCGCGGTCTTGAGCGCCTCGGCCGGGCTCTTCGAGCCGGTGAGCGCGGCCTGAATCGCGTCGTCGAGCGCCTTGCGCACCCGGCCGGTCTGGAAGGTGGAGAGCTCGGCGGTCGCGAACTTGAACTGGTCGCGCGCCACCGCGGCCGCCGGGAACTCGGCGACGTAGGTTTTGAGCTTCGGCGTCTCGTAGGCGGCCGGGCTCACCGCGACGTAGCCGGTGGCGATGCTCCAGTCGGCGGCGCGCTCGGGCGCGGTGATCCACTTGATGAACTCGAACGCGGCCTTGCGCTCGGCGGGCGTGGACTTCTTGAAGAGGTACCAGTTGCCGCCGCCGGTGGGCGAGCCGCGCTGCTTGGAGGCGGGGAGCATCGCCACGCCGAAGGGGAACTTGGCGCCGTCCTTGACAGCGGTGAGGTTGCCGGTGGTGTGCCACATCATCGCGGTCTTGCCCTCGACGAAGTTCTGCCTGAGCGTCCCCCACTCGACCGTGCCCGCGGGCATGACGCCGTGCTTCCTGCCGAGGTCGACCCAGTATTGGAGCGCGCCGACGACGTCGGCATGCGTGAAGTTGGTGCGGTTGCCTTCCGGGTTCATGAGGTCCTGGCCGTTCTGGCGCGAGAAGGCCTGGAACATCCAGTACGGATAGCCCGTCGAGGGCACCATCACGCCCCAGCGCGAAACGTTGCCGGCCGAATCCTTCTTCACGAGCTTCGCCGCCATCGCGCGCATCTCGTCCCAGCTCGTGGGCGGCTTCTCGGGGTCGAGACCGGCTTCCTTGAACGCGTCCTTGTTCCAGTAGAGCACGATGGTCGAGCGCTGGAACGGGATGCCGTACACCTTGCCCTTGTAGGTGCCGTTCAGCATGAGCGCGGGGTAGAAGCTCTTGAGCCAGGCCTTGTCGGCGGCGGAGGTCGCCATGTCGTCGAAGGGCACGATCAGGTCCTGCTCGAGGAGCTCGTAGATATCGATCGAGAACAGCACCGAGAGCTGCGCCGGCTGCCCGGCCTTGTGTGCGGCGAGCGCGCGGATGCGCGTGTCGTCGTAGTTGCCGGCGTACACCGCGTTCACCTTGACGTTCGGGTTCTCCTTCTCGAATCCCGCGACCATGTTGTCGATCACCTTGGTGAGCGGCCCACCCACCGCGATCGGGTAGTAGAACGTCAGCTCGGTTTTGCCCTGGGCATAGGCAGTGCCAACAATCAACCCTAGTAACAGAGTAATTAATGATTTCATTGCTTCCTCCCCTCGGAATCGAAAATATGCACCGCTGCGGGCTCCCAGCCAAGCCTCACCTGCGAGCCTGCGGCGAGATCCACCTGCCCCGGGGCGCGCACGAGAAGCGCGGAGCCGTTCACCTGCGCGGTGACGATGGTATCGGCGCCGTGATACTCGGCGGTGAGAACCGTGGCGGAAATTCCATTCTCTGAGAATCTGATGTGTTCTGGACGGATACCGGCGGTCAGGCCGGCCCGCGCACCGGGCTGCACGGCCTCCAGCGGCACTAGGTTCATCGCCGGCGTGCCGATGAAGCGGGCGGCGAAGGTGCTCGCCGGACGCGAATAGAGCTCGGCAGGCGTGCCCTCCTGCTCGATGCGCCCCTCGCGCAGCAGCACCACGTGGTCGGCCATGCTCATCGCCTCGACCTGGTCGTGCGTCACGTAGACCACGGTCATGCCCAGGCGCCGCTGCAGCGCGCGGATCTCGACCCGCATGTCGTGGCGAAGCTGGGCGTCGAGGTTGGAAAGCGGCTCGTCCATGAGGCAAATCGGGTTCTGCGACACGATCGCGCGCGCGAGCGCGACGCGCTGGCGCTGGCCGCCGGAGAGTTGTTGCGGTTTTCGGTCCAGTTGCTTCGCGAGCCCTACGAGCTCGGCTACGCGGGCAAGCCGGTCTGCCCTTTCTTCTCTTGGAAGATTTCTTACCTTAAGGCCAAAGACGATGTTCTCGGCGACGCTGAGGTGTGGGAAGAGGGCGTAGGACTGGAACACCATCGAGATCCGGCGCTTGGTCGGGTCGAGCCGGGTGACGTCGCGGCCCTCAATAAGTATTCTTCCCTCAGAAACTTCTTCCAGGCCGGCGATCAGCCGAAGGAGCGTCGACTTGCCGCAGCCCGAGGGGCCGAGGAGCACGACGAATTTTCCCTTCGCCGCGCGGAA